>NZ_CP024628.1:615613-923420 GCF_024449095.1 Vibrio coralliilyticus
TAGTGAACATCATCAGAGGTATTGGGAAATGCCCCCCGATAAGAAACAGCAGGTGGAATGCGTTCTACACCAGCCATTAAAGGCCCCATACCTTCTCGGAAGCAAGCTTCGCCTCCAACGGAAATGGCATCAAGCGAGGCTCCATGAAACGAGTCCCAAAGTGATACCACCTTGAAGTTTCCCGTGACATGGCGAGCTAATTTGAGTGCCATTCCTATGGCCGAAGTGCCACCGGGGGCAAAGAGCACTCGATTTAGCTCTCCGCCACAGATTTGAGTGAGCTTTTCTGCACATTTGATGGCCGTTTCATTGGTGAATCGACGAGGAGAAAATGGCAAGCTTGCTATTTGCTCCGTGACTTTTTTAATGATATGAGGGTGGCCGTAACCTAACTGGTGGACATTGTTACCATGGAAATCCATGTATTTCTTGCCCGATGCGTCTTGCAGATAAATGCCTTCAGCACTTTCAAGCGCGTCTAAACAAGGGGTCGACATTGCCTGATGCACGAACACATCACTATCGCGTTGAAGTAAGCTTTGCGTTTGCTCATCTTTCAAAGAAGCGCTCCAAGCTTGTCGTGCAGAGGTGGTGTTCACGTCCCCTTCGCTACGAAAGTGAGTGGGTTTGACTGATTGACTCATGGCATTAAGCTACCGTTGCTGTTTCTTGCCAGTACATGGCGTTTTTTATCGCCCCAATCAGGCGTTCAATGTCTTGTGGGTAGACTTCGCCGATGTTGCCAATTCGGAAACAATCTGCATCCGATACTTTACCTGGATAGATCACAAACCCTTGTTCTTTAAGACGTTCATAAAAGGTCTTAAACTGATAATCTTCGTGGGTGGGTGAGTAGAAGGAAGTAATGATTGGCGAGTGAAGCTCGTCGTTGAGCAAAGGCTCAAAACCAAGAGAGCGCATACCAGCGACCAGCGTGGTCTGATTGGTGTGGTAGCGCAGGTGCCTCGCTTCGATCCCACCTTCTTGTTCCAGCTCTAGTAGAGCTTGGTAGAAAGCACGCACAGTATGAGTTGGTGACGTGAAACGCCATTTACCGTGATTCTTTTCCATGCAGTGCCACTGGTCATAGAGGTCTAAGCTAAGAGAACGTGCACGACCCTGACATTTTTCCAACTCTTCCTTCTTAGCGATGACAAAGCCAAAACCAGGTACGCCTTGAATGCATTTATTGGCTGAGCTGATCATGAAGTCGATACCCATGTCACCAATATCCATTGGGATACCCCCGAAACTCGACATTGCATCTAGGATGACGACTTTGCCATATTGTTTCGCGAGTTTAGTCAGGGGTTGAATTGGGTTAAGCATGCCGGTTGTCGTTTCACAATGAACGACAGCAACGTGTGTGATATCGGGATCCGTTGCCAATGCCGTTTCCACCTCGTTCAAGTTTGGCTGTGATGTTTCGCCAGGGGAAACGACATGGCAATGGATGTCCAAATATTGTGCGATTTGTGCGATTCGAGCACCATATGCTCCATTATCGATGACCAGCAACTTGCCTTTTTTGCTAATAACGCTGCCTATTGTTGCTTCGACAGACGCCGTGCCACTGCCTTGCATCAATACGCTTGTATAGCCGCTGTGATGAGTGGCTAACTTCACCAGTTGCGCTCGAATCACTTCGACGATATCTCTGTTGTAATCATTATCCCAAGTACACCAGTCTTTGAGCATGGCTTGACGAACAGTAGCAGAAGTTGATAGAGGTCCAGGAGTAAGCAGTAGGTATTCGTTATTCATCCTAATATCCATTTTGTTTTTTTGGTATACACCAGAATTTAAGCTTACTCTAGCAAGCGAGGAAACGATGAGTAAATAGACAAAAACTGAAATTCATAAAACTTTCATATCGAAAATATTAGGTCCGTGATGAAGGAGAATTTTTTGAACAGGTTTATAAAAAGTGCCATTTTTTATTCATAGAATCGTCACAAAGCCAATTTAGGGTGTATGTCATTAACTGGTACAGACCAATGTATTTTGCCCAAAGGGAAGTGAATTGGTCTCAAACGATAGAGTCTTAACTGGAGAAAATGATGAAGAACCGTTTGATGAAAGGATCGCTGGCTGCGCTTGTCTCTGTTCTAGCGACTAATGTGATGGCCGCTGAGGAAGTGACGGTTTATACCGCTTTTGAAACTGACATTCTTGCAAAATATAAATCGGCATTTGAAAAAGAAAACCCAGACATCACAATTAAGTGGGTCCGTGACTCTACGGGTATAATGACAGCAAAACTCCTTGCTGAAAAAAACAACCCGCGGGCGGAAGTCGTATGGGGCCTTGCGGGCTCTTCAATGGCATTGCTGAAAGAGCAAGGCTTGCTTAAGCCATATACACCAAAAGGTGCTGAGTCTCTACATGCCAACCTCAACGACCCTCAGTCGAATCAAGCTTGGTTCGGTAATGACGCATATTTCAATGCAGTTTGTTTCAATGAAGCTGTGGCAAAACAGTTGAACCTACCTAAACCATCGTCATGGGAAGATCTGACGGATCCGGTTTACAAAGGCCATATTGCAATGCCAAACCCAGCGTCATCTGGTACTGGATATATGCAGGTGTCAGCGTGGCTTCAAAGCATGGGTGAGGACCAGGGCTGGAATTACATGAAAGCACTGGATAAAAATATTGCTCATTACACGCATTCAGGCTCTAAACCTTGTGTTCAAGCAGGTATGGGAGAAGTGGCGATTGGTATCTCAATGGCAAGTCGTGGCGCTAAGCTGAAAACTCAAGGTGCGCCACTTGCGGTGATTACGCCTAAAGGTATTGGTTGGGAATCAGAAGCGGTTGGTTTGGTAAAAGAGTCTGACGCAGCGAAACGTGTGGTTGACTGGTCCATTTCTAAGAGTGCTAATGAACTGTACGTAGAAATGTACCCAGTGGTTGGTCATAAAGAAGTGAAAGCAACAGTGTCCAACTTCCCGAATGTACAAGAAAATATGGCGGAGATGGATTTTGCGCAAATGGGTAGCAAGCGAGCTGATATCTTGGCTACTTGGTCTGCGAAATTTGACGCAAAGTCTGAGCCAAAATCGTAATTAGTGATACACAATTTGGTTAATCCATAGGGAGAACTTAGGTTCTCCCTTTTGTTTTCTAATCAGCTAAAGGTATTTTTATCAATATTGGCGTGAGCAGATAAAAAGTTACACAAGAGGCTGGTATCCAATAGCACTAGCGGTGTTGGATATATGAATCTCTTATTCATTTTTTTGTCATCTTTGCTCTATAAATTTGTAATGTGCCTGAAATAAACCATATTTACAGTTGGTATATACCATTTGGAGTGTGTGTTATGCCAACTAACCAACCTTATCTACAGATTGAAAATGTTGTGAAGCAATTCGGACAGTTCACAGCACTAAAACAAATTTCGCTATCCATTGAAAAAGGTGAGTTTGTTTGTTTCCTTGGGCCATCCGGTTGTGGAAAAACGACCTTACTAAGAGCCATTGCTGGTCTCGATTTACCGACTTCTGGCTCCATATCTCAACATGGTGAGGAGACGACTTTTCTCCCCCCAGAGAAGCGCGACTTTGGTATCGTTTTCCAATCCTATGCCTTATTCCCCAATTTAACCGTCCAAGAAAATATTGCCATTGGTTTGAAGAATCAGGGGATGACGAATCAGGAAGCCTTAGAAAAAGTGGATTGCTGGCTTGATATGATAGGGCTAGCAACATCAGGACAAAAGTACCCAAACCAACTTTCTGGAGGACAGCAGCAGCGTGTTGCGCTTGCTCGTGCATTGGCTTTATCTCCAGGATTGCTGCTTCTTGATGAACCTTTATCAGCTTTGGATGCTAAGGTTCGAGTGCACCTTCGCGATGAGATTTGCAAGCTCCAACGTAAGCTGGGAATTACCACGATTATGGTGACCCATGATCAGGATGAGGCGCTAACCATGGCTGATCGTATTGTTGTTATGAATCATGGTGTTATTGAACAAGTTGGAACGCCACAAGAGATCTATCAACAGCCAGCCACCAGATTTGTCGCGGAGTTTGTTGGTAGCATGAACTTTATCAACGCTTCCGTTGCAACTGACAGCCAGCTTAGAATTGCAGAGTCATTGATTGAAGCGCCGATATTGGAAAATCGTGATTTGGTTCGTGGTGATCACTTTGATTTAGCTATCCGTCCAGAGAATATTCGCTTCTCTGATGAGGTTAAAAATGCGTTGCCGGTGCGTATTCGTACCTATGAATTTCTAGGGGCTTTCTGGCGATATGAGTGTGAGTTGCAGCATGACAAACATGCACAGCCCATCTTTATTGATGTGTCTGGGGAGCAAGCGCAAAACATGAAACTTCGAATTGGTGATATTCGCTACATTCAATTTGCTGAGCATGGGGCAAGAGCCTACCCAGTGATGAGCCCTACGGGTGATAAAGCGATTGCGGCTTAGGGATAGATTAATGGAAAGTAACACAATGAATAGCCCGACGATGAATGCCCTTAAAGCTCGGCCCGCTGGCCTGTTAAAACGAGTAAGCCGCGACAATGTCGTCTTATTTGGTTTACTTGCTTTTCTTTTCACACTATTGGTGCTTTTTATCGTCATGCCCTTGTGGGCAATGCTGGAAAAAAGCGTTCAAGGTGCGGAAGGGGAGTTTGTTGGTTTAGCCAATTTTGCTAATTATTTTTCCCAAGCAAGTTTGTGGCAGTCTTTGGGTAATACGTTCACAGTCGGCATTCTGGTGACTGGCGTTGTCGGGATATTGGCATTTGGCTATGCCTATGCGTTGACACGCTCCTGTATGCCATTTAAAGCCATGTTTCATGTGTTGGGGGCGGCGCCGATTCTTGCTCCGTCGTTATTACCTGCAATTAGTTTGATCTTCTTGTTTGGTAATCAAGGTATTGCCAAAGAAATCCTCGGTGGGCACTCGGTTTATGGTTTGATTGGTATCTCTCTAGGCTTGATCTTCTGGACGTTTCCTCATGCGCTGATGATATTAACCACCTCACTCAGAACGTCTGACGCGCGTCTTTATGAAGCCGCGCGGGCGCTTAAAACATCGCCACTGAAAACCTTTTTTGTGGTGACATTACCTGCTGCCAAATATGGTTTGATAAGCACGCTTATCGTTGTATTTACTTTGGTGGTTTGCGATTTCGGTGTGCCGAAAGTCATTGGAGGGAGTTACAACGTCCTTGCGACTGATATTTTTAAGCAAGTGGTAGGACAGCAGAACTTTTCGATGGGGGCGGTGACCAGCATCTTGTTGTTAATCCCTGCTTTATTAGCGTTTGTTGCTGACCGTTGGGTACAGAAGAAGCAAAAGAGTTTGTTTGATACTCGCTCTGTGCCTTATCAGCCGGAGCCAAACACTCTGCGCGATGGCGCTTGTTTTGTTTATTGCTCAGTCATTTCATTAGCTGTGCTTGCCGTGCTTGGTATGGCGGTGTATGGATCATTAGTTACCTTCTGGCCATGGAATAAAGCATTGACGTTAAATAACTATAATTTTGCCGAGATGAGTACTTACGGATGGCAACCTTATTTTAACTCATTGTCTTTGGCTACATGGGCTGCGATTATTGGTACTGCACTGATTTTTGTCGGAGCTTACTGCATCGAAAAAGGTCGAGCGTTTGCACCTATTCGGCAGGCAATGCAAATGTTAAGTGTGGTACCTATGGCGGTTCCTGGTATGGTGCTCGGCTTGGGTTACATCTTCTATTTTAATGACTCCAACAATCCTCTGAGTTTTCTTTACGGTACGATGGCATTTTTGGTGATTAATACGGTTGTGCATTACTACACGGTCGGGCATATGACTGCCTTGACGGCACTAAAGCAAATCCCTGCAGAGATTGAAGCCACGGCGGCCTCGGTGAAGCTGCCTCAGTACAAATTGTTCTTCAAAGTGACTTTGCCAGTGTGTGTTCCTGCAACGTTAGATATCGCTACCTATCTGTTTATTAATGCATTAACGACCACTTCTGCGGTAGTATTCATTTATTCAACTGAAACCATTCCTGCTTCAGTATCTGTACTAAATATGGATGATGCTGGGCAAACAGGCGCAGCTGCTGCGATGGCAGTCATGATTATGATTTCTGCTGCTGTGGCAAAATTGGTGCACATGACGTTAGGGAAATGGTTGGAAAATAGAACGCAAGCGTGGCGCAGAAGGTAAGGACAACGAGTGCAGTACGTAAAAATTAAAGATTCCATTGTTGAACAAATAGAATCAGGTCTTTTGTCACCTAGACAAAAATTACCCGCAGAGCGCAAGTTAGCAGAATCCTTTGATACAACCCGTGTGACTTTACGCGAGGCGCTGTCACTACTGGAATCAGAAGGTCGTATTTACCGAGAAGATCGTCGAGGTTGGTTTATATCTCCAGAGCCACTTAGATACGATCCGACGCAAACACTGAACTTTACTAATATGGCCTTATCACAGAAGCGAACACCTCTGACGGAGCTGGTTGCCGCCAAAGGCATTTTGGCTAATAAGCAGGCAGCGAGTTTACTTGGGCTTCAGCCTTTTTCCGATGTATACAAGGTAGATAGAGTGCGTTACTTAGAAGGTCGCCCAGTCGTGTTTGTGACTAACTACATTCGCCCTGAATGTTTTCCGAACCTACTCGATTTTGACTTGTCTCAGTCACTCACGGATATTTATCGTGATCACTTTGGCATGGTGTATCAAAAGATCAGATACCGAATCAGTACCAGCAGTTTGCTTGGCGATACCGCACAAGCATTGAGAGCGACCTCAGGTACGCCTGCAATGGTGGTTGAGCGTATTAACTATAACCAGCATGGAGAGCTTATTGATTGTGACATTGAATACTGGCGTCATGATGCTATCAGTATTGAATCCCTTGCTGAGCTAAACCGTTAACCTGCTCTTTACTATGGATGGGCTTCCGACAGGAAGCCTTTTTTCACAAGGATTTTCTATGTCACTTTGGGCCATCACACTGGTCGTGATCTCCGCTTTCCTTCACGCTGGTTGGAATCTGCTTAGTAAAAGCAACAAGGCTTCAGGGCCCGCATTTTTTCTCGCCAGTAGTTCAGCCGCCGCAATACTACTGACTCCTTATGTGATTTGGTATCTTAACCAAGTTGATATGACTTTCTTTCCGACGACGTTTTGGCTAATCCTGATTGTCAGCGGTATTGCGCAGATGATTTATCTGCTGGGACTTGGTTTTGCTTACAAGCAGGCGGATATCGGCGTGATTTATCCTATCGCACGAGCACTGCCTGTTTTGATGGTTGGATTAGTAACCGTTGTATTGGGCTATGAGCTGAGCATCAACAGCTGGATTGGCTTTACGTTGATCACTCTTGGCTGTTTATTTGTGCCTTTAGAGTCATTTAGTCAGTTCAATATTAGAGATTATCTCAACGTGGGGGTTCTATGGGCATTGATTGCCGCTTTTGGAACCACAGGTTATTCCATTCTTGATAAAGAAGCCTTGCTGCTTTTAGCCAGTACATTTCAAAACGTGGTTAGTGACAGAAGTTCTGCTATTTTCTATCTTGGTATACAGTTTTGGTCTATTGCGCTTTGCATCACCCTCTATTTGCTTATTGCACGAAAGGGTGACGATTTTAAACAGGCCTGGGCGATTAAAAAGCCTTCAGCATTAGCTGGCACAATGATGTCAACAACTTATGGGTTAGTGCTATATGCCATGACAATGACAGAAAACGTCAGTTATGTTGTTGCCTTGCGTCAACTGAGTATTGTGTTCGGTATGGTTTTTGGGATCATTTGGCTATCAGAAAAATTCTTAATGACCCGACTGATAGGAACAATATTGATTTTAGTTGGATTGGTTTTGACGGTAGCCTAATTGCGCTAATCAACATGCTTTGTATTATTCTCTTTACGACGAAAATCGATGAGAGCTAAACCTCTAGCCTGCAGCGAGTAAAAGCCCCAATGATTTCCTCGCTGGGGCTTTTTATATGTATTTCTGGATTATTAGCTTTCCACTTCCACCATTGTGGGTTGCTCGTCAGCATGCGCCGCATCGAGCATCTTGCGAATAATGAATGAAGAGACTAGTGCGATGACGACCATTAAGACAGCTAATACAGTCAGCAGTTGGAAGTAATCACCGTAAACCGTTTGAACAATCTCTTGGGTCAGTTCTTGGCCTTTTTCGAGCGCTATAGAAGTAGAGAAAACCGCACCAACAATTCCACTCAGTGCCATTGCGACGGAAAACAAAGACACCGAGAAGCCTTCAATATGTTTAGGAGCCACCGATAGAATAAAGGCAACGACTAAGCTACCGACGATGACTTCTGCAAACGCTTGGAAGAAGTGAATTGCCAGGAAGATTTCAGGGCGGATCACTACGTCTTCACCGATATTCATTACCGCCATCGTTAAGATACCAAAGGCAATAGCAGTGAAGATAAAGGCAAAACCAATCTTTGTCGCGGTAGAGAAGTTAATCCCTTTTTTCTCGAGTGAAGAGAATGCCATGGCAATCACCGGGCCTGCGACGATACACCAAAGCGGGTTCATTGCCATTGAGGCTTCAGGGGCAATAGGGATGATATTGAACAAATCACCACGCATCGTATTGATGGTGACCATCGTCATCGATGTCATCATCTGGCCATAGTAAACAAAGAAACAGGTTGTCAGCACTGTCATGATCAGAATCGTGCCCATTTTCAGTGCGTCCGACTTGCCAGACTTAATCATGAGAGTAATGAAGTACAGAATCGCGGCTGCGCCAATGGCGTAAACGATGTTTTTACCGATAGCCATGTTCGAGAACATGAAAAACACCAAGCCAACCATCGAGGCAGATAACGCAAAGAAAGAGAGCCAATTTTTTATGCTGACAGGGGTCTGGTCAATATCGGCACCCACGCCAACTAATTGTTTGTTGAAGATAACTAAGATGATAAAAGCAAAGCCAGCCATTACTGCTGAGAGCATAAAGCTACCGTGGAAACCTATCGCTAACACAAACATAGGGAATAGATATTGACCGAGCAGAGCGCCTACATTGTTAACAGAATAGTTGACTGGGTAGCCGTTTTCGAAGTCTTCTTCTGTTGAAAAAGTGCGCTTGTAAAGACTGGGATAAGAAGGAGACATCAACCCACGGGCATAGCTAGCCAAGGCAATACCGATTAAGCTCATCGGAACATTCGTGGTGGAAGCACCTAAAACGAGTAAGGTGTATCCTATTGCGAATGTACCGTAAGCAATGGTCAACGAACGATAGGCGCCGAGGAATTTATCCGCTATGAACCCACCCGCAATGGCGAAAAGTGGGCCAATAGAAGAGAAAGCCCCGACAACCATCATGGTGTCGGCTTCACTGTACCCTAGATCTTCTAAGAAGAATCGGGTCAAGATAACCATCACACCGTAGAATGATAAGCCAAACATTGCTTGGCAGAACATCATTGATTTATTGAGTTTGTTCCACATAATAGTCTCGCATAATTGTGTGATATAGAATTAATGTCTGATAATTATATCATTTTTGGTTTGTTATAAATTGAAACAATTATCGCAGAAAACATAATCCATGCACGATTTTTTCTAAATTTCGCATAACTTTTTATAATGAAATTGATCTAAAACGTTTGCGCTGGATAAGCACGATTTGCAAGCCTTTTGTCAGGAGTCTGCAATTTCATTTTTGCGTACTAACCTTTGTGTTAGCCTGTTTATAAAGTTGTTTTTATTGATAAGGAAAGTAACTCAATGAAGATCTTCAGCAATTTCGAAAGTGGTAGTATTGAAGTCGTCAACGCGGATAATAAAGACGCAATTCAGCTTAAGATTCCTAATGATAATCAGTCTGAGTTTTATCAGTGGTTCCATTTTCGTTTGGAAACCGAAGCAGAGCAGTCACACTCGATTCAGATTGTTGACCTGAAAAACTCCGCTTATCCAGAAGGTTGGAAAGACTATGATGTTGTTGCGTCGTATGACCGAGAAGAGTGGTTTCGTATTCCAGCAGAATTTGATGGTGATACGCTGAGCTTTACGCTGATTCCGGAGCACGGATCTGTCTATTTTGCCTACTTTGCACCTTATAGCTACGATCGCCATCAAGATTTACTGCATGCTGCCCAAAGTGCCCATCACTGCAACTTAGAAACATTAGGTCATACTCTTGATGGTAATGATATGAGTTTGCTGACTTTTGGTGAGCCTAGTGATGGTAAGAAAAAGATATGGGTGATTGCGAGACAGCACCCGGGTGAAACCATGGCTGAATGGTTTATGGAGGGTATGATCCAACGCCTTATTGATGACGAAGATACGGCAGCGCGTGCTTTGCTGGAAAAAGCGGTGCTGTACGTTGTGCCAAATATGAACCCTGATGGTAGTATTCGCGGGCATTTACGCTGCAATGCGGTGGGTGTAAACCTGAATCGTGAATGGCAATCTCCAAGTATGGAGAAGAGCCCTGAAGTCCTTCTTGTAAGAGATAAGATGCTTGAAATTGGCGTGGATATGTTCCTTGATATACACGGTGATGAAGCTATTCCTTACAACTTTGTTGCTGGTTCAGAGGGCATCCCTTCTTATGACGAGCGACTGGCTTCACTGGAAGTTGCATTTAAACAGGCGCTACACACAGTGACACCTGAGTTCCAAGATGAGTTTGGTTATGACAAAGATGAACCAGGCAAGGCTAATCTAACAGTCGGCTCTAACTGGGTAGCGGAGCAATTTAAGTGCTTGTCTTACACTGTTGAAATGCCGTTTAAGGACAACAATGATTATCCAGATCCACTTTATGGCTGGTCGCCGGAAAGAAGTGTGAAATTCGGTGAGGACACCTTGTCCGCTATTCTGGCGGTGTCAGATAAAATATAACCAGAGTGAGCTCAAGTACAAGAAGCGCAGAATAGTCTGCGCTTTTTTCATTGCGTTAGTTATGTTGACGCTAAGCGTCAGATATCCTCGCTATGTACATCAAACGGATCCGATTACATTTTGAATATCGAAAACAACAGGTATTCAATCATGTCACAACATCCCTCATTTTGGTTTAAGCAAGCTTTGGAGCGAGAACAGCCGCTGAATACCACTACCTTAATGGATGATATTCAAGTGGATGTTGCTATTGTTGGTGGTGGTTATACAGGCCTTTGGACGGCCATCATCCTTAAAGAGCAGCAGCCTAAATTATCTATTGCAGTGATTGATAAAGGTCTGTGCGGTAGTGGAGCTTCAGGCGCGAATGGTGGCTGTATGTTGACTTGGTCAACGAAATTCCCAACGATGAAGCGGTTGTTTGGGGAGGATGAAGCTAAAAGGTTAGTCAAAGAATCCGAAGCAGCGATATATGAGATTGAAGCGTTTTGCCATCAACATCATATTGATGCCGAGCTTCGTCGTCATGGTGCTTACTACACGGCAACCAATACTGCTCAAAAAGACTCGATGAGTCCCATAGTGGAAGAGTTGAGCCGATTAAATATCAATAGCTGGCAGTCATGTTGTCCTGAAGATATTGCGAGATTAGCGGGCTCACATCGACACTTGGAAGGCTTCTATTCACCTGCTGCTGGCAGTGTGCAACCAGCTTTATTGGTAAGGGGGCTAAGGCGAGTCGCGATAGAAATGGGGGTCCAAGTCTTTGAAAATACACCCATGAAAGTACTTAATTTTGGTCATCCAGCCCTGATAGAGACGCCTAATGGGACTATCACAGCAGATAAAGTGGTATTAGGGCTTAATGCTTGGATGGTTAAGCACTTTAAACAGTTGAAACGCAGTATTGTCGTGGTTTCCTCTGACATGGTCATTACGGACCCTATCGAATCGCAACTTAATGAATGTGGAATTGACAGAGGGGCTGCGGTGGTCGATTCACGTATTTTCGTCCATTACTATCGTGATACCCAAGAAGGGAGGTTGATGCTAGGCAAGGGGGGGAATCGTTTTTCTTATGCCAATCAAGTGGATAAGATGTTCAATCAACCAACTCGATATTTGCCTTTATTGGCACGATCATTCGCTCGGTTATTTCCTCAGTTCAAAGGGGTTAAGTTCGCGTATAACTGGACGGGGGGATCTGATCGGTCTGTGACAGGTTTACCTTTCTTTGGTCGATTAGAAGGTCAAGCAAACATCTTCTACGGTTTTGGCTATTCCGGTAACGGTGTTGCTCAAACTCGGATAGGAGGAAAAATTTTATCTTCGCTTGTACTTGGAGAAAACAATGATTGGACACGAAGTGGTTTAGCGCAAGGACCACTTGGTCTGTTCCCTTCGGAACCTATTCGTTGGATAGGTGCAATGTTAGTCAGAAATGCAGTGAGACGAAAAGAAGAAGCGGAAGATAACGAGCAATCACCAATTTTTTGGGATAAATGGCTATCAAAGCTTGCTGGTGCCGCCGGTAAAGCAGACAAGGTGAAGTAATATCTCTGTCACACAGAATTGCCATGCTTGTCGCTTTAACATTAACTTGCCAATCTATGCGTTTTATACCTCCTCTTAATGCTTTAAAAGCTTTTGAATCCGCTGCCCGATTACAAAGTTTGACCAAGGCGGCGGATGAACTCAATGTCACTCGTGCCGCAGTGAGTCAACACGTTAAACAGCTTGAAAGCTATCTAGAGGCTACTTTATTTGAACGTAGAGGGTCGAAGCTCCAACTAACTGAAGACGCGCAGTACTACTTACCTTTGCTGACTCAAATGTTTGAGTCACTCTCTGTTGGAACAGAGCAGCTGTTTCAACGGAAAAAGCGTCACAGGTTGAACTTGAGTATTGCGCAAAGTTTTTGCTTTCAGTGGTTAATCCCCCGCCTTGAAGACTTTCGCCGTGACCACCCGAATATCGAGCTAAAGATATCTACTTCGTCAAATGCTTATCCCAATGGCAGTAAAGTTGCGGATATTGAAATCATTAATGGCCCGAAGCCCATGGGTGAGGGAGATGTCGTTGCTTTAACAGAAGAAAACTGGGTACTGGTTGCAGCACCAAGATTGGTGGTATCCAACTCCATACAGACACTAGATGAGCTAGCGAATAGTGAGAAAATAGCCACTACGGGTTATCAGGAAAACTGGCAGTACTGGTTCGATTATCATCATTTCACAGGTCGTATTGTGGAGCCTGCAATACAATTTGATCATTCGCTTCTCTCAATTGAAGCGGCAGTATCAGGGCTAGGTATTTTGCTGGTCAAAGAGCTACTAGTAGAGGAGCATCTTATTCAGGGCAGTTTAGTGAGAATCAGTGATAAAATAGTGCCCAGTCGAGATGGGCACTATTTACTTCAACACGACCCGAGTAATCCGCTTGCTACCCAATTTTCCAATTGGATAACAAGTAGCTTGGATTATTCACAGGGTGGAGCCATGTGAATGACCGCCAGCCCGCCAAGAGATGTTTCACGGTATTTTTTATTCATGTCTTTACCTGTTTGATACATAGTTGCGATAACTTTATCTAAAGAAATAAGACATTTGCTGGTTCTTTTTAGTGCCATTCGTGAGGCATTGATGGCCTTCATCGCCCCCATTGCATTACGTTCGATACATGGCACTTGAACAAGCCCACCAATGGGATCACAAGTCATGCCTAACGAATGCTCCATTGCAATCTCAGCTGCGATACAGATCTGTTCGTTACTGCCACCTCTGAGTGCGGTTAAGCCAGCTGCGGCCATTGATGACGAAACACCGACTTCGCCCTGACAGCCTACTTCAGCGCCAGATATCGACGCATTTGTTTTGTACAAAATACCAATTGCGCCAGCGACAGCTAAAAAGTCTTTGATTTGTTTAAGGTCGAGTTCTTTAATAAAGCGATGGTAATACATGAGTACAGCGGGAATAACCCCTGCCGCGCCATTCGTTGGAGAGGTAACTACTTGGCCACCTGCCGCATTCTCTTCACTGACAGCGAAGGCGAAGAGGTTAATCCAGTCCATGATTTCCATAGGATCATTTTCAATCGCTTCGTTAGCTTCAAGCTTTTTCAATAAGTTAGGTGCACGTCGTGTGACATTGAGTCCACCTTCCAAAATGCCTTCAGTGTCAAAGCCACGTTGCATGCAAAGGGTCATTACTTTCCAGATCTGTTCTGCTTTACGATCGATTTCATCACTGTCAAAGAAGCAGACCTCGTTTTGTAAAATCATGCCGCCAAGGCTGAAGCCATTCTCTTCTGCCATGTTTAGCATTTCGTCAGCAGAAGTAAATGGATAGGGCACATCGACGGGCTGCTCACTGCTGCCATTTTCCAACTCGGCGGCTGTGGCAATAAACCCACCTCCGATAGAATAGTAAGTTTCAAATGCGAGCTGTGCCCCAAAGCTATCATAGGCGGTAATTGTCATGCCATTTTCATGTAACGGTAGATTGTCGCTGTGAAATATAATGTCACTCTCATAGCGGAATGCTAAGGTATGGGCGCCTGCCAGCAGCAACAATTCATTATCCAGTGTCTGTTGTAAAGCTTGCTTGGCACTGGTAATTTTTATTGTGTCAGGCCTATTACCCATAAGTCCTAAGATCACAGCACGATCCGTATGGTGACCTATGCCGGTTAAGGATAGCGAACCATACAAATCAACCTGTATCCGATCCACTTTGGATAAGGAATCACTGAGCAAGCGCGTGAAATGATAACCGGCCAGCATTGGCCCGTTGGTGTGGGAACTGGATGGCCCAACTCCGACTTTGAAAATATCGAAAATCGACAGCATAAACTAACTTCCTGTGATATGGCCTGTGGGTCAGACTCTACTTAAATATAGTTAACAAAACATTAACCTTGCTAACGCTATCTATAAAGAAGATGTTTGTACAGGACTTCGGCAAGTTAGTATTAATAATTGAGAAGTGAGTAAATAATGAACATTCGTAATGTGGTTATTGTTCTTGGTAAGCGGCTGGTGGACGACACACTCACAAAAGAAGGCCGCTCTCGTGTTGAAGCATTGCCCGCATTACTCAGTTCTCTTAACGCTGATGAAACTGCCTTAGTATTTTGTGGTGGTGTAACCCCAGGACAAACCGTTTCTGAAGCTGTGGCAATGAGAGAGTATTTTAACCACCAAAGCGCATCTCAGATTCGTCTGAAAGAAAGCCATATTATTTTGGAAAGTGAATCGCAAAACACAGTACAAAATATTCACAATGTCGCGCTGAAACTACAGCAAATGGGGCTGAATCGTCAGCCAATCGACATTACCTTGGTGTCTAACGATTATCATTTGAAGCGTATCTTTGAAGTTCAGCAATTAATGGATGAGCAAGGGCTACTTCGCGCACTTAAACAGCGCTGCAATAGTGCGGGATTGGACATAAAGATAGATATGGATATTCGTCACCATTGTAGTGTCGAGTACCCGCACCGAGAAGGCAATGCTGAAGCATTTCTGCTGGTCGATGAACTGACGACCTATCGAGTGTATTTAGAGGGGGCGACCAACAATGCTTTTCGAAGACCTCTAGAAGGAGTTCGATGTTTACCGGCGGAGTTAGCGCTTCGCTCACTTTCGCAATTAGATGCACTTAAACTTTCAGACGAGGTGCAGGAAAAGTTAACTATCTTGAAAGAGATTGTACTCAGTACAACCTCCGACGTGGATGGAGCAACATTACGTTCATCATTGGCTCGCTTTCATCATAACCTTACTTGGCTAAATAGGCATTTGGACCCAGAAATGGCCGCCATGCAGTCAACTTAGAGAATCAAGATGCAGGTGAATGATGGTTCTGGCGATAGTATTCCCATTCCTCGACTCGCTTCTCTGAGCTAAGGACACAATACGTGATACGTTGCTCGTTTTCGCTCACTGTTTCTAGCTTTCCACCTTGCTGAACGCAGTAGACTGACGCAGGGTTAGCGATAGAGGTGTAACCTTTTACCTCATATTTGTCCGGTTCAGCAGCACAACCTGCAAGTGTGATGATAGCGGTTAATATCAGACCCCAAGTGACTTCCTTCATTTTATTTTCCCATCATAATCAGTTAGTGGCGCACTTAGTTTAGAAGAGTAGATAAAAAACATTGCCTTAAGTTTGTTAAAAGATCGAAGGTGTCTAAAATTAAAAATGTACTCATAGCGCCTATCTATGAAACGACTGTTGAAGTAACAGTACCAGTTATTCAGATGAAGTACTTTGTGCTGTTAAAAGATAAGGATATTAAGATGTCGAAACAGAAACATCGTTTAGTGACACGAAGTGATTTTGACGGACTAGTGTGTGCCGTACTTCTTAAGCAACTTGACCTTATTGATGATATTAAGTTTGTTCATCCAAAAGACATGCAAGATGGCATTATAGATATTACCCCTCAAGATATTGTCACGAATCTTCCCTATGTTGAGCAGGCTCACCTTGTGTTTGACCATCACCTGTCGGAAATGATTCGCAATCAAGGAGATCGATCAAATCATATTATTGACCCAAATGCCCCCTCCGCGGCTCGTGTTGTTTGGGAGTACTATGGTGGAGAAGAGACTTTTCCCTCTGACTGGCTAGCAATGATGGAGGCAGTTGATAAAGGTGATTCGGCGCAGTTTAGCCGAGATGAAGTTCTCGACTCAACAGGTTGGAATCTACTTAATTTTTTGATGGATGCTAGAACAGGTTTAGGGCGCTTTAGAAATTTCAGAATTTCAAACTACAACCTGATGATGGATTTGATTGAGTATTGTACTTCTCACTCGATAGAAGAAATCCTTGAGCATCCTGATGTCAAAGAACGTATTGATCTTTATAAAGAGCACGAGAACTTATTCAAAGAGCAGATCCAGCGTTGTGCCACAGTGTATGACAATTTAGTGTTTCTCGATCTTACTGGAGAAGAAACAATCTTCGCTGGTAATCGATTCATGATATATGCCTTATACCCTCAGTGTAATATCTCAATTCATAAAATGTGGGGATTTCAAAAACAGAATATTGTATTTGCTACGGGTAAATCGATATTTGACAGAAGCTCAAAAACGAATGTGGGTGAGCTAATGCTAAAGTATGGCGGGGGTGGACATAAGGCCGCTGGAACTTGCCAGATTGATAATGATAAAGCGGATGCTGTGCAAAAAGAGTTGATTCAAGCGATCACTTCCGATGGATAAATTCATCCCAACCCAAAAGGAGCCCTTGATTTAATGGGGCTCCTTTTTACGTGGTTCAGAAAGTTAAATTGGCATTACTCGGTTGCGGCCGAGCTGCTTCGCTTCATAAAGAAGTTTGTCCGCTCGCTCGATGATTGAGTGTGGCATTTCACCGGGTTGTAATTCAGCAACCCCAAAGGATGCGGTGATATTTCCCACCTGCTTGCCAGAACGACGGTCTTTCACTGATAATTTTTCGATTGAGCGCCGTAAACTCTCTGCAAATTGGCGAGCAATTCTTAGTTGTTTATTTGGCATAATCAAAGCAAATTCTTCACCGCCAAATCGGTAAGCATGAATACCATCCCGACTGCTGATCTGAAGGCGTTTGGCGATGCCTTTGATAACCGCATCGCCAAAAAGATGGCCGTAAGTATCGTTGTAATTTTTGAAGTGGTCGATATCAGTCAGAATTAAACAAATTTTTTGCTCTGAGCGACAGAGGGTATCTAAATCATTATCGAAGGCACGCCGATTGTACAAACTGGTTAATCCATCAAACAGAGCATCCTGTTGGACTTCGGCTAGCTGAGTTTTTAGGTTCTTTATTTCTTTGGTTGCTGTTTCAAGTTGGTTGTTAAGAAAGTTTGTCGAATGGCGAATATCTTTAGATTCCGCAACCAGTTGACGAATTACTTTCATCACTTCATCAATGGACATCGCTTCGTCATCGACTTTTTCTAGGTTCTCAAAGCTTTTATCGATTACCTGAGAAAAGTGAGAGGTATCCGCGAGAGTATCCGTCATGGAGGATGCGACTTGACTCACTAGCACTTCAATGTTTGCGCGCAAGTCGTTTATGTCTGTTTCCGCTCTGCTCGCAACATAATTGTTGTAGAGCATTTCACCAGCTGCGGGGGGCATACTCCGTAATTCTCGATGATGTTTTCAAGCTCACGGTTCATCTGAGGAATGGCATTTTCGACGTAGGTGTACCATAGCGCGTAGTTAGCAGGTGTTGCGGCTACGTGATTTTGCATCATGAGTGGGACAGCTTTTTTTAAATTAGCGGTTGATTTTTTAAAATCGTCGGTCATCTGTTTATTAGCATTCTGCGTTAACTACCAATTAACTTAAGATTAGCGGATTTGTTTCTGAGATGCTTGAGTTAATGGCAATAAAATTCGAATATTTAATAGATTTGATAAGTCGAATTCAGTGAAACTCATCAAACCTAAACTTCCAGTAGGTTAAACTTCTACTTCGATTCGCTCTGTTGGGTTTCCGGACTCAAGCTTGGCAGCACCTCTCAGCATAGCTTTGATTAAATCCCCAGCATTAAACTTTTCAAGGGCTTCATGTGCGCCGACTTGGCGTGCTCTGTCCACACAGATCTCGCTCGATAGTGAGGTATGAAGAATGATGTAAGCGTTACTCAGTTGCTGCTCACTTTGGGTTTCAAAGGCCAACTCGTAACCGTCTAGTCCCGGCATTTCAATATCGCTCACTAATAGCTGAATAGGCTGCCCACGCTCTGCTTCCTCTTTCATCAGTTCAAGTGCTTCAATGCCATTGTTTCGTATTTGATAGGAAATATTAATGCTATCAAGAGCATCAGCGAGTTGTTTTCTTGCAATAGAGGAATCATCGACAAGCAAAATATTTAATGCTTTGAGTCGTTCACGTTCAATATCTGTCAACATTGGAATCTTTGTGGATTCGTACTGTGGGTAGATTTTCGACAGAAGCAGTTCGACATCGAGCATCTGAACGATCTGATCTTCAAAACGAGTGATACCTGTCACAAAGACATTTCGGCCTGCAGATTGGGGAGATGGTTCTATGGAGCGCCAATCACATTCAATGATTTTTTCAATTGACCGCACCATAAAGGCAACGATAGTCCTTAGGCAATCTGTCACAATCAAATAACAAGAGTTATACTCTTCCGGTTGTATAGGTCTGAAGCCAATAGCCGCAGGCATGTTAATCACTGGAATGGTTTTATCTCGAATCGTAACAGTACCAATCACATGGTGGTGCGAGTAGGGAATTTGAGTTGTCGGTTGATACGGGACAATCTCACGAACCTTTAGTGTGCCAATAGCAAAAAGTTGTTCACTTTTAGTCAGAGTGAACATCAACATGCCTTGAGACTGATTTGCTTTACTGATTGTTTTTGCCATAACGGACGTTTCTCAAATATGATACTTTATAAATGTGATGTTAACTGATCTGTGGAGCTATTCAATTAAGATAGGTCAATTAACCCAGACTCTTTGATAATTTTTATGGATACTTTCCTGAGAGATGGTGATCTTGCCGTAAATCGTTAAAATATGCCCTTATAGTTAAGCCCAATAGGTTAAGAGTTTTACATGGCAAATACAGCAGCTGCTTTACACATTTTGGTCAAGCATAAAGAACAGGCTGAAGACATTATCAAACAGCTGAAGAAAGGCGCTAAGTTTCAGACATTGGCGAAGAAGTATTCCACTTGTCCATCAGGCAAAAAAGGTGGGGATTTGGGAGAGTTTCGCCGAGGGCAAATGGTTCCGCAATTCGATAAAGTATGTTTTCAAGGTGAAACGCTCGTTCCTCATTTAGTAAAAACCAAATTCGGATGGCACGTAGTTAAGGTGCTTTATCGAACATAAAAACACCCCGCACTTGCGGGCAATGTAGATCAGATAAGGATCGGTTGACCGATCCTTCTGATGAGAGACAATCGGAAATCTGTTTATAGGTTTCCGATTTTTTATGTCTATTCAACACTTCTTTGCCGACTTCCTTGAAGAAAACCCTGTTGATGTTGCCCAACTCACCACCTTTTCTGAACACATTCCCGATGCGTGGGTAGTTAAAGCAGCCTCACTGTCCGATAAAGCGACTATCCGTCGACGCCGATTACCGAGCGATATGGTGTTGTGGCTGATTGTGGGTATGGCTTTTTTCCGCAATGAACCCATTGCCGAAGTCGCTCGAAGAATGAATGTCTGTGCTGACGGTTTGGCTGATGAAGAGCTATTGGCAAAGAGCGCCTTAACCCAAGCAAGACAACGCTTAGGCAAAGCAGCACCCGAATGGCTGTTTAAGCAATGTGGGAAACGTGGGGGCTTGAGCGATACCCTGATGATGCATGGCAAGGCTTACAAGTTTTTGCTGTCGATGGCGCTCTTTTTAGAACGGCTGACACACCAGAATTGAGGGAACATTTTGGCTCTGGAAATACGTCTAGCAACAGACAAACACCTCATCCAGTATTGAGAGTTGTGACTATGATGAATGTTCGCTCTCATGTCATCGTTGATGCGGCGATAAGCCCGTATCGCCGAGGTGAAATTCCTCTAGCGATGCCTTTCATCAACGCTCTACCAGACAACTCAGTGACGTTACTGGATAAAGGTTTTTATGGTGCAGATTTACTCCTTTCTCTGCAAAACAGTGGAATAAATAGACACTGGCTTCTCCCTGCAAAGAAAGGAGTCAAATATACTCTACTGGATGATAAAGAAAGCAGTGACATGCTTGTGGAGATGAAGGTCTCACCGCAAGCTCGTAAAAAGAATCCTCGTCTTCCAGAAAAATGGACAGTCAGAGCCGTCACTTATGAGGTTCAAGGTAAATCCAAAACGGTGTTTACCTCGCTTCCTAGAGAGCAGTATGACGCTCAATCTGTGGCAGAGCTTTATCATGAAAGATGGGAAATCGAATTAGGTTATCGTGACATCAAGAGCTCAATGCAACACAACGCTTTAGTGTTGAGAAGCAAAACAGTCGAACTCGTCTATCAAGAGCTGTGGGGGTTATTACTTGGTTATAACTTGGTGAGACGAGAGGCTAGTCAAGCTGCCGTTGAACACGGACGCTTACCTAATGAAATCAGCTTTAAGTACGCTTGCCAATTTATAGCCAGCCAGCTCAAAATGATGAGTAAAGCGGTGTCTTTAGGTAACACGCCGAAACGCTTAAAGAGCCTTCGAGGAGATTTATCTGTCCTCTTTATAGACAAACGCCCTAAGCCAAATCGGCCTAGGGCGGTAAAAATATCAAAGACCCGATACCCTGTTAATCGCAACGCAGCTCCTCTTAAGTGAACTACGTTGCGCACTTGCGGGGTGTTTTTCTTGCCGAGTTAGAGCTTAATCCAAGCGTCACTCCAAGCTGAGCCCGTTCCTGGGGCATATGCCCAAGCCGCGCCTGAACACCAACCTGAGTATGGGTAAGGTTTACACTCGTAGTTTTCTCCTACATTAGTCACGCGGTCTCCAGCTTCGTACGGAGTTCCTTCAACATATTGTGGGTACTCGCCAGGGTTACCGTCATCACTCGCTTTTACCAGAATAGATAAGCTGGCCGTATCAGAAGCCTTGCCATCTGAAACCGTGACAGAGACAGTGACATGGGTATCTTGCGTAAACTCAGGAGCGATAAAGCTTGCGTTGTCACCATTTTCAATGAGCGTGACATCAGATGAACTCCACTGATAAGTCAGGTTGTCGCCATCAGCATCGTTGCTGCCAGAAGCATCTAATACAACGTTGTTACCAGCTTCAGCTTGTTCTGGGCCGCTAATGTCAGCAACCGGCGGTGTGTTTTCTGGTTCACTGCCAAACTCAGCTTTAATACTCATGGTGTCATAGGACGTTGCGTTTTCATCATCCATGACGGTTAGTTTGAAGCTGTAAGTCTCATTCGTTCCTGTATCTGGCACTGTCACTGTAGCGATCGCTTTATTTGGGTCGGTTATGCTCAAGTTAGGGCCAGAAACCTGTTCCCATTGATAGGAGGTAATACTCCCATCGTTGTCACGTGAACCAGACCCATCGAGTTGAACGCTTTGAGCCGTGTCAATGACGATGTCATTACCAGCATCGGCAACCGGAGGCTGATTACCTGGCTCTCCACCATCAAGGAGTCCTTGCTGCATGGCATTAAGGATATCGCCATTGTCAGCATCGATTTCCCAAGAGAACAAGCCTGCAAAACCTTGAGATCGTACGTAGGCAGCTTTGGCTTTAACAGAACGTTCGTCATCATAGGTGATCACTTCACTAGTCGCTTCTTTGTAGAGATATGGCGCTTTTGCAGGCTCGTCGTAAAATTCTTCAACGCCCGGTTGGCCAAAGTAATTACTGGCAAGATCTTTATAGTCAATGACACCTGCTTCCCAGCTGCCAGCAATGGGGCCATTACCGACACCAGTGATAGGGTTTGCAGGATCGGACATACTATCGCGAGTAACCCCTTTCCAGCCTCGACCGTACATGGCTGCCCCCAGTACTAACTTACTTGGCGATACGCCTTGTTTAAGTAGCTCTTTAGCTGCATTATCGGTTGTGTATTCAGGGCCGTCGTCCGGCGTTAACGTTCCTTCACACTGGGCTGAAGAGACGTGAGAACCACAATATAGTGCGGCCTGATGACCGAGGTTATTGTCCCATGCTCCATAGAAGTCATATGTCATAACGAAGAGGTAATCCATGTATTGAGTGGCATCAGGGTAATCAACGTCTTCTATTTTGTCCCAGCCTGCGCCAATAGCAGAAGTTAGCTCATAGGTTCGACCTGTCTCTGCAGACAGCTCATCCAACATTTGACGAAGCTCTCTCATCAGTGCAACGTAGGCAGGACCGTCATTTTCTGGGTCACCTAGATCTGGGTTCGCACCGGTTCCGCCTGGGTACTCCCAGTCAATGTCAACGCCATCGTAAAATTTCCATGTCAGAAGAAATTCTTTCACTGAGGCGACGAAGGTATCGCGATTCTTTTTATCGGTGAAGCCAAAGAACGGGTCGGACAATGTCCAGCCACCAATCGAAGGAAGAATTTTTAGGTCTGGGTAACGCTGCTTTAATGCCATCATCTGACCGTAAGTGCCTTTGATAGATGAATCCGCAGTACCCGGCAAGTTTGAACCAAATGCGCCCCATTGGTCATGAACCACAACTTCATAATCCTGAGAATCACCACAAGCCAGTTGCAGGGCTCTTTGCGAGTTCGGGTCGGTTAACGAATCATTAGGGCCACATATTGGAACAAATCCATATATGATATGCGTTAGATTGTCCGCTGGGATGTTATCCACCGTGAACTTGCGGTCATATTGGCTCCATTCGACAAAATAGGTCCCTACAACCGTACCATCTGGCTGTGGGGGAAAAGATTGGTTATTGCCGTCGACGTTCATTTCCAGTGGCGCCATGCCTTTGCCATCAGTATCTGTCACCGAAACAGCGTGGACAGGTGAAGTTGAGCACTCCCCGTTAGCGTCACAAATATTAACGGTCATGTCGTATTGGCCTGCTTTATCTATTTGTACTTGCGTTTCGCCTGAAAAAGCAGAGCCTGTAGGGCCATTGATCGCTTCAGAAAAGATGACCTCATCATTTATGCGAACTTGCCATTCTGTTGCTGGTGTTCCGCTGTTGTACCAAACATCCCATTCTACTGGGAAAGTTACTTGGTCATTTCTTACCACGGTCTTTTTGTAAGATTGCTGGCCTGCTTCTCCGTTAATCTCAACAAATGACTGGCTCTTCACGCTAGTCATATTCCAGTCCAAAGTTGCAGCCGATGGCGCAGCGTATACATCCATGCTAACTGTTCCTAAACTGAGTGCGATAATTGCAGACAATGGTTTTAAAATGCCTTTTTTACCCAACTGACAATTGTATTTTATGCTCATTGCACATTTCCTTTTTATTCAACCCTATGTTGAAACCTGAAAGTAACTTCAATAAGGAACTTATTTTTCAGGCTATCCATTTTCAATTTAGAAGGTTTTTTTAGAGGAGAAAAAAGGCAACTTTTCAAGATGGAACTAGAAGCAGTAATTAATATTATTTCATAAATAATTGCTGGACTTCATAAAGCTTAAATGGAAGGTTAACTTAGTGTTTTTATTCTAAATATCCTCGGCAAAAACGTTAAAAATCGCATGCTTAAAATTAACGTTTTTATCGTCTGTGTTCTTTTGTTTTAAACATGTCAAAAATTTATGCTTATTAAAGAATTAAATTATTAGTAGGGAGTGATTGGATAAGTTTCTTTATCTAGGAGAATATATTTTATCCATAGAAACCTTTATTGAAGAGTCATTAACTGTAAAACATCATAAATGGTACGAGCATTTACTACATGTCATACTGATGGGGAAGTGGCTGAGAATGGACTCTTGGAGAGATGGAAATGAAAAACTCTTGGTTGAGCAGTGCCGTATGCTTAATAAAAAAGCCAGTCACATCGTTCGTAACTGGCTTTTAGAGAGAGTTATGGTTAAAACTATAAATATGTTTTTAACTTATCGACAAGCAACTTAATGTCAGATTTAGAAACGTCTTTATGAGTTACAAAGCGTATTGGGTTTCCTGGTGAAATGGTAATGCCATCTTCACTCAATTTACTTGCAATGGCGTGGATATCGACGTTGTCGTCTAGCTTAGCAAAGACAATATTAGTCTGAACGAAATCAGGGTTGACGTGGAAGCCTTGAAGCTGACTTAATTCTGTCGCCAGAAGCTTCGCGTTAGCGTGGTCAACTTTGAGTTGCTCTACTTGCTCTGTCAATGCCAGTTTGCCTGCCGCAGCAAGAATACCAGCCTGACGCATACCACCGCCGACCATTTTGCGTAATCGGCGAGCCTTAGCGATATAAGCTTTGCTGCCAAGAAGCAATGAGCCAATAGGTGCAGAAAGGCCCTTTGACAGACAGATTGTCATTGAGTCAAAGTGTTTGGCGATCTCTTTTATATCCACATCGAGAGCAACCGCCGCGTTGTAAGCTCTCGCTCCATCAAGGTGGAGTAAAAGGCCGTGTTGATCAACAAACTCACGGGCTTGTGCTAGGTAAGACAATGGAAGCACTTTGCCATTGATGGTGTTTTCTAGGCTTAGTAATTTAGTACGAGCAAAATGGCTATCATCGGGTTTGATTGCGGCTTTTAGTTTATCGAAATCCAGTGTGCCATCTGGGTTGTTTTCGATTGGCTGAGGCTGAATGGACCCAAGCACTGCAGCACCCCCAGCTTCATATTTGTAGTTATGCGCTTGTTGGCCACACAAATACTCATCGCCTCGTTCGCAATGCGCCATTAAACCAAGCAGGTTGGCTTGTGTGCCGGAGGTGGTGAAAAGCGCAGCTTCGAAGCCATGGCGCTCTGCTACCCATGCTTCTAGCGAATTAACGGTCGGGTCGTCACCGTATACGTCATCTCCAACTAACGCGTCGGCCATTGCTTGTCTCATTGCTTGGGTTGGTTTGGTGACGGTATCCGAACGGAAATCCATGCGCTTTTCTCCTATATGTATCCGCATAACTTTGCTTTACTCAAACATGCGATCGTTTTGGCATCGGTGAGCTCTCCATCGATAATCTTTTGTTCGATTTCTTTTACTGATAGAGACACCACTTCAATGACTTCATCTTCATCGCACGCAAATTTTGTCACCTCTGAGAGGCCTTTCGCGACAAATAGGTATTGAATCTCATCGCAGAAGCCTGCCAAAGGTGTGACTTGCCCTAGAGATATCATGGTTTCAGCGCTGTAACCAGTTTCTTCTGCCAGTTCTCTTACTGCACAAAGCTCAATGGGTTCATTAGATTCGAGTGTTCCGGCTGGTAGCTCGAGTAGCCATTTCTTGAGAGAGGGACGATATTGATTAATAAGAACGATATTCCCATTGTTTTCAATTGGCAAAATAACGGCAGCGCCAGGATGAGAAATAGTAGTGTGAGTGATGGTTTTACCATTAGGTAGGGTAGTTTGCTCTTCCTGAAGGGAAATGCCTTTCCATGTATGTAAAATATTCAAAGGTGTATCCATGTCGTCTTAAAGTGACTCATTTTTAATGCGGATTACATTACAGCCAACATATAGTGAATAAAAGGTTAATAAAGAGATTGGCTCAAATTTGAGACACTCTCCCAGTGACTTGTCTCCCAAATTTGCAAACATTGATTTCAACAAGTTACGTCAAAATTGCTTCTGCTATAAAGACGAGTCAAAACTAAAAAATGCACTTGTAACAAAGTGATAACAAATGTATAAAAATATACATACAATAAATTCTGAACGAAGTCAGAGGAGCGCAGAATGATTAGCCCTACCAGAGTCTCCCACTCGCAAAAAGCGTTACTCTCTGAACGAATTAACAAATTAGCGCATGCCTTATCTGATGGGGTCTACGAGCGTGAAGATACCATCAAAATGTGTTTGCTTGCAGCGCTGGCAGGTGAAAGCGTATTTCTCTTAGGTCCACCAGGTATTGCGAAAAGCCTTATTGCTAAACGGCTTATTCAAGCCTTCGACAATTCTTCTTATTTTGAATACTTGATGACTCGCTTTTCAACGCCTGAAGAGGTGTTCGGGCCTCTGAGCATTCAAGAACTGAAAGATAATGGCCGCTATCTTCGTTTGACAGAAGGGTATCTACCAACAGCTCAAGTGGTATTTTTGGATGAAATTTGGAAGGCGGGGCCTGCCATTCTCAACACATTGTTGACGGTAGTAAATGAGAAAACGTTCAAAAATGGCAGTGACGTAGAGCGTGTACCTATGCGCCTTTTGGTTTCGGCTTCCAATGAATTGCCGGATGAAGACAGTGGCCTAGAAGCCCTCTATGACCGAATGTTAGTGCGTATTTTTGTTAATCGAATTCAAAACAAGCAAAACTTTAAGTCGATGTTAACGGTAGGGACGCCTCAAGAAGCGCAGATCCCAGAAGGTTTAGCTATTACCGATGAAGAATACCATCTGTGGCAGTCGGAGCTTGAAAAGTTACAGCTTAGTGATGAAGTGTTCGAAAAGCTCTACGAACTGAAACAGATGTTAGAACAAGCCGCCATGGAAAGTACTGGAGCTGACATCGCAGATACTGACATGTACGTATCGGATCGTCGTTGGAAAAAGGCGGTTAAGTTACTCAAAGCGAGCGCATATTTTAACGGTAGAGATGCGGTCAATCCGCTCGATTTACTGCTTCTACAGGATTGTTTATGGAACAGCCCTGAGTCTCGAGAGGTAGTTCAAAGAGTAGTCAAAGAATTTGCTCTTAAACAAGCTTTTGATCAACAAGAGGTTGAACAGCAGATCAGTCTATGTCGAGAAGAATTGGCTGAAGTTCAGGAAGAGTTAGAGTCTGAATTTGGCATTATGTTATCGATGGAATCGACAACCGGGTTACTCAAAAAACAAATTCATAGTTACGATATTTCGGATGCAAAAACTTACAAAGTAGGCAGTGCTTTCGACTTGGTTAAGTTGGTGCTACTGCAGAGTAATATGTCGGTATCTGAATCCGAGAAAGGCGACAGTCGCTGGGTTTACGTGCCTAAGAATGAGTTGGAGCGAGTCATTAAAGAAGGGAACGGTGATGTCTATGGATACGTGAACCAGAACACCAATATGTGTCGGCTTCGATTTGATATTGATTCTGCGAACAATCTGGTCATTAAAGATATAGCCAACAGGGCTGTGCTGGTGTCGGTCGTGACGAATAAAGGGTTAGATGAAGGCTTATATCAAAGTTGGCTGACAAAATCAGAACAAGCACTCGCTCAGCTTGAACATGCTGAGCATCACTTATTGAAAGTACGCTCTAATTTCCACGGTGCATTACCGCACAGCTTTATTGATCAAGACTTACCTAGGGCGATGGAAGCAAGCCTCCAGCATATTCAACAAGTTCTTGAGTCCACCAAAACTGAATGTGGACGTACGGTTTTACGTTTTAGAAACCTAAACCAGTTCTTCTCTTAAAGGAAAAATAAATGTTAGGAGCCGACGGACTCAATCTCGCGTTAATGATTGCAGACTCAGGGATCATCGACTCTGCAGTGAATGATTTAATGGCGCGATCTCAAGTGATGGCGCTCACCGAAAACAGAGGGGTGAAAACCAAAGTTAAAAACCATCTGTTGAAGTGGCGAGGGAGCGTTAAGAAACGAATTACTCGAGTGTGTGAAACGGAGCGATTTCAGCAAGAGTTGGGACTCTATCAAGAGGTGATTCATTGGGATGAAGCCACGTTTTTTGAAAAGGTTCCTGACGTCATTAAGAAACTGGAATGGCATTCTGCTTTTTATCTTCAAGCTCGTCGACTTATAGAGAAGAATAAAGGGGTAAACAACCCAATGTTTCCTCATTACTTCTGTGACCAGTGGTATCAAAGTCTGTCAGATGCCATCCATCAGGCTCAGGTGAGTGAGCTGGAAGCAAGCAAAGAAAAAGCTCTGAAAGATCTCTATCAGCGTATGGAAACCATGAAGAACATGGATAAAGTCACTGAGGAAGGCGATGAAAACAGTGTTGGGCGTCTGTGGGATATGGCTTCTGCGAAACTGAGTAAAACGGATTTATCAGTAATGAAACGTCATGCCGAGTTTCTGAAAAAGAATCAGGGCTTACAGGAAATTGTTGAAAAGTTAGGGCGAATGGCTGGTCAGGTTGACGATCCGGATTTAAATCGCGCTCCAACTGAAGAATTGCAAATGGTCGAAGAAAAATCGGATGAAGCAACAGATGATATTGTTGGTATCCACGAAAGTGATGACCTCAATAAGTTACTTCCGAACGAGACCATGTTTTTGGCCTACCCAGAGTTAGAGGTGGTTTTTTATAAGCACTTAGTCGACAAGCGGCTTATGAATTATCGTATGCAAGGTAAATCTCGTACTCTGCGTAAAGTGAAAGCGCAGAAGCCGGAGCACAAGCAAGTTGATGTCGAAAAAGGCCCGTTCATCGTTTGTGTTGATGCATCTGGCTCTATGAGCGGGTTCCCAGAGCAATGTGCAAAAGCAATGGCTTATGCGCTCATGCAGATCGCTTTGGCCGAAGATCGTGATTGTTTTGTTATTTTGTTTTCCACAGAACAAATTACCTATGAGCTGACGAGGCAAGATGGTTTGAGGGAAGCGAGTGACTTTCTTACATACAGTTTCCATGGTGGAACGGACTTAGAACCCGTTTTGATCAAGTCTATTGACTTGATGTGTGGTGATAAATACAAAAATGCCGATATGGTGGTGATTTCTGATTTTATCGCCCCCCAACAATCTCCGGAAATCCAAGATAAAGTTACGCAGCTTAAAAAGAGTAAGAACCGATTTCACGCGATCAGTTTGTCAAAATACGGTAACCCTGAGCTTATGTCTATGTTTGATCATAGTTGGGCTTATCATCCCAACCTAGTCGGTAGGATAATGAAGAAGTGGTAACTTTCTCCAATATTTAAACAATCGGCAACGCATTCAGACATTTTCTACACAGACAGGTGTCATTAGATGTTAAGGAAGAGGTGTCACGCTGTTCGACAGAAAAGCACCAGCACGTACTTTTCCCTGCACTGATATCGCATTGAGCGGGTTGCCCACATGAAGGACATAAGTGACTTGTAACGCTTCCCTGAAGAGCTTGTATTACAGTCTCTCTTTCATTATCTGATAGGTTTCTCCAACTGATGATTTCGTCTATAGTTCGATGGCAGCCGTTACAGATCCCACCATTATTTTTGCATGCAGCAATGCAGGGCGTTTTCAAAATAGATATCCAAGCGAAAAAACTGACACAGACTATACCGGAGTCTGCCGACAACAACAAAAATCAGTTGTCATTAATAATGATTCCCACTAATATTTAATGTAAATGATAATCAATATCAAAAGTAATTTGTTCATGATAGCTTTGCTTGCTGTTTCAGTCTTTATCGTCGGGCTTGGAATTAAAATTTATGTTTCTCACCTGCAAATTGTCTTTTGGTTGCTATTTACATTAGGGCTAGCACAGTTTGTTCATAACCTGGCCTTGCATGTATTGGTATCGATGTTCATTGCATCGCCATTCTTAATTAAAATGGACAATAAGCCATTGGCTCGGCAAATCTACATTCTATGTGTCATTGTTCCAAGCATTACACTCATCTCTAAGATTATTTAAACTTAGGCGGTTGATAGAGCAAAGAGGTATCCTGTTTCATGAAAACATTACTGGCTATTAGGCTACCGATACAGATTAACCCAAGCGCGAACCATCCAAGCACGCTTGGCTGCTCGTTAAATACAACTATTGCTAGCAAAGTCGCAATGGCTGGTGTTGCTGCACCAAAAGCGGCGGTACGTTCTGCACCTAGTACAGAGATCGCGTGTAAGTAGGTATAGGCAGCGACTATACCGGCACCTACACCTTGTAAAGTAATATGACCAGCCAGCTCCTTCCAAGGCCACTCTGCAACGTTAGTCTTGAATAAGTAGCTGTCTATGTTGCCGCTGAAAATCAGTGCGGGCAGAGCTAACGTTGATAACAACGAAATGAACCCTGCGGTGATAAGTGGATTAAGGCTCGAAACACGGGCGCAGATAGTAAATGTCGCCCACATCAAACTTCCAATCAAAAACAATAAGTATCCCTTGAGCAGGTGACTATCTGGTTGCCCAAAGCCTTGATAAAGAAACGCCGCTATTCCGCTTACTACCAGTGTTAACCCTAAAATGCGGTGTGAGCTCAAAGGTTGTTTAAATAAAACGACAGCAATTCCGGAAACAAACAATGGCAGCGTTCCTGGAATCAGTGCACTACCATCAGATACGGGAGCAAGCTGCATTCCTGCACCTGCGATAAGCAAGTAGGGCAAGCCACAACCCAAAAACATGCCCATTATGTAGCGCTTTGGTACTCTTTTGATTACGGATTTCGATTTGATAACCAAAGGCAGTAGCACGATAGCGGGGATTAGGAATCGAACTAAGGCGATATCCGCTGTGGTTAGGTCGGAATGTGCTCCGTCACGAAGTGATAAGAAAAAGCCGGACCAGAGTAGTAGTGTGGCGGCCATGGCCAAGTAACCTGAGATCATAACATTAATAATAATTGAATTCGGTGATGATAATTATGGGTCGTTTCTTGCGACCAAATATGGCAAAGTTAACTATTAATAGATTATAGGTTGGCTGAAAACGCTAATCTTTCATTGTTTTAAGCGATAAAGAAGCGTGCTTCATGGACAGAATCGATCAACATATTTTAATGCTGTTACAAAAGGATGCGCGTCAATCGACCGCAGATATAGCCGATAAAGTCGGGCTTTCGCCTTCTCCCTGTGCCAGGAGAATTAAAAGATTGGAAGAAGAAGGGGTGATCGCTAGTTATCGAGCCAGTTTGAGTAAGGCTAAAATCGGAGTAGGGATGACGGTCTTTGTTGAAGTTAGCCTGAGTAACCATCAGGCATCGTCGATAGAGGATTTTGAGCAAGCGGTGCAAGACATGGAGGAGGTTGTCAGTTGCCACGTGGTTTCCGGAGCTTATGATTACCTACTAGAAGTTGTGAGTCATGACTTAGCAGGTTATGAGTCTTTCACACGAAAAATTCAAAGGTTAGAAAATGTGAAAGATATCCACACCCACCTTGCTATCAGACAAGTTAAAGAAGCGAGCCAGCTACCTATATTCAAGTAGTTAGCGGGTTGTCTGCTGATATGTACTTTGGCTGCCTTCGCTTAAATAGTCTGGCTTAGAAAAGAGAGAGACACGATCTCGGCCTAGTCTTTTGGCTTGATAGAGAGCGATATCTGCGCGTTTTACCCAGTCTTCGATGGCTTCAAGGGGTTGGGACTCTGCAATACCTGAGCTGAGGGTGATTTTTACTTTTATGGGGTAATCGCCTTCTTTTATTGATTGATTAATGAGCTCCATCGCGGATTTTGCCGTGTATTGGTCGACTTGAGGGAAGAGCAGCAGGAACTCATCGCCACCCAAGCGAAATAACATGTTCGTACGTTCAGTATGTTGAGTTATTATTTCAACTGCTTTGCTGATGACTTGATCTCCCACATCATGCCCATAGAGATCATTAATGGTTTTAAACTTATCGATATCAATCAATGCGATTGAAGACGTCGTATATAACTGGCGGATGTTCTCTAGTGAACTTTGTAATTGATGTCGGTTATAAGCTCCTGTCATAGGATCTCTCACTGAGAGAAAGCGTAACTCGGCCTGGAGCTTTTTGATGGCTTTAACCACAACATGCACAATAATTGCTGTAGCAAGCAAAGAAAAGGCGTATCGGGAAGTTTCTGATAGTTCTTGATGTGGAAAGAGAGCAATAACACAACCGAGACACATTAGGACATTAGCCATTAAAGCGGTTCTGGTTGGAAGTAAAAAAGCAATGCTGATTACAATTGGGAACACCCAGTAACTTGCAAGTGTTCCAAAAATATTCACCGCCATAATATTTGATATGACCAACAAAGAGAGCGGCACTATATGCCCAAAGAAGCCTGACTTATTGTAGATGATCGCCGTGATTTCGAGCAGCAAAGTGATCTCAAATGCCAGTAGTACGGCACCAAGCATCAGCTCACCTATCAGAAGGTTTTTTATACCGAGTGGCACAAAGAAAATAAGCGTAATTGCAATGATAAGCTTTAAAACGTGTTTCTGCTGTTTGGTATCAAGTAGGGTATTCCTATGACGAGTCGGAAGCGTTTTTTCTTTTATCATGCAACACCCTTGACTGTTTTTACGCCTTTACTAAAAAGTAAGTCTAAAGTGTTGCTAAATCAATTTTACAATAGAAAGTTACTCGGCTTTGGTGATACTGCCGATCTCTAATACCGGTGCTACATCAATATCTTCGGCATTCATCATAGATGAAATGCGTTGTACAGAAGAAAGTAACAAGGACTGTTCCCACTCTTCAAGGTGCTGGAATTTGTTAATGAAGTTTTGCTGTAGAGGCATTGGAGCTTGAGCAAGCACCGCAGAACCTTTTTCAGTTAAGTGCGCATGCACTTTTCGTTTGTCTTGCACACTGCGAACGCGTGTAACCAATTCTTGACGTTCTAAACGGTCTAGAATAGTGGTCGCTGTTGCTTGACTCATGTTGGTATGGTTAGAAAGCTCGCGAATAGTGACTTCACCCAGCTCTCTTATTGAGCGCATCAGAATCAGTTGAGGTCCCGTTAAGCCTGATTCTTTACTTAGCCTTTTCGAGTGCAGATCGATGGCGCGGATAATCTGTCGAATAGAGATAAGAACTTCTTCGTGCTTTTCCAATGTAAATCCTTAGTGAGCGAAGCGTTTGGAGGCGAAAAAATACATGAAAACTCTCGCAAAATGAAGTCTGAAAAGTCATAAATTTCATACTTAACTCTCATATTGATGAGGATGTTGATAGTTATGAGAGTTGACGAGAAATTTTCTAGTGTAAATGTGATGTTCTCAAATGTTTAGAAGTCGAATTTAGTGCCTGTTAATGGATTGTTGATTGTTGTATAAATGATAGACGACTTAATCTTGGTTTGCCGAAAAAGTAGCCGAGTGAGAGTGATTTACTGGAATGTTTTGTATCTCAGCGTACAATAGTGGTGATTTGATCAAGTCTTGATATAGACTAAATTGTTTTTATCACTAACGATTTTCTATCTGAAGACTGGATTAGGGAAGAGTATTTATCCATAGAGAGGAAAGATGACTAAAGGTATTGATAAGTACAGTATCGATAGTACCGATTACACTGTCGGTCAAGATAATGTACAGAAGTGGGGGTTTGACGTTCATAACCCTGTATTTGGAGTAAGTGCCGGATTTATTGGTTTATTCCTATTTGCAGTTCTTGTGATGGACGCTCAATCTGCAAAATCGATGTTGGATGGTTTAAAGTTTCAAATCATCGGAAGCTTTGACTGGTTGTTCATTTGGTCAGGAAATATTTTTGTTATTTTCTGTTTGGCATTAATTGTTAGCCCTCTAGGTAAAATTCGCCTAGGCGGACAAGATGCGACTGCTGATTATTCGTTTATCTCGTGGTTGTCGATGCTCTTTGCGGCCGGTATGGGTATCGGATTGATGTTTTGGAGTGTTGCTGAGCCTGTAGCGTATTTTACAGGTTGGTATGAAACTCCTCTTGGTGTTGAAGCAAATACTGCGGAAGCGGCTAAGCTGGCGATGGGCGCGACGATGTACCACTGGGGTTTGCATCCTTGGGCTATTTACGGTGTGGTTGCTCTGTCTCTGGCATTTTTTGCTTACAACAAAGGTTTGCCACTTTCTATCCGTTCTATTTTCTACCCAATCCTCGGTGACCGTGCCTGGGGCTGGGCTGGGCATGTGGTTGATATTCTGGCAGTATTGGCGACATTGTTTGGTCTTGCAACATCACTAGGTCTAGGGGCTCAACAAGCTGCAAGCGGTATCCATCATGTCTTTGGTCTAGACGCAGGCATGGGACTACAAATTATTGTGATCACGGTTGTAACCTTGCTCGCGGTAGTTTCAGTCGTTCGCGGTATTGATGGAGGCGTCAAGGTCATTAGTAACATCAACATGATCGTTGCTTTCCTGCTGTTGATCTTAGTTGCTCTGATAGGTTATGCCGTAGCATTTGGTAATATTGGAACGACCTTGATGGCTTACGTCGAGAACATCATTCCTCTGAGTAATCCTCATGGCCGCGAAGATGAAGCTTGGTTCCAAGGTTGGACAGTATTCTACTGGGCTTGGTGGATTTCATGGTCACCATTCGTTGGTATGTTCATTGCTCGTGTTTCTAAAGGCCGTACGGTCCGTGAATTCATGACAGCGGTACTATTGGTGCCAACAGTGGTTACGCTACTTTGGATGTCGGTATTTGGTGGCATTGCGATTGACCAAGTTGTAAACAATATTGGTGAGCTTGGTGCTAACGGCCTGACTGATGTTTCATTGGCTATGTTCCAGATGTTTGATGTACTGCCATTTGGCACTGTTTTGTCTATCATTGCTATTATTTTGGTGTTGGTATTCTTCATCACTTCTTCAGATTCTGGTTCACTTGTTATTGATAGCATCACTGCTGGTGGTAAAGTGGATGCACCTGTTCTTCAGCGTGTATTCTGGGCCTTTATGGAAGGAGCTATTGCTGTAGCACTTCTATGGGTTGGTGGTACGGAAGCAGTACAAGCGTTGCAGGCAGGGGCTATTTCAACCGCATTACCTTTCACGTTTGTTCTATTAATGATGTGTGTGAGCCTACTGATGGGGATGCGCACTGAACAATACGATCGTTAATTGCAAGGGATGATACTTCATCCCTTTCGATGATTTAACAAAGGCCTAGCTTTCGAGCTAGGCCTTTTCTAATTGGAGTATGCAAAGTTGTTATTACTATAATGATGCAAGCTTAGTATGGTTTGCTGCTTCAAATAACCGTTGGCTTTGTTTGATAAAGATGACGTTATTGACTTTGAATACATGAGAGTAGTGAACATGGAAATCCGCCTATATGCGACAAAATAGCGAGTTAATGGTGGATATAATCTTCCGAAGAGATTGAAACGAGGGCCAATTGAATTGAGTGGAGCGAGAATAGACAATCCCCGAGAATGATATCTTAGGGGTTGTGTCTTAGAGGTTGTGAAAGGGTCTATGCGTAACGTGCGACTAACATTTCCCAGCTTTTGCGCTGAGATTCAAGCTCTTGCTTCATTTGCTGATAGCGAACTTTAAGTACGGAGTGTTCATACTTTTTGGCTAAATCACACTTTTTACTTTCAAGCATTTCTTTTTTCAGCTCGTAGTAGTCGGACATTTTGTTCATTAGGGCATCAAACTCTTTATTTAACGCCTCATTAAGCAGTGAGGCGTTAGGAAGTTTGCTGACGTTTTTAGATGCTTTGGCTAAGTCTTGCTTTGCCATTGCTTTCTCTATTTTGAGTTTGGGCGTGACACGAAGCTTCTTGGTTAGCCCAAGCCATGAACAAGACTTGATAAGCCACTTTGTTGGATCGTACTGCCACCAGTGAATGCCATTGCGATAATCATTTTCAAAAATATGGTGATAGTTGTGGTAACCCTCGCCAAATGTGAACACTGCGAGTACTGCATTATCTCGTGCCGTGTTCTTATCAGTGTAGGGTTGCGATCCCCAAATGTGTGCCAGAGAGTTGATAAAGAATGTGGAGTGATGGCTTAACACCAGACGTACCACACAAACCATTAGTAACATGCCCCAGATATCCTGATAGAGAACACCTAGTAACAGTGGTACTCCGATATTCATAACAATGGCAAGCAACAGGTAGTGTTTGTGTTGCCACATTACAATTTTGTCTTTTTGTAAGTCTCGACAGTTACTGTAATCAGAATAGGTCGCTGGATTGTAGTGTCTTAGCATCCACCCAATATGTGAGAACCAGAAGCCACGTTTGGCGGAGTATGGATCTTTATCATTGTTGTCGACATGCTTATGGTGGACTCTATGGTCTGAGCTCCAATGTAGAGCACTATTTTGTAAAGCGAACGCACCACCTAAAGCGAAGATTAGTCTTAGCGACCAATGAGCGTCATAGGTTTTGTGGGACCACAAGCGGTGATAGCCCGCGGTGATTGAAAGGTTACAAAAAGAAAAAGTTATCAACAGCCAAAGCCAGTGCTCCACATCATATCCGTACTTGAAGCCATACCAAGGTGCAACAACGGTAGCCACAATAAAACTAGAGAGAAAAAGCATGACATTAAGCCATATCAGCGGTGGCTTTTCCTTTAAAGACATTTCAAATTTCCATTCAGCTAACAGATGTGCGCTAGAATATCAGCGTACATGTGTAAGTCAAATGAAAGTTAGATGTCGTGTGAGTTCAGTGAAGGGTTAATTGTCAGAATTTATAACAATATCATCAATAAAGAAGCTTAAGGGGAATTGAGCTGATTAGCGGGGATTATTCTTAGAATCCTCGTAGTACGATTGGCTTTTAGTTAAATGTTTTATAGTATGAAGAGATAAGCAATCCTTACAGGAAGTAATAAGGAACTACAAATGGAATTAAAAGTAGCTGAATATAGTGACTACGAGCGAATAGCCACTCTGCATACGCAAAGTTGGAAGACATTCTACCAAGGGCTTCTTGCTGATGATTATCTCAAAAATGAAGTTCAGGATGAACGAATGGCTATTTGGCAGACGAGATTGATCAACCCTCCGTTCAACCAACACGTTCTTTTGTTGGAAGAAGGGGGGCTACTCTGTGGCTTTATCTGTGCTTTTGGCAATCATGACTTTGAAAAAGGCACTATCATCGATGCGTTACATATTGATGATAATTATCGTGGTCGTGGTCTAGGCGTGAAGCTTATCGTAGAGATGGCAAAGTGGATTACTCAACATTTTCCGGATAATGGCGTTTATCTTGAAGTCATCAAAGGCAATCAACAAGCAGTAGACTTCTATGAGCGTATTGGTGGTCAGTTGGTTGAGGAGCGTTTATGGAATGCTCCATGTGGTAGCCAGACCCCTGAGCTAGTTTATGCTTGGAAATCTGGCGCTGATTTGCTTGAAAGTATTCAAAGTTACACTCCGACAGAAGTCGTAACAGGTTGAAACACATAAGCCTGTTCTCCTGATAATTCTCGGACAATACCCACAAGATCGTTAGGTATTTTGGCGGCAGCCTGTTTCTCAATTTACCTAGCGGTCTATTCAATGAAAAAAACGTTACTAGTTACGGCACTATCCAGTGCGATACTTCTTTCAGGATGTGGGGAGCAAAATCAGGGACAGAAACACATGCCAGCATCGCTTGTCGTCACGGAGCAAGCATCGGTTATTCCTTATCAGCAAAGCAAATCTTATATCGGGCGAGTCGAAGCGGTAGAAGACACAAATATTACTGCACAAGTTACCGGTTATCTTAAATCCCGTCATTTTGAAGAAGGTCAGATGGTTGAAAAAGGCCAGCTACTCTTCACTATTGAACCTTCTTCATTTGAAGCTCAGGTCGCCAGCGCAAAAGCAGCATTAGCACAAGCTAATGCTGAACTTAAAAAAGCTGAGTTAGACTTTCAACGAGGAAAAAATCTTTTACCCAAAGGCAGCATCTCTCAATCTGAATTCGACAATCTCAATGCCGCGCTATTAGGCGCAAAAGCCCAAGTTGAAGCGGGTAATGCTCAGTTAAATTTAGCCAAGGTTAATTTGTCTTACACGCAGATCCGTGCGCCATTTTCTGGTCGTATCAGTCAAAGCAAGGTCAGTACGGGCGATTTGGTTTCGCCTCAGTCAGGTATTCTAACCACACTAGTCAGTTTAGACCCAGTGCATACTCGTTTTAGCATCAGTGAGCGAGAGCGTTTAGCAATGGGTATAGACCGTATGAAAGGTGGCGGTTCTGCTGATGTGGTTGAAGTGCAAGTTGTATTAGAGAATGGTCAGCATTTTGAACATTTGGGTCAGCTAGATTTCCTTGGCAATCGCATTGATTTAAACACGGGCACTATCGCTATGCGTGCTCAAGTCCCTAACCCAGATTATCGTCTCCTACCTGGCCAGCATATCCGTGTTGAGCTTAGAGAAAAGCAACCGACAGATGTGGTTGTGGTTCCACGCCGAGCGGTGCAAGCCGACTTGGAAGGAAACTTTGTTATGGTAGTAGCTGAAGGCAATATTGCTGAGCGCCGTAATGTTGAGCTGGGTCGCCAACTAGAAGAGGGTATTATCGTGACCAGTGGGGTGAATATAGGGGATCAAGTGATCACTCAGGGCTTACAGCGAGTTCGTAATGGTGCTCCTGTGCGCATAAATGAAAACACAGACGTTGAGTAGAGGAGCTGAAATGTTAAGTCGTTTCTTTATCCAGCGTCCAAAATTTGCGCTGGTCATCTCAATTATATTGACTCTGGCTGGAGCAATATCACTCGCCGTTTTACCTATTGCTGAATACCCAAAGATTAGCCCGCCGTCAGTGAGTGTTACCGCTTTCTACACCGGTGCGAGTGCGGAAGCGGTTGAACAGGCGATCGCTGACCCAATAGAAACATCCGTCAATGGTGTTGAAAACATGATTTATATGTCTTCGAAAAGTGCCAATGACGGTTCGTATAGCCTCAATGTCACATTCGATGTTGGTACTGATCCAGATATGGCGCAAGTCAATGTTCAGAACCGAGTCGCACAGATCGAGTCGAAGCTGCCTCAGGAAGTGCGTATGGTTGGGGTGACTGTCAAAAAGCGTTCACCGGACCTTTTGATGGTTCTGAACTTTTACTCACCAAATGGTAAGTACAATGATCAGTTTTTAATTAACTATGTAAACTTGAATCTGAAAGACCAGCTAGCGCGTGTTAAAGGGATCAGTGAAGTTAACGTATTAGGTGGTGGTGAGTTTGCTATGCGTGTCTGGCTTGACCCAGAGAAAATGGCAAATCTGAATTTAACCACCAGTGATGTTCACTCTGCTTTGGCAGAGCAAAATGTTCAGGTTGCAGCAGGACGAATTGGTTCAGCGCCTTACAGCAGTGCGCAAGAAGTGCAGTTTAACCTTGTGACTAAAGGTCGATTGGAAAGTGTTGATGAATTTGAAAACGTTGTATTACGATCCAATAGTGATGGCTCAACGGTCTACCTTAAAGACATTGCACGGGTAGAGCTAGGCAAAAAATTCTATGACGGGACTGGAAAATTCCGCGGACAGGATGCGTCAATAGTGACGCTGTCACTCCAGTCTGATGCGAATGCCCTAGAAAGTGGAAGGGCGGTGATGGAGCTACTTGATAGTCTCAGCGCTAACTTCCCAGAAGGAATGGCTTACGAGACGAGTTATGACACTACAGTGTTCGTTGCGGAGTCGATTAAAGGCGTAGTCAAAACCTTAGTCGAAGCGATTTTGCTGGTTATTGCTGTCACCTATTTGTTCCTTGGTAGTGCTCGCGCCACGTTAATACCGGTTATTGCTATCCCGGTCTCTCTGATAGGTACTTTTGCCATCATGCAGTTAACGGGTTTCACGATAAATACAGTAACGTTGTTTGGATTAATATTGGCAATTGGTATTGTGGTTGATGACGCTATTCTGGTGATTGAAAACGTTGATACAACAATGGCGAAAGATCCGTCCATTAGTCCACGTAAAGCAACATTGATAGCGATGAAAGAGGTGACGGGGCCTATCATTACCTCAACACTCGTGCTTCTCGCTGTTTTCCTTCCCGTGGCGATGCTTCCGGGAATCACTGGCATCATGTATCGCCAGTTTGCACTCACGATTTGTATCTCTGTGGTTATTTCATCGATCAATGCTTTGACATTATCTCCTGCACTTTGCTCTTTAGTACTAAAACAAGGTGGTGGCAATACGGCACGCTGGTTTAAGGCATTTAATAGTGGCCTTGAGCGAATAACCACACGCTACGGTCAAATTGCCGGCTATCTGGTCAAGAAGTCACTATTGCTGGTGGTGTTTTTCGTTGTTGCGGTAGCAGCTGTGAGTTTCTTCGCCAAAACGACGTCTACAGCTTTTGTACCTCAGGAAGATAAAGGTATTTTGCTTGTTAACGTTCAACTTCCTGATTCTGCATCATTATCCCGCACAGAGTCTACAACGGCTCAATTGGCTAAGATGATTGAACAGGAGCCGGGCATTGACGGTATCACGGTCGCGAATGGGTACTCATTCATGACGGGAGCCGCCGCTTCCAATGGGGCGTCGCTCTTTATCAAACTTCATGATTGGGAGACTCGAAATGGGCTGGATGGTGAACACTCAGCGGCTGCCATCGCCAACAGAATCAATGGTCGAGCTGTAGTTGAGCTTCCGCAAGCGGTAGTTTTTGCTATGGGCCCGCCTGCAGTGCCGGGGATGGGAGCTGCATCTGGATTTGAATTCGTCTTAGAAGATACGCTTGGCAGAAGTCGCAGTGATCTTGCTGTTGTGATGGATCAAGTCATTGCTGAAGCGAATAAACAACCGGAAATTGCACGTAGCTTTAGTACGTTCCGAGCTAACGTTCCACATTACTACGTTGATATTGATCGAGAGAAGGCTCAGCAACTTGGGATTCCACTGTCGAGCATTTTTCAAACGCTACAGGGCAACTTAGGGTCGCTATATGTCAATGACTTTACGATGTTTGGTAAGAACTTCCGCGTGACGATGCAGGCTGATGCAGAGTACCGCACAGGAATGGAAGATTTAGAGCGCTTTCACGTGCGCTCGTCAGCTGGAGAGATGATTCCACTTAGTACATTAGTAAGCTATGAGCAGATATTCGAGCCGGATGTGGCATGGCGTTATAATATGTATCGAAGTGCGATTATTCAGGGGCAACCTGCACCGGGGTACTCAAGCGGTGATGCAATTGAAGCTATGGAACGTGTCGCGGCTGAGATATTACCTCAAGGCTATCAGTACGAATGGACGGGGATGGCTTATCAGGAAGTGCTTGCAGGCAACCAAGCAATATTTGCCTTTGCGCTGGCTTTGATTTTTATTTACCTGTTTATGGTAGCGCAGTATGAAAGTTGGAGTATTCCTCTAGCTATCATTCTGGTGGTGCCAATCGCCACTTTAGGATCGTTCTTAGCTCTGAACCTGACTGGAACACCACTTAACCTCTATGCTCAGATAGGTTTGGTTCTCTTGATCGCTCTCGCAGCTAAGAACGCAATTTTGATTGTTGAATTTGCAAAAGTTGAACGAGAAGATAAAGATGCGCCAATTGCCGAGGCTGCCGTGAAGGGGGGAAAACTGCGATTTAGGGCAGTGAATATGACATCTTGGTCGTTTATTTTGGGTATCTTCCCGTTAATTTTTGCTGCGGGAGCAGGTCATGTAAGTCAAAACTCATTGGGTATCTCTCTCATTGGCGGTCTGCTGTGTGTTTTGCTTGCGGGAACCTTCTTGATCCCAGGCTTTTACGCGCTTGTTCAGCGTCAACGTGAAAAAGTCCATGGTGGTAATACTAAACGGCTTCCCTTAGATGATGAGTAAGCCAACGAAATAATGCAAAATCCCCTTAGCAGAAGCTAAGGGGATTTTTGATATTAGTCCTAAAATTACAGTGTCGTTATAGGTATTTACTCTGTGAGGTACTTGTCCATCTCATGTTGTGGAACCATACCGCCACCTGTTGCCCAGACGAGATGAGTCGCGTTTCCCAAAGCGGATTCAGATAAGCTCAATCGAGCCAAATACTCGCGATCCTTGCAAGCAATGATTGGGCCTTTCATGCCAGCGAGCGCAGAAGGTTCAAGTTCAATGCCCTCTGTTTTCTTTAGCAGCTTTAACTGTGCGAAAAGTGTATCGTCCGCAACAGTGTAGTAGCCATCGATCATGCGCTCCATTGCTCTACCGACGAACCCTGATGCTCTGCCAACTGCCAAACCATCCGCTGCGGTGATATTGTCTAGACCGATGTCTTGAACGGAAATTTGATCGTGTAGTCCAGTATGTACTCCGAGTAACATACATGGCGAGTGTGTTGGCTCTGCAAAAATGCAGTGCACATGATCGCCAAATGCCAGCTTAAGGCCAAAAGCCACCCCTCCGGGGCCTCCACCGACACCGCAAGGCAAGTAGACAAATAAAGGGTGCTGTTCATCGACGGGAATATTCATATTTTCAAATTGCTTTTTGACCCTTTCACCCGCTACCGAGTAGCCAAGAAACAGTGTTTTGGAGTTTTCGTCATCAATGAAAAAGCAATTGGGATCTTGCTCGGCTTCCAAGCGTCCTTGTTCGACGGCAACGCCGTAGTCGCTATCATATTCTCGTACAGTCACACCATGTTCTCGAAGCTTTGTCTTCTTCCATTCTCTTGCATCCGATGACATGTGCACAGTGACTTGAAAGCCTAGGCGAGCACTCATGATACCGATGGACAGTCCCAGGTTCCCTGTCGAGCCAACGGCGATACTAAAACGAGAGAAGAAGTCGCGTAATGGTTGAGTATCGAGTATTTGGTAACTTTCATCTTTACGGAGTAAACCATGACTCATGGCGAGTTGCTCGGCATGGGTCAAGACTTCATAGATACCACCCCTTGCTTTGACCGAGCCTGAAATGGGCAAATGGCTATCCATTTTCATCAAAAGTTGACCAGCAATCTGGGTTTGATAAGTCGCTTCCAACTGAGACTTCATGGCAGGGATTTCATAAATGGGGGATTCGATAATGCCATTAGTCTTTGCTGTTTCAGGAAAGACTTTCGCTAAATAAGGGGCAAAGCGTTGTAATCGCTGTGAAGCATCCAGTGAATCTGATTGTGTTAAACCCACAAAGGGGAGGGCTTCTTTTGTGCTGGTGATATTGGGGTTAAACCAGCTCGTTTCTTCATATTGAGTTAAACGGTTAATGAGAGGGTACTGAACTAAGAGGTCATCCATAGAGTAAGCAACAGGTAAGAAATCATGACTCAATGTAACGCTTGAACTCTTTGGCTGGCAAATAATACTTTTTCACTAAGTGTGAATAATGCTGTCGAAATAGGATTGGCAAACTTTTTTGTACATGATTAACAAAATACTAATACAAACATGGGATTAACTAATATCGAGCGATATATTGGTTGCAGGCATTAACCATAAAGGACTTGATATGCAGCTTGAATTACTTAAAGAAGGTCACAGGGAGAAACTTCTTGAGTTCGAGCTTCAAAACAGAGAGTGGTTTGAAGCCAACATCCCTCCTCGCGAGATGGATTTTTACTCACAGAAAGGTGTTCAAGAACACATCCAGATGTTCCTGCTTGAATTTACTGCGAAGACACTGATTCCGATGTTGATTGTTGAGGATGGTGAAATTCTCGGGCGCGTGAATGTATCCAATATTAACCGCCGAAAAAAGGTTGCACATCTTGGCTATCGTGTGGGTAAATCTTTTACGAACCGTGGTGTAGCAAAATTCGCAGTGTCCAACATTATTCAAGTTGTTGAAGAAATCGGAGTGAAGACGTTGATCGCCTATGCGTCGACTGAGAACGTAGCATCTCAGAAAGTATTGATAGCTAATGGGTTCAAGCAGAATAAGGTAGTAAATCATTACGCAGAGATGAATGGAGAGCCTATAGACTGTATTGAATTTCAGTTACGTATCACTTGAGGAACAATGAATGATTAAGCAAGTAGGTCAAACCAAGATCAAAGAGTATCATAAAGCGACTTGCCACTGTGGCAAGGTTGAAATGGAGCTACACCTTCCCTTGGGTATCGATAAACCTCGGCGCTGCGACTGTTCGATTTGCCGAAGAAAAGGGGCGATTGTTGCGTCGGTGAAGCTCGATGGGATCAGAATAGTGAAAGGGCAAGAGCTGCTAAAGCTTTATCAGTTTAATACGGGGACGGCAAAACACTACTTTTGTTCTGAGTGCGGAATTTACACCCACCATCAGCGTCGCTCAGACCCATCTGAATATGGGTTCAATGTAGGGTGTTTAGAAGGTGTGAACCCCTTTGAATTGGGTGAGATTGTCACTCACGATGGGGTTAATCATCCGGCTGATCGATAACATAAAATGAGGAACTATCATGAACTTTCCAATCAATGCATCTTGTCAGTGTGGGCAGGTTTCTTACCAGCTTAGCGCTGCGCCTTTAAAGGTCATCGCCTGTCATTGCCAAGAATGTCAAAAGTTATCGACTAGCCCATACAGTGTGACGGCAATGGTTAGAACCCAAGATATCAAGTTCAAAGGGGAATTGAGTGAATGGCATCGCATCGCTGAGAGTGGCAACAAAAACTTTGCCAAATTTTGTCAGGGGTGTGGCAATCGTGTTTACCATTACAACCCGGATGATATGGCGACCATTAAACTCAAGCTGAAACCTGTAGGTGCCGAATATAACGCTATCTTTGAGCCAGAAATGCATGTTTGGCTAAGTGAAAAGCAAGATTGGGTGTACATTCCCAAGGGCGTTGCATGTTTTGATAAGCAGCCTTAATTCCGAAGCTGTGCTCATTTACCTGCTTTCTTATCTATGAACGAATTCAGATGCTGAATGTGAAGTCACAGAGCTCAGTGAGCTAAAAATCCCCAAGCCAATGTTTGGGGATTTTATGTGAAGAGAAAGCTAAAATTTCCTTTAGAAATTGACAGAGCGTTTAACCAAGTGACGGCAGAACGCCCATGGTAATGAGCAGTTGGGCTGCCACAATAACAAAGCCAATGGTGCCGCTAATCATAAGGCCTGCGTTACCACCAAAAACTTGGTAACTGTCTTGCGTGTTCTCTGCAATGCGTGCCCTTTTCACCATCATGATGGGTAAGAATATGGCTAAAACTGCCAGTGCAATCGCAGCATAACCAAGTGCCATGATAAACCCCTGAGGATAGAACAAGGCGAAGCCCATTGGAGGAACAAAGGTGATGGCACCGACAATAGCTCTGTTAGAAGAAGCGTTTTTCTTCTTGAAGCTGTCTCCCAAGAACTCAAATAACCCTAAGCTGACACCGAGGAAAGAAGTTAACAGCGCTAAATCCGCAAATACACCGATAGTCTGACCAAGACCTGATTGGTGGACTTTATTCGACAGTGTCGAAATCAGCCCACTTAGGCCTTGGTTGTCCACCAGTGCATCCTGACTAACTACACCCAGTGTAACGATTTGCCAAAACACATAAATGACCAATGGGATAGAAGAGCCGATTACAATTGCCTTACGCAGTGATGGGGTGTTCCCATCAAGGTAGTTGACGATAGCGGGAATGCTTCCATGAAAACCGAATGATGTAAAAATAACAGGGATAGATGCGACGATAAGTCCTTGCTCAATAGGCATATTAAGCAGGTATGATTCTGTTACGTTTGGTGCAAGAAATGTCAGCACCATAGCCATCGTGACAAGCTTGATTGTGAATAAAACACGATTCACTTTATCGACGGTACTCGTACCTATGGTAACGACTGAAGCGACCACAATGGTGAAGATCACCGTTGATGCTGTCCCTGTGATTTCAAGGCCGGTGAACTGCGCAAGACGCTCGCCAAATTGAGCCCCGCCACCTGCAATGTACGCAGCACAAAGTGAGTAAAACAGAAACAGCATAGAAAAGCTGGCAACCCACTTACCTTTTTGCCCAAGGAACTGCTTTGCAAGAGTGTGTAAAGTCGCACTTGAATCAGCGTGCTGGTGGAGTTCCACCATCAAGAGAGCGGTATAAGCCATTAATGCCCAAAGCGCGACCATAATGATTAGAGAGGTAGCAAAGCCGATTCCAGCAGAAGCAAGTGGTAGAGCGAGCATTCCAGCACCGATTGTCGTGCCTGCGATGATCAAAGTGCTACCCAGAACTTTTGAATTAGTCATGTACGTTATTCTTTACGTTTTTGAGGTGGCTTAGTGCTAAAAACTATGTTAAGCACCAATTTCATTATTGAAAAACTAGTATTTAGCCATTTTGTAGAATTTAAGAGAGTACTTCAAGTTCTTTGTACATATATATATCCAAAGCTGTAAATTTTTTTATACATTGTTGGTAGTTGTGTCTGTGTAATAAAGATGCAAACGATTACTTGCGATAAAACTCATATCACTATGATTATTTACTTTGTTCTTTCAAAAAACTGTCATATAAGTGGTTTAAAAAGGAGCAATAGGCCTTATATTCATGTTGAGACTTGAAAACAGGTCTATAAAATTGTTTGCTATTAAGGAGGTCAGAATGAGTGACCAAACATTGAACGAAGAATGCCTTGAATTGCTGGATGCTATGGAGATTGGTTTTGAACTGTCAGATTATGAGCAGTCAATCGAAGAGCTAGCTGAAGAAATCTTCAATAAATAGTCGTTCGTTTAAATCAACATTCAAGTTGATTCCAGAAAGAGCCAGTGCAAATGCGCTGGCTTTGTGCTTTTATGGAGTTAACGTATCCAACAAAGCAGAGTCATGAATTATCTTGCCCACCTCCATATTGCTCAGCATTGCCAGTCGAGTTTATTAGGGAATTTGCTTGGAGACTTTGTCAAGGGGAACCCTGCACATCGGTATTCACCACGAATAGTTCAAGGCATCAAGCTTCATCGATTTGTTGACAGCACGACAGACAGCCACGCTCTGATGCGGCTGGCAAGGCAATACTTTGGCGGCAAAAGCCGACGCTTTTCAGGCATTGCACTGGATATGTTTTGGGATCATTGCCTTGCTTCAGAGTGGCCGCGATACCATAAGCACAGATTGAAAGATTTCTGTGATGATGCAGAGCGTGTGGTGCGAATAGAGTCCCCAGAAGTACTGCCTGAGCGTTTTGTCATAGTCAGCCAAGCGATGTGGCAAGGCAGGTGGCTTGAATCCTATCAGGAACTTGAGAACATCGAGTACGCTCTGCAAAGAATGTCGACTCGTTCACCAAGAATGGGGGAGCTATCGCGTTGTTTTGCTACGTTAGAGCAGCGTTATCAACCATTGAAAGAAATTTTCCATAGCTTGTACCCAGAGATACTAAACGCTGCAAAAAGATTCTGATAGAATCGGCAGCCCAGTTTCACTTGGAAAGTCACCATGTCCTCATTTAAACAGCTTGGCCTGCCTCAAACACTTATTTCTTCCGTAGAGAAATTAGGTTTTAACACACCTACACCTATTCAGGAGCAGGCGATTCCTCATGTACTTGAGGGGAAAGACATCCTTGCCGGAGCACAAACCGGAACGGGGAAAACAGCCGCGTTTGGATTGCCGCTGTTAAGCAAATTGCTTAATGAACAAACGGTTCGTGATCCACAATCAAATGATGTTTTGGCCCTAGTCGTGGTGCCGACACGTGAACTGGCGCAGCAAGTATTTGACAGCTTAACGGCTTATGCGAGTACAACTGAGCTTAATATTGTGACCGCCTATGGGGGGACTAGTATGAATGTTCAGACGCAAAACTTAAGACAAGGCTGCGATGTTTTGATTGCAACGCCTGGACGTTTATTGGATCACCTTTACTGTAAAAATATCAATCTCAGAAAAACAGACTACTTGGTATTGGATGAAGCAGACCGAATGTTGGATATGGGGTTCATGCCTGATATTCAACGAATATTGAAAAAGCTTAAGCCTGAACGTCAGACTTTATTCTTTTCCGCCACTTTTGATCAGCGTATTAAAACCATTGCCTACAAGCTGATGAACGACCCTGTTGAAATCCAAGTCACACCTTCAAATAGTACTGCCGAGACCGTTAAACAAATGGTTTATCCTGTCGACAAGAAGCGAAAGGCTGAGCTGCTGGCGTATCTCATCGGTTCACGAAATTGGCAACAGGTTTTGGTCTTTACGAAGACTAAACAGGGTAGTGACGCGCTGGCAAAAGAGCTCAAGTTGGATGGTATTAAAGCAGCATCAATCAACGGAGATAAAAGCCAAGGTGCTCGTCAAAAAGCGTTGGATGATTTTAAATCTGGAGCCATCAGAGCTCTGATCGCCACAGATGTAGCTGCGCGAGGATTAGATATTAGTCAGTTGGAACAAGTGGTTAACTTTGATATGCCCTATAAAGCTGAAGATTATGTCCATCGCATTGGGAGAACAGGTCGCGCGGGTAAAGAGGGACTTGCTGTCTCTCTTATGAGCAAAGATGAAGAGTATTTATTAGAGGCAATAGAGCGGCTGTTGGATTCACGTTTGCCCCAAGAGTGGTTAGAAGGTTTTGAGCCTAGCTTGAATGAGCCAGTGGAATCTGAAAGAGAGCGAGGTGGAAGGCGACAAAGCCGTTCCTCAGAAAAGAGAAAAATGAAAGCAAAGCTGAAGATCCACGCGCATCGTGGCAAGAAGAAATAAGCTCGAATAAAAAAGCGCTTCGTTATGAAGCGCTTGTTCGTTGTTATATCAAACTCACTTTTATTTAGAGGTCTGGAATTCAGCAACGGCTTTATCCATTTCACTGGCTTGTAGCGAAACTCTATCGACCTCAGAGAGGCAATTTTGCGCTGAGTGCATGTTACCCTCTGAAATAGTGTTGAGCTCAGTAATTGACTCACTGACTTGGTTCATTACGATACCCTGCTCTTCAATCGCAGAGGCAATACGTTCAGAGTTGGCCTGAATGTTTGTCATGTCGGTGATAATCTGACCTAAACTTTCATCCAATGTTTCAGATGCACCTAGTGTTTGTTGTCCTTGATCGTTACATTGATCGATATTAGTAACCACAGTGGCCATTTGAGTTTGAATAGCCGTGACCACTTTGGTTATCTCTTCGGTTGATTGATGAGTGCGACTTGCAAGGGCTCGAACTTCATCAGCGACGACTGCAAAACCGCGTCCTTGTTCACCAGCACGTGCTGCTTCTATTGCTGCGTTTAGTGCTAACAAGTTCGTTTGCTCGGCGATACCTTGAATGATGTTGACGGCATCCCCTATCTTATCAACATGATCGTTTAGAGAACTGATTGACCCCTGACTGTCCGACAAAATTTGCGACAGTTGGCTAATATTCTTAACCGTCTCTTCCACAACTTCTCGGCCATGTTGAGCATTGACTGAAGCTTGTTGAACGCCTTCGACAGCTACAGCGGTACTTTCTGAGATTTCGTTAATCGTCGAAACCATCTCTTGTACAGATGTTGCCATAGTTGATGTGTGGTCCGCTTGAACATGGAATTGCTCTATAACGCTCTGAAGCTCGTTGTGCATACTTTGCGTACTTTGGGACAATTCTGAAGATTTTGATTGTGTCCCTGAGATCAGCTCTTCCAGCTTATCTAGCAAGCGGTTGAAATAGTTGCCGATTGAAACGAGTTCGTTATTACCAGAAAGCTGGGAGCGCAGGGCGACATTGTTCGTTCGGGCAATTTCTTGGATGATTGAAAGTAGAGCGGCAACTTGCACGTTGATAGAGCGAGATATTTGGAAGATGAAGCCAAGGATGAAGAGTACAACGGCAATACTGACCCCTTGTTTGATCAGGTTGAGCTCTTTTCTAGTGATCTCACTTTGTTCATCCAGTGCTCCTGAGAAAGTCTCGAACTGTGTTTCTACAGCATGGGATAAACCTCGAGCTTCACCGAGTAAGCCTTCGTTGTATTTTAGGCCAATGGTTTTCTTTTGGGCTATCACTTGATTGGCAGCGCTAGCTAGCTGACTAGCATTACTTGGTAGTAACTGGGCGTTAACTTCACCTTTTGCCACGAGCGCATCAAATTCAAACAGATCGACTAACTGATCACTCGATAATGAACGCCTTAATGTTTTAAGCTCGGCATTGTAGCGTCCTATAAGCTTTTCTTCTGGCTTGAGCCCAAGAGCATCAAAAGCATTAACAAGGCGGGTAAACCCATTTTGATATTTCAAAATATCTTGTCTTACTTGTGAGCTTGAAGGTAAATCGTTATCGTCAAGAATAGGAGCTAACTCAGATTCGAGATCAAGAAAGATATCCATATTCTTATTAAACTTATCGAGGTATTTCATATCTTTCCTAAGAAGAAAGTCTTTTTCATTTCTCCTTAGATTGAGAAGGCGAATTTCCAGCTTCGCCACGAGTAAATTTGCTTTATTAAGTTGATTGGTGGTTTGGGCAAGTTGAGAGGTTGCTAAAAGTAATGAAACAACCCCTAAAATGGCGACTGCACCTAATGAATACAGTTTATTCTTGATATTCATGGGACTACCTGAGTTAATTGAGCGGTTAGTTTGTTGACTTCTTTTTGAAGAGTAGTTGCTATTTATATATATATCAATTGATATAATCTTTGATGACTAATGATAGATGCTATCAATGCTTAGAGCGGTGAATATCAAAATGTTAAAACAATTGGAGCAATATCAAGGTTTAATCTTTGATATGGATGGAACTTTAATCGATACCATGCCAGCACACCTTAAGGCATGGGCGGTGACAGCACGTGAATTTGGATTTCCATTTACGCAAGACTGGCTACATAGCTTAGGAGGTATGCCAAGCTATAAAATCGCGACTGAAGTAAACAAAAAGCATGGATTGTCGTTAGATCCTATGGAGGTATCGAAATTCAAAATGAAGGCATTTGCAGGGCTTAATGACTTTGGTCTACCAATTGATTCAACCAACCACATTTTAAACTATTTCCATGGTAGAAAAAAAATCGCGGTAGGCACAGGCAGTCAGCGAGAGAGTGCTGTGAGGTTGCTTAAAGAAAGCCAAATCCTTGATAAGCTAGATACCTTGGTTACGGCAACTGACGTCGTCAATCACAAACCAAACCCTGACACTTTCTTAAAAGCGGCTGAACAACTTCAACTCACACCTAATCAATGTATAGTATTTGAAGATACTGAATTGGGCAAAAAAGCTGCCCATGCAGCAAACATGGACTGTGTGATGGTGGAAGGGGCTGAGTTGGTTTTTTATCCTTGCTCAGCAGAGTGAAAAGAGCCGCATAGCGGCTCTTTCAGTATGAGAACTTATCTGTCCCAGTACGCTTCTTCCAAGCTATCTTCACGCTCAGGAAGAGCACGAGCCAAACGAGGGGAATGCTGAGTTAACACTTCATAACTGACTCGGTTAGCGTATTTGCAAATTTGAGATAGCGATGAATACGTCAAATATGGCTGATCATGCTTGGATGAGTTCGGTACGTTGACTTGGTGATGGCTGTTTGCCGCCATATCATGTAAAAGTGCCGACAGTGCCGCGTCTCCTGCGCCATTGGTATTCTTAATCTCTAGAGGACCACCAAGGTAAGGGCCAATATGAGAATAGACTTTCACCGGTGTAGCACAATCTTTTTTGCGCATAGCACGGCTAAACTCATATTTGTTGAATTCAGGAATGTTACCCGGTAGTAATGGCAATTCTGTTGTGCGCTTTACTGAATCTTCAGTGTAACCTGCCATATATAATCCAACAGGGCCAGAAGTACACAGTACCAAGTCAACCCATTCTAACGCTTTGTCTGCGGCTAGAAGCGGATCTTTCTCACCAGTTAATGCTTCGCCTTCTTCCTCGTTCATTGCAACGATGGAAATGTTTTCTTTAATGTAGTCCTGCCACCATTTCGCATTTCCTTCGATCACCCATTTTGTACCCAGAGTCAATACGACAGGGACATTTTTAGATTTAGCAATTTCGATTGCTCGAGCCACAGCTTGAGGCATTGGATCTTCAGGGTTTCCGCGCATTAGGTATGACGAAACGACCAAAGCAGAGGCTTTGTCGAAGACATCTTCCGGAATGCTGTCCGGACGAAGCTTATTCATGTGGCCTTCGTTAATGGCGAAAGTGCGCTCGCCATTTTCTGAAATGAGCGTATAGCAGCGACCAATAGAGCCTTCTACCATTTGCAGGTGATTAAGGTTCATACGTGAAGAAGTACGGCATAGGTAACGATAGGCAAAAGAGCCGACTTCGATGTTCTTTGACATCACACCCAAGAGTACAGACTTGCTGTCGGCAAGTACTGAGTAGTTGTGCAATGTATTACCAATAGTATCGCCAGGGTACTGGTGTGTAATTAGCTCACGCTGTACCAGTTCATCATATAAAGCATCCGCTTTGCTCTCTTCTAACACGAGAGAGTGCCCTTTACTCAAGTCGTATTTAGCGAGGAAATCGTCGTCCACACGAGCTTCTATATCAACGATTGTCTGACCAACACCAACGATGATTGGTCGGTAAAGCTTAGGTGTTTGCTTCATTTGGTTGACAAGAGGATCACGAGCGTGAGTCGGGAAATAGTGCTTAGATTTGCGCTGTCCGGGAAACTTCATTTTAAGAGTGCGGTTAGAAATTTTCGCGCATCATATCACATCAAAATAAGATTGCTTTCATTTTTGTTACACAAAAAAGAGCCAAACTGAAACGTTTGGCTCTTTTTCGTCTACTTTTTCGTAGTGTGGATGCCGTATGCCTTTGTGCCCCATAATGGCACGGTTGAAAGGCTATGCTTGAAGCTGCCAGATGTCTCTTTCGTCGAATATGACAAGTACATCAGTGTTTGGTTTTCGGCATCAAAAATTCGACGTACCTTCATGCTTTTAAAGAAAATACTTTTCGACTTCTTAAATACCACTTCGCCACTTTTTGATTTATCAATGGCCGCTAACATTTCAGGGGTAATTTCCCCTGTTTGACGACAAGAAATTGAACTATCACTTGGATCTGCGAGGCTCAGGTCGGCTTCAATAGAGGCAATATGGCAGGTAACACCTGTAACCACCGGATCCTTGAGGTGATTCAGTTTGATGTCTTTTAGTGTGAACAAGCCTAGGCTGACATCGCCAACTTCGCTATTGTCACAGGCTGTTAAACCTAAGGCCAGCAATGATACGGTCGCGATTTTTTTGAACATGATGTGAGTTGTCCTAATGATTGAATTCCGTTTGTGAACTTGCCTAGTTTGACACAGATGACAGCAGATATCCTTAAAATACTTGAGACATCAGATCGTTATCGCTAAGCTTCACGGTAATGACACATAAAATACAGTAGTCACCCAGTATGACCGAAAGTGTGAATCCAATTGTTGAGGTCAAGAACCAATGGCTAAGTCAGCACGTCGATGTGGAGTTTCCGACTCAAGAAAGCCTTGCGGGGAGAGCTCTGTTTCTAGAAAAAAGCGCAGATAGTCAGTTCAAAAAACTGGATGATAAGCTTGATGCTGGTACTGATTTCGTTACGCAAGATATATATAAGGTGGACTTTCATCGTCTGACGGTGATGTTCTCTTTACTTCAGTCGAAAAGGTGGGAACAGCTGCGGGATCAAGAGCTGATAGTTGAGTTTTTGAGCCAAATTATCTTCTCAGAGCCATGCGATCTTTATGTAGGTTTTCAAAATGGAGAGCCCACTGCTGCAGCTATTGTAACCAAACTAGACAACACATTATTGATTTCTGATGTGGTGTCATGTGCTAGCGAGCCTACTGCATTTATTGCCTCTTTACTGGGTCACCCCAGCGTAGAAGCATCACTATTCTCGAATATATACATCGAATCATAAAGCCTATAACGATAGTATAGACACGGTTATCCGCATACCAATTAACGCTTCTTTTTAGTCCACTTGGTGTTATTAGTATTGAATTCATGCAATTAGCATATCAATTAGTGACACGTCCGGTATTTTTATCATCAACTAAGTGGTATTTGATTGAAGTGTTAACCCCATCATTCCAATCTCAGTTACCTCGCATAGTATTTGACGAGTACCTTATAGAAAGGAAACTGGAATGGGTAAACCTCAGACTCAATGTGTGATCTTCGATTGTGATGGAACCTTAGTGGATAGTGAAAGGCTTTGTTGTCAGGCACTTTGCGATGTGTTCAATCGATACGACGTTCACTTGTCTTTAGAGACGGCAATAGAGCATTTTGAGGGAGGTAAACTGGCCGATATTCTTACCGATATGCGAGATCGGTTAGACCTGAATGTTTCATTGGACGAACTCGAGCCAATATATAGAAAGTCTCTGGAAAAGCGGTTTGAGGCCGACTTAAAGCCAATGGAAGGAGTATTTGATGTTATTCAATACTTAGAAGCAAAAGGCATCGAGTATTGTGTCGCTTCAAATGGTCCAAAAACAAAAATTGAAAAAACACTGCAAATCACGGGTCTGTTGCCCTATTTCAAGGGCAAGATCTTTTCAGCGTTTGATACCAATAGTTGGAAGCCTGAACCTGACTTAGTCCATTATAGTGCGATGAATATGGGATTTAGTCTCAACGAATGCATCTATGTCGATGATACGCCAAAAGGGTTGGAAGCAGGGATACGAGCAGGAGTTAAGACAATCCACCTAGTCGGCCTTAACAATAAGGTTCATTCAGAAAATATTGTGAGGATTAAGACTCTAAAAGAGTTAGAAACTTTGCTCTAGTGGAGCCACGCAGTTAGGCATAAATATGTTTTGTTTGTCTTCTCGTCTCTTTGCTAACGGCGTTTTTAATACCGAGTACCTAACTTCCAGTGTGACTTGAACAACGAGCATAACGAACGCCTTTTGCTCAAAGTGCTCGTCAATTATCCCGTAAAGTCTGGTTTTTAACCGTTTGAATCAAAAAGACAAAATTTTTATTGATCTCAAATCTCAATCCGTTAAAGTACGCCTCGTTCTCACGGCACAGGCCGGTGAGAGATGGTGTTACCATCGCATGATTGCGTTGCCCTGGTGGTGGAATTGGTAGACACAAGGGATTTAAAATCCCTCGGCGTTCGCGCTGTGCCGGTTCAAGTCCGGCCCGGGGCACCATATAAAAAATGAGGCGCGTTGGCAGAGTGGCTATGCAGCGGATTGCAAATCCGTGGACCTCGGTTCGACTCCGGGACGCGCCTCCATTCTCTTTGAGAATACAGTAACCAGCTTAGGCTGGTTTTTTTGTATCTGCGTATCGAAAAGCTCATTTTAGAGAGTAGCGTATTGCTATCGGATGATTGTTTTCCTATTAGCTTTGTCTCTTTGGCTCATTACTTATAGTTGGTAGTTCCAACCTATCCGCCTCTTCGTAATATAAAAGTTACCTTTTACGGTGACTGATTGAAAAATCGAACCACAATGGTCATAAACTGCACGGCATTGGTGCAGACTTAGTATGGTAACCTAATTAACTACCTGAAAATTATGATGTTATTCGATGGCATTACATTTGCTGTAGAGCTGATTGGAAAACAACAACGTCATGGGCAAAGAAGCCTCCTTCACTAAAGCAGTGGAGGAGGCTTTTTTATTTCAAGGAGTGAGTGATGACAATGGAATGTATTAACACAGCTTGTCCTTATTGCGGAGTTGGCTGTGGTATCGAGGTGAAACAAGGAAAAATACAAGGTGACAATTCTCATCCGGCAAATAATGGTGCACTTTGTGTGAAAGGTTCAGCATTAGCTGAGAGCCTCAATATGCCGTCTCGTTTGCTTTACCCTAAGTTCAATGGCAAAGAAATCAGTTGGGATGAAGCGACAGATGTGATTGCAGAAGCCATGAACAACTCAATACAAACGGAGGGTCCTGATTCTGTAGCGATGTATGTATCGGGCCAGCTTCTGACTGAAGATTATTATGTCGCAAACAAGCTGATGAAAGGCTTCGTTGGCAGTGCAAACATTGATACCAATTCACGGCTTTGCATGTCTTCCGCGGTAGTGGCACATAATCGTGCGTTTGGGGAAGATGTGGTGCCGGTCAACTATAGCGACCTAGATAAAGCTGAGCTCATTGTTATATGCGGCGCGAATACCGCATGGACGCACCCAGTTATCTTTAGACGTATCCAACAAGCAAGAGAAAAGAACCCAAAGCTGAAACTCGTGGTGATTGATCCTCGAAAAACGGTAACGGCTCAACAAGCGGATCTTCATCTTTCTATCCCCAACGATGCTGATATCGCGCTTTTCGACGGACTTATAAGGCATTGTATTGACACTGGTTGCTTGGATACTGAATTTATTGAGCGGAACACTTCAGGCTTCAACCAGTTAGCGGAAAAGCTGAAAAACTCCAAATTCACTCTCGCTCAACTGAGCGATACGCTCGGTATTGATAAACAATCACTGCTGACATTTTATCGCTGGTTCAGCGAAACGCGTAAAGTAGTTACGGTGTTTTGTCAGGGTGTAAACCAGTCACAAACTGGTTCAGACAAAGGTAATGCGATCATTAATGCGCATTTAGCCACTGGCTCTATTGGTATGGAAGGCGCAGGACCGTTTTCGATTACTGGCCAGCCCAATGCCATGGGTGGGCGTGAAGTTGGCGGGCTGGCCAATCAGCTGGCGATTCATCGCGGCTTCGACCAAGAATCGATTGACGTTATCAAAGCGTTTTGGCGCTCACCTGATATTGCGACCAAACCGGGATTGAAAGCAGTAGAGATGTTTGAAGCAGTTGAACGTGGTGATATCAAGGTTATCTGGATCATGGCGACGAATCCCGTGGTATCCATGCCGGATCATGACTACGTCCGTCGAGCATTGGAACGCTGCCCAACGGTCATTGTTTCTGACATCACGCCTGATTCGGATGTTGCGAAATACGCCAATCTCCTTTTGCCGGCCGCTGGCTGGGGAGAAAAGCAGGGCATGGTCACCAATTCAGAAAGACGCATAACTCGGCAACGTCGATTTATTCAACCACCTGGGTGTGCTAAGCCAGACTGGCAAGCGATTTGTGAAGTGGGCAAGAAGCTTTGTGAGCGAATGGAAATAGCAAACGGATTTGGTTTCTCCAATGAGGTGGAAGTATTTAGAGAGTTCTCCGCCATGACAGGATTAAATCAAGACTCATCGCTGATGCTTGATCTCTCTGAACATGCAGATATCTCCGAACAAGAATATGACGACTGGCGGCCGCAACAGTGGGGTAAAGACCAGCCATTTTCAGATGGAAAATTTAGCTTTCCTGATGGCAAGGCAAAATTTGTTGTCAGTGACCAGCTGCCAGAAGCTCAAGATCCGCACTGGTGGCTCAATACAGGTAGGCAGCGAGACCAGTGGCATACAATGACACGAACAGGGCACATTGCTCATCTGGCTGCCAGCGAATTGGAGCCTACAGTTTATATGAGCCAATTATCCGCCGATCTATTAGGTGCTAAAAAGGGTGAGTTGGTTAGGGTCGTGAACGGTGACAACAGCATACTGGCTAAAGCCACGATTGAAGACACCCTGCCGATAAAACAGCTGTATATGTCGATGCATTGGGCTGGAGATTATGCTGGAAATAGTCAAGTTAATGCGGTGGTAAGCCGCTTAGTCGACCCTCATTCTGGGCAGCCAGCTTTTAAGTCCAGTCGTGTTGAAGTATTGCCAGAGAAGATTGCTAGCTACGGTTTGTACATTGGTGCTCAGTTCTCTAAAGAGTCTTTTGCTTACTGTGCATTTCAGGCGGAAAAGCAGTCTGGCATTTGGCGATTTGCTAATACAAAACGCGTATCCAAGTCTTATGGTCAGAAATCTAACCAACAGAGGATCATGCTTGATCTGCCAGTAGGCTGGCTGGCTTTTGATTATGAAGAGACCTCAAGTTGCCGTATTGTCACTTCTATCCTTGTTGTCTCCCCTAAGCCTGTTGAAATTGACTACACCAAACTGATTGATTTGATGGGTAAACCACTGTCATTTGCTGAGCTAATTGCGGTTGCTTCGAGTGAGAAGTCCAGCCAACTGGTATGTAGCTGTTTTCGAGTTAGCGACAAACAGATTACTTCTGCTTTGGAGAGCGGTCGTTGTCACAATGTTTCCCAATTACAAAATCAGCTCAAATGCGGCACTAATTGCGGCTCGTGTATTCCTCAGGTTGAAGCGTTAGTGAATAAGCATAGTGCTAAGACAGCAGTGATGAAATAAAGGGGCATAAGATGAAATACGATATCAATCTAAGGGAAGGTTCATATTCAGATTTGAATGGTGCAAGCTTCAGCGAACACCGTCAACTGTATAACGATTCTTGTAAGCTACACAAACTTGACCGCTATCGAACAAAAGGAAAAGTCTATCTAGTTGGCGCTGGCCCAAATGACCCTGACTTACTGACCGTCAAAGCGTTAAAACTAATTAAGCAGGCTGATGTGGTGGTTTACGACCGCTTAGTCAATCGAGAGATCTTAGATCTAGCAGAAAAGGCCGAGAAACTGATCTATGTAGGTAAACGCTGTGGTCAGCCTAGTTTAAAACAGGAAGAAATCAGTCAGATTTTGGTGGATTTAGCAGAGTCTGGTTACATGATCGTGAGGCTTAAAGGAGGCGATCCTTTTATTTTTGGTCGTGGTGGTGAAGAAGGGCTACTGCTGGCGCAAAACAACATTGATTATGAAGTAGTACCTGGCATCACCGCCGCAATTGGTTGTGCAGCGGCGTCCTACATACCATTGACGCACAGAGCGTTGGCCCGAAGCGTGACGTTTGTGACGGGGCAAGTCGTATCAGGCGCGCTACCTGCTTGGGCTCAACTCGTATCGTCTGGGCAAACGTTGGTGTTTTATATGGGATTGGAAAAGGCCAGTGAGATACAAGATGGATTGCTCTGTCACGGTATGAGAGATGACTTTCCTTTAGCGGTAGTAACACACGGGTGTAGCTCTCAGCAGAAAGTCCATGTATCAAGCTTAAGCCGCCTAGCAAGTCTGTCAGAAGCGCTGAAAGGTGTGAGTCCGGCATTGATTATCTTGGGGGAAGTCGTCACACTTCGTGAACAACTTAACGCGACCGTAGAGTCGGTGATTTCTCAAGAGGTAACATGAGCATAATTCAGGAATGTATTCGAACGGTGGGTCGAGGTGAACGAGGCCGTAAGCCACTGACGTTTGATCAAGCTTTTCACGTCATGGATGATTACCTTGATGGACGATGCGACGATGATCAGATGGCTATGCTGCTGATGCTGATTCGAGTGCAAAATGAAACTCGTCAGGAAATTGCTGGCTTCGTAAAAGCATTTCAATCTCGCGTGCCTAACATTGGCGCCGATATTGATTGGCCATGTTACGCAGGTAAAAGAAAAGCCGCGGGTAAACCATGGCATCTGTTGGCAGCGAAAATACTGGCTGATAGTGGCAGAAAAGTGCTCTTGCACGGATATCATGATAGGCCCGCTGGGCGAGAGCATGCAGAAGATTACCTGAGTGTGCTGGATGTCAAAAAGGTTGAGTCCGCTGAGCACGCCAAGAATGTGCTCCAAGAAAGCAACATTGCATACTTACCACTCAAGTATTTCGCGCCTCAAGCTGAAACCATGATTGGTTGGAAAAATCGCTATGGTTTACGTACCCCGATTAACACCGTGGTGAGAGCGCTAAACCCAGGTGGTGCCAAGATTGGCATTCGTGGCAGCTTTCACCCCGGATTCCAGCAGTTGCATGCCGAGGTAGAGAGTGAAATCGGGCTGACTCGTCATGCGGTTGTGTCCTTCAAAGGCCAATCTGGGGAGTCCGAATATAACCCTAAGGTCAGTCAAACGGTTTGGATGAGTACGCCTTCCGGTGTGGAATCGCACTATTGGACGGAACAAATGCTCACAGACATTCCATTGCCTGATGAGTGCCCGTTATGTACGCCAGAGGAAGAGCTGAATATGATGGCAAACACCGTTGTTACCACAATGGCTAGCATTCTGTTTGCTGAAACGGGCGATAAAGACAAATCCTTTGAACAAGCGTATCAGCTATGGTCAAAACATTGTGAGTCTCGCTCATAAGCATTTTTTGAGCCCCTTCCTAAGCTGACTTAATCACTCTGGCACATTCCTTGTTATGTCTCTTACAAGCAAAGAGATAAAACAAGGAATGTTATGCAAAAGAAAATCTCTAAAACTCCCACCATTGTTTGCTGCGATTCGCTGGAAGAACAAGCAAGGCTGACCACCTTATTGGCTCAGGATTATGACGATGTCATTGGATGTCAGCTAAGCCAATTTGAAGCCTTGTTGCAACGTGAGCCGGGTGCCAATGTTGTAGCGGGTTGGAAACAGCCCAGTGCAGAACTCCGTTTAATCATTGATGTTTGTCGCGAGAAACAGCGGCCATTACTCGTCGTGATTAAGCAGTTTTTATCCAATGATATTAATCGTTTACCAGAGTGTATGGATTACGTTTTGTTACCTGCCGATTCTGATCTTAGCCTTAAACCTTGGCTCGAACATGCCGCTATTGCGAGGGCATCGTTGCTGGCGATGGAGTCTGAAATTGAATCCTTAGCAGGGAAACTGGAAGAGCGAAAAATGATAGAAAAAGCCAAAGGGTTGCTGATGAAAATGCATAATGTGGATGAAGAGTCTGCCTATAAAGCGATGCGAAAATCTGCAATGCAGTCGAGCCAGACCTTGGCTCAAGTGGCGAAAAACATATTGATCACTTTAGAAACCTTGAAATAGCGAACTACCTCTTTGGGGTTAGGTATAAATTTCCGTAATGGTGCAGTATGCACAACTTAATAGCATCAATCATTTTGACTAAATGCTTCAGGTTTTTAAGGTTATGAAATAAAAAGAAAAATAGTATTGGCACGTAACTTGGAATACATATTTTAGAAATTTGGTTCACACGCGATTCAACGTTACCAACGGCGGTAATGAAGGAATGCAACGGCGCTACTGCTCGAAAGAGCAGTAGCGCTTTTTATTTGGAGAAAGCGAATGAAATGGACGTCAACTTTTAAACAATCACTATTGGCTCTTCCCCTTGCATTGTCGGTCTCTGTACCTTCGGCTTGGGCTGAACTCGGTGAGCCTGAGCTGGAAGATCTCAAGTTTGGCTTTATTAAGCTCACTGATATGGCACCGCTCGCGGTTGCTTATGAGAAAGGCTTTTTTGAAGATGAAGGTCTCTATGTCACGTTGGAAGCGCAAGCTAACTGGAAGGTTCTGCTTGACCGTGTCATTGACGGTGAGCTTGACGGCGCGCACATGTTATCTGGTCAACCTTTGGGTGCAACCATCGGTATTGGTACCCAGGCTGAAGTGATCACTGCGTTTAGCATGGACCTAAATGGTAATGCGATCACGGTCTCTAATGATACTTGGGAAGAGATGAAGCCACACATCCCCAAACAGGCTGATGGCAAACCTGTTCATCCGATCAAAGCGGATGCACTCAAGCCAGTTGTCGAAAGCTATCTTGATGAAGGTAAGCCATTCAACATGGGTATGGTGTTTCCAGTATCCACACATAACTACGAACTACGTTACTGGCTAGCTGCAGGCGGGATACATCCAGGTTATTACGCACCTGAAACAGGTGATAACAGCGGACAAGTCAATGCAGATGTATTGCTGAGCGTAACACCACCACCACAGATGCCAGCAACTATGGAAGCAGGCACCATTAAAGGTTACTGCGTAGGTGAACCTTGGAATCAACAGGCGGTATTCAAAGGGATTGGCGCGCCGGTCGTCACTGATTATGAAATCTGGAAAAACAACCCAGAAAAAGTATTCGGTGTGTCGAAGTCATGGGCAGAGAAATACCCAAATACCCACATACGGGTTGTGAAAGCCTTAATTCGAGCGGCACATTGGTTGGATGAAAATAACAACGCGAACCGAGACGAAGCAGTCAAACTGCTGGCGAAAAGCGAGTACGTTGGTGCAGATGCAGAAGTGATCGCGAATTCAATGACAGGAACGTTTGAATACGAAAAAGGCGACAAGCGAGCTGTGCCGGATTTCAACGTCTTTTTCCGTTACAACGCAACGTATCCTTACTACAGCGACGCCATTTGGTATCTGACGCAAATGCGCCGCTGGGGTCAAATCTCTCAGGAACAATCAGATGACTGGTACATGGACATCGCGAAAAAAGTCTACCGACCAGATATCTACCAGCAAGCAGCCGATGCGCTAATAGAGGACGGTGTTTTGGCAACGAAAGATTTCCCGGATTTTGCTAAGGAAGATGGCTTTCGAGCACCTCAAACCCATTTCATCGACAACATTGTTTACGACGGCCGCGAGCCTAATGCCTACCTCAAGAAATTCAGTATTGGTTTGAAAGGTAAAGACAAGGTTTAGAGGCAATGAAGGGGAGCAATCTGCTCTCCTTTAAAAGGAATTAAGAAGTAAAGGAGTAAGTATGCCTAGCAATGTCATATCGCTAGTTTCCAGCCCTAAGCTGGTGGCTAATAAAAGTAAACTGATTCTGTTCCCTCTGATCGGCATTCTGATGTTTCTCATATTTTGGCACTTAAGCGCGCGTCAGGTCGAAACATCACTCGGCACATTGCCGGGGCCAGTTCAGACATATCATCAGTTTAGTAATCTGGTTAACGAACATTGGCAAGAGAGAGATAAAGAACAAGCTTTTATCGAACGTCAGGAAAAGCGCAACGCAGCCAAGTTGGCAAAGAACCCTGAAGCAAAAGTGAAAATAAGGCCTTATACAGGAAAGCCGACATTCTTTGACCAGATCATCACCAGCCTAATTACGGTGGCAGCCGGATTTTTGTTGGCGACACTGATTGCCATCCCACTCGGGATAATGCTAGGGCTAAACCAAGGGCTTTATCAAGCATTTAACCCAATCATTCAATTACTAAAACCAGTGTCGCCATTGGCTTGGTTACCTATTGTCACCATGGTAGTGAGCGCCACCTATGTGAGTGACGATCCTTTGTTTGCGAAGTCTTTTATTAACTCACTACTGACGGTGGCTTTGTGTAGCTTATGGCCGACTTTAATTAATACTGCTGTAGGTGTTACGAGTGTCGACAAAGATCTGATTAACGTCAGCAAGGTACTGCAGCTCTCTTGGTGGCAGCATATCCGAACCATTGTTCTGCCTTCAGCTATTCCGATGATCTTCACCGGCCTCAGGTTATCGCTAGGTATTGCATGGATGGTACTCATTGCGGCCGAGATGTTGGCGCAAAACCCAGGGCTAGGGAAATTTGTCTGGGATGAATTTCAAAACGGCAGTTCAGCGTCACTAGGGCGCATTATGGTCGCTGTCATTACGATTGGCTTTATTGGACTGATGCTCGATAGAGGAATGTTGCAGCTTCAGAAATGGCTTTCATGGAACAAACAGCAAGCATTGCGATAAAAGGAATTAATGATGTCAAAACCACTATTAGATTTGACGCAACTCGGAATGCGATTCCCGACACCCAATGGTGAATTTATCGCGCTGAAAAACGTCAACCTCCAAATTAATAAAGGCGAATTTGTGTCGCTGATTGGCCACTCTGGCTGTGGTAAATCAACGGTCCTCAACCTTGTCGCAGGGCTACATCTACCCACTGATGGTGGCGTGATTGTCGATAGCCGTGAAGTGAGCGGGCCAGGGCCTGATAGGGCTGTTGTGTTCCAGAATCATTCCTTACTCCCTTGGCTAACGGTATATCAAAACGTTGAGCTGGCGGTAAAGCAGGTGGCGGGTGGTAAAGGTAAGCACTGGGTTCGCGAGCAAGTTGAGCACTACCTTGACCTGATTCAGATGACTCAAGCCGCAGACAAAAAACCGGATGAAATCTCTGGAGGGATGAAACAACGTGTTGGGATCGCTAGAGCACTGGCACTCAAGCCAAAAGTCTTGCTTATGGATGAGCCGTTTGGCGCGTTGGATGCACTAACACGCGCACGCCTTCAGGACTCATTAATGAACATTCAGGCGGAGCTAAACAATACCGTGATTATGATAACTCACGATGTTGATGAAGCTGTGCTGCTTTCAGACAAGATAGTCATGATGACCAACGGGCCCGCGGCAACCATTGGTGAAGTTCTGGAAATTGAACTTCCTCGCCCACGAAATCGCGTGGAACTCGCTGAAAACCCTGTGTATCAGCGCTATCGTCAATCTGTTTTGAAATTCCTGTACGAAAAACAATCGAAACAAGAGTCGCCAGCAGATAAGAAAAAAGTAAACAGTAAACCTGTACCTGCGAAGACAGCATAAGGAAGTGAGTATGGAACATGTAGTGATTGTCGGAAATGGCATGGTCGGCCACCACCTTGTCGCACAGCTCGTCGAGCGTGGGGCGCATTTGGAAAAGAAGATCACCGTGATTGGTGAAGAAAGGTTTATTGCCTACGACCGAGTTCAATTGTCGTCTTTGTTTTCGGGAAAGTCTCATCAGGATCTAATGCTAAGTAGTGAGGAATGGTATCAGAGACACGGGATTGAGTTGGTTCTGGGTAGTCGGGTCACTTCTATCGATAAGCAGGCTAAACGTATCGTACTGGATGGCGAAGATATTCTTGGCTACGACCAGTTGGTGCTTGCGACAGGTTCGTATCCTTTTGTTCCGCCGATTGAAGGCAAAGACAGAGAAGACATCTTTGTTTATCGTACTTTGGAAGATCTTTCTCAGATCAAACAAGCGTGCCAAGGGGCGAAAACAGGTGCGGTTATTGGCGGTGGATTGCTAGGTCTTGAAGCCGCAAATGCGTTAAAACTGCTTGGAGTTAAGACCCACGTTGTAGAATTTGCGCCGCGCTTGATGCCTGTCCAGCTCGATGACGGAGCGGGCACTGTGCTAAAAGAAAAAATCGAAGCAATGGGGCTGAGTGTTCACAACTCAATGATCACAGAAAAGATCTGCGACGGCGAAACCGCTCGGCATCGTTTGGTGTTCAAAGACGCTGAGCCATTGGAAGTGGATGTCATTGTGTTTTCCGCAGGCATACGACCACAAGACGCACTTGGTCGGGAAGCTGGGCTTGCACTGGGGGAGCGAGGTGGCATTGTGATTGATGATGAATGTCAGACAAGCGATGCAAACATCTACGCCATTGGCGAGTGCGCGTTGTGGCAACAAAAGATATTTGGGCTGGTTGCCCCCGGATACGCTATGGCGCGGGTAGTAGCAGACAAGCTCACAACAAGAGAAACGGTAGGATTTACGGGCGCTGACATGAGCACTAAGCTCAAACTGCTTGGTGTTGATGTAGCGTCGATCGGTGATGCTCACAAAGCGACGGAAGGCGCACAGGAGGTGACCCTGCAAGATACGGTGTCCGGTGTTTACAAAAAGCTAGTTGTCGATGAAACGGGTAAATTTTTACTTGGGGCTATCTTGGTGGGTGACAACTCAGACTACGATGCGCTACTGCAATGTTATCTTAATCAAACTGAACTTCCTGATCACGCTGCCAATCTCTTGTTTGATACTGGTATGCTGCAAGGAGAAATGAACGATACAGCGATCATATGTTCCTGCCACAACGTGTCCAAAGGCGATTTAGTGTCGGCCATTCAGGCTGGTGCACATGATTTAGATACCCTGAAAACTCAAACCAAGGCAGGGACAGGCTGTGGTGGCTGTAGCAATATGGTTAAGACAGTACTGGATGCTGAGCTGATGGCGATGGGTGTTGAAGTCAATAATCATGTCTGCGAACACTTTGAAATGTCTCGACAGGAGATGTTTCATATTTGTCAGGTCGAGCAAATCAAAGACTTTGACACTTTATTGAGCAAGCATGGCAAAGGCTTAGGATGTGATCTGTGCAAACCAACCGCAGCGTCAGTTTTTGCCTCGCTTTGGAACGAACACATCATGGAGCCTCAACACAGTGCGCTCCAAGATTCGAATGATGCATTCATGGCAAACCTACAGAAAGACGGCTCATATTCGGTCGTCCCTAGGGTTGCGGGTGGTGAGATTACACCGGAGAAGCTCATTGTACTTGGTGAAGTTGCGCAGAAGTTTGATTTGTACACCAAGATCACCGGCGGTCAACGAGTCGACCTTTTTGGTGCACAAGTGGAGCAGCTACCGGAGATCTGGCAAACACTGATCGATGCAGGCTTTGAAACGGGTCACGCCTATGGGAAGTCACTTCGCACAGTAAAATCTTGTGTAGGTTCAACATGGTGTCGTTATGGCGTTGATGACTCTGTAGGGTTAGCTATCGAATTGGAGAACCGATACAAAGGCTTGCGAGCGCCACATAAGATCAAGTTCGCGGTTTCAGGCTGTACGCGAGAATGTGCAGAGGCGCAAAGCAAAGACATTGGCGTTATCGCTACAGAAAAAGGTTGGAACCTTTATGTGTGTGGTAATGGGGGGATGCGCCCAAGACATGCTGATACCTTGGCTTCAGACCTGACTAAAGAGCAGTTAGTACAACTCATTGATCGGGTGCTGATGTTTTATGTCAGTACTGCTGACCGATTACAACGAACCTCAGTGTGGATGGAAAACCTTGAAGGCGGCCTTGAGTATCTGAAACAAGTGGTGATCGAGGATTCATTGGGCTTGTGTGACTCACTCGAAAGCCAAATGCAGCATATTGTCGAAACCTACCAATGTGAGTGGAAGAGTACACTGGAAAATCCGGATAAGCTCAGCAAATTCCGTCCGTTCATCAATGATGACTCTACGAGCCAAGCGCTCCCTTACCAGCGAATCAGAGGGCAGCGAATTCCAGTTAAGGAGGAGCTATGATTACCGACCAGAAACTAAAAATATGCCGATTGGATGACTTAGTACCCTACGAAGGTAGGGCTGCATTAATTGACGGCGAACAAGTGGCGCTTTTCCGAATTCCTGATAAAGGGGTTTTTGCGATACAAAACTGGGACCCGATAGGTAAAGCTTACGTGATAAATCGTGGCATCGTTGGTGATGTGAAAGGGGAGGTGTGCGTCGCTTCTCCCCTATATAAGCAGCATTTCAGCCTAAAAACAGGTCAATGTGTTGAACAACCAGACGTAAAGCTCAAATGCTGGCCGGTGGAAGAAGAAACTCCATATCTAGTATTAATCTAAATATGGAAAAGAGGGCTGATACTGAAGGATATCAGCCCTCATTATTATTGGAATGTTAGGCCGAGTTCGGCTTCACTTGCGCTGTCATCTCGCACTTGTGTTGAAATCGCTGACATAAATGAGTCAAGAGCGAGTAATTCCTCTGTAGTCATCCCAAGCCTTTCAATCAGTGGTGAAACCTCAGGGAACTTTTTGTCATATTTGTTGGCATATTGGGGGAAATTACCACTACGATTTCGTGTCATACCGTTGTTGTACATAGCAAGAAGGCCGAAAATGCGTCCGCTGCCCGTAACGATACTTAAATCAAATAAACCAAGGTGCGTTACCGGATCGGTAGATTTTATATCTCGAAGCATAGGCACTCGGAACTTACCCATGTCAGATGGATTTCCTGTTACGTTGTAGCGTCCTCGATCTTCGAGACTTCGACCATAATAAGTCAGCCCGATATTTTCAAATTGGTTGTTGGTCATTAATGGACCACTATGGCAATTCATGCAGCGAGCTTTGGTTCTGTATAAATGAAGGCCATGAATTTGTTGATCAGTCATGGCAGTGTGGTCGCCTTCAAGGAACTGGTCAAAGGCACTTTTCTGGCTGATGATGGTTCGTTCAAACGTTGCGATTGATTTAGCAATTCGATCTAGAGTGATCTGGTTATCGCCAAACGCGGCGGTAAATAATGGCTTGTATTCGTTAATGTTATCCAGCTTATTTAACATCTCATCATGGGGGAGGCCCATTTCAATCGGGTTTGAAATAGGGTGTAATGATTGTTCTTCGAGAGAAGAAATACGTCCATCTAGGAATAGAGTCTCATAGTAAGCTGTGTTAAGAATGGTTGGCGTATTTCTTTTTCCGGTTTGCCCATTGATACCTACCGCGGTTCTGAGCCCATCAGCCCAACCTTTGCTCGGATCATGGCAACTTGCACAAGAGATGGTATCGTCTTTTGACAAGCGCTTATCGAAAAATAATGCCTTACCTAATGCCACTTTTTGTTTCGAATATGGGTTATCGCTTGGAAAAGGGACAGCAGGTTTCAGGCCTAGTTCTTTCCACTCCACTCCGTCATTCACTGTTGGTTGCGGCCAGTTTTCAGGCGCTTGAGAGTATTGGCTTCTTAGTACTGCGAGATCGACGGGAGTTTCTGTTGGCGATATGTTAAACCAAACATCATAAGGCTCAAAATTATGTAATATTGCTACAGCGGATGAACGTTCATTCGGGGCTGTTAGCACTGCGCTACCTGTAGAGAAGGACACCAGTGTCGTGTTTTCTTCATCATCAGTGGCCCAGAAGCTGGAATCTGGTGATAGAAATGGAAAAGTATTAGGAAACTTACTATCGCCACCATCAAGTAGGGTGGTTAGTTCAGCTACAGATGGCAATCGCCACCCCGCTTTCTTACACAGTTGGGCTTGATTAGCGGATGCAATAAGCCTCTTCACGGTTGTGTTGTCTATATTGCCTGTCTTGGTGCGATCAAAGTGCCACAGCCTTGTTCCGTAGTTGCGGAGAGAAACTCGGCGAATATCATCGGCACAAGCCCAAGGCGTTTGTTCATACGATCGAGACTGATGTTTCAGCGGCCATCCATTAGTGTCTAGACGTAGAAAGTCCACGACTTCTGGGTTAGTTGGTTCGATTTCGTTAAACAGGTTGGCACGCGCGTCACGTACTGAATCACTGTTGCTGGCGAAAAAAGCATTCTTGGCTGATTCGTCATTATGAAAATCAGTCATCATCTCGTATGTCGATTTGTAGTACAGCTTCCCTGGATTTTGCTGAATGACATCGGCAGCAATCATTAAATCCTGTACTTCTTCCAGGTAATCTGCGCTTATGGAATCCAAGTTTTTTTGTTTGATTTCGTCATCCGATAGTAAGCCATTCTGGTCTTTATCTGCATAGGCAAATTCTGCTGTGGTGCGCAGTGAAATACTGATAGGAGGTGTTGTCGATCTAGTGTCGTCATCTTCACGAGTCGTTAGAGTTCGTGTGGATTGTGACGAGGCTTGGTTAGTATTGATTGCCTCAAGTGTGGCTACATTGTCAGTTAACGATTTGTATGTGTCATTGGTCATGTCGACACTGATCTGCAATGGCTCGTTGAGATTAGCTCCAGCAGGGATAGTTTCGTTAATACTTCCATCATCAGCTACCGTGCCTTGAATTAACAAGTTCGTGGTGAGTTGTCGAATAGTGTATAAGCTGCCTGCAGCGTCTGTGCTGTCAACTTGAGCATTCACTGAGATGTCACGCATTGTTGCTGTAGGGAGGCTTGTGGTTGAATCAGGAGTGGTGTTGAGTCCGTCGTCTAAACAACCGGTAGTGAGTGAGGCGAAAACGACTGACAAAGCGATAGCCATTTTGCTTCTAGAAAAAGAGATAAACATACTAGATTGCACTTAAATGATAATGATTATTATAGTTATTAACTATTGGATTGAGGAATGTAAGTGATTATTTGAGAATGTGCAATGGCAAGGATCTATTAGATATTTATATCTGGCCCTGTTTGTTGATTAATTACTCTAATTGATGAAGGAATGTCAATGGGGATTTAGTTCTGGCTCTATGCAGAGCATGGGCTTGGCCTCCGCTTTATTTCATGTTGACGCATTGGCATCAAATCAATGGTTTGCTTAATATTTTCCCAATCTGTTTCTTTACCCCAACGAAGTTTTTCGGAACCATCCTTGCCTATTAGTATTGCCGTGTGTGTACCCGGTTCGATACCGTAGGCTCTGAACATGCTCAGTAGATTAAATTCGTTTTTAACCCAAGATGGAATGGTAAAGCCGTCTTGGGTTATAACCAGAGTAATAATGTCACGATCGGAGAGTTCACACTCATTGATCAAGGTTTCGAGCAAGAATTGCTTCACATGTTCATCATTGGTTGGAGCGAAATAAATGACACTTCTATGAGACCATTTGTGTGAGTGGGCAGGATAACTCCACGCCAAGCCTATACTCTGAACAAGCAATAATACGAGAATAAAGCTACGCATGTTTGGCCTCCGTAGAAAATTTGGCTTTCAAACCTCAATCACTTTCTACGTTAAGTGTAGGTGGTAAGCTCACCTCTAACCTAAGTAATGTGTAAGCACTTGATATGGAAAATCTAGAAACTCATCGTTTGATACTGCGTTTACCAACAGAAGATGATGCCGCTTTTATTCAGTCACTCTATAACACCGACGGTTTTCTACGCTTTGTTGGTGACAAACAGATTAGAAACCGAAGTGATGCCACTGAGTATATTCGCAACAATATCCTAGCGATGAGAAGGGAAAAAAGTGTCTGCTTGTTAATCGTAGAAAATAAATCAGATAGCAAGCCGCTTGGTGTTTGCGGCCTGATAAAGAGAGACGATTTAGAGGCTTATGATATTGGTTATGGTTTTATGCCGGATTCACATGGGCAGGGCTATGGGTTAGAAGCAGGGCAAGCCATTATTAAATATGCACAACAGCGTCGTGATATTGATGAATTAGTTGCGATCACATCTTCGGATAATGAAGGCAGTAAGGCCCTATTAAGTCGACTCGGTTTTACCTACGTCAAAGTTCAAAATCAGATAAGCGATAAAGTAGACTTACTTCTGTATCAATTGTCATTCACAGACTAATGAAATTTACTCATTCGAATATTTTACAAGGTAATTTGCTGACGGAGCTCAAAACGGTCAGTGCAATGATTGCGATTTATTGCCGCGATCATCATGGATTGCCAGACGGTTGTTTGTGTCATTCGTGCCTAGAGCTGAAAGAGTATGCAGAGGCGAAGCTTGATCGCTGCCCGTATGGTCAAGGCAAGCCGACCTGCAATAAATGTCCGATCCACTGCTATAAGCCTGAACCCAAAGAAAAAATGCGGCAAGTCATGCGTTACTCCGGACCAAAAATGTTGCTACCTCATCCAATTCTTGCGGTTCGGCATTTGATTCATGAGCGAAGAGCAGCGCCAGATAGGCCGGTTAGTGGAGCGTCTAACCGGCATAGAAGGAAGCAGAAGTGATGGGAGGTTATTCTCCAGCGACAGCTTGGTGTTTTGCTTTAATACTCGCAACGAGCATATATAAGCAAGTAGCGAGTAGAATCGCGAACAGGTATCCCATCAGTCCATGGTCACTCGCCATATACCAGCCAGCAACGATAGGCCCGAATACAGAACCTACGCTATAACTGAAAAGCATGACTTGGGTCGCTGAGACAATATAATGCTGTTCCAATTTATCGCAGCCAAGGTTTATCGCAATTGGGTATAAAGCAAAAGCCGCAACGCCAAGCAGAAATACCCCGACGGCTAATACTCGAATAGTATCGTCTAGCAGAATCATGCTGCTAGAAGCAGCACCAAGTAAGCAAAAGAAGGCCATTAATAAAGTGCGGCCAAAGTACTTTGACATCAATGGAACCAATGGCTGAACTGCCATACCACCGAGTATAATTAAAGCCATTAACCCACCTATGTCGTCATGGGCAACCCCTTGATTAGCTAACTCTAGCGGCATTAAGCCGTAAATCGCGCCAAGGATCAGGCCAGAAACAATACAGCCAATAATGGCTGCATGGCTCAATCTGGTGATCTGTTTAAGTGATAGATTGGTTGTATGTGCAGACTCTGGCTGGTCGCTTTCTCCAAACCACAGCACCACGATTGCGAGAAGTAACAAGGTCGAAATTGCAATAAAAGGTACGCCGCCATGGATACCTAATATACCAATCCCTAGCTGACCAAGCGCACTTCCACCATATAATGCAGCCATGTACAGGCCAAGTCGCTTTGCTCTGGCTGTTTCATCGCCATGTAATAACCAAGATTCCACAATAACGAACACACCAGCGACAGCGATACCAGCAAAAAAGCGTGCTAACATCCAAGAGGTTGAACTAGGGAATATAGGTAATGTACAAATAGTCGCGATGAATAGGCCCAAACAAAGAACAAACGCATTTTTGTGGCCTAGCCTAGTGACTAAAGGTTCAATCGCAATCGCACCGACTAAAAGACCTGCATAGAATACACTGGCTAACCAACTGGCCAACGAATTGTCTAGCCCGTAATCCGATAGCATCAGTGGTATCAGGCTCATTAGGTAGCCTGAAGCAACCGCATAAAGAGCCAGCGCAATCACAGGGACTGTGATGCGAGCTTTTGGTGCAGGAGCAAGAATGTTTTCCAACGTCGTAGCCTCTTGAGTTCATTAATAAAGTGGAACGTATTTTGGGCGCGACTATGAGGTGGTTTTAAGGCAGGGTAAAACGAATAATTTTGGTCGTGTCGATAAAAATCATTTTTCGATACGATTGTTTATTATGAGTAAAAAGACCGCTCATAATCCATAAAAGCGGTCTGTTAATTTGAAATGTTCGATATTTTTATTTCAGTAATGCTTCATTAAGCCATTGATCAAATTGACCTTTAGGTAAGGCACCATTAATTACATCGATTCTTTCACCGCTTTTAAACACCATAATCGTCGGAATACTTCTAATTTGGTATCTAGCTGCAAGGTTTTGCTGGCTTTCGGTGTTAATTTTTACAAATCGAACATTATTTGCTCGCTCTTTGGCGACATCTGAAAAAACAGGTGCAAAGCCAACGCAAGGGTTGCACCAAGGTGCCCAAAAATCGACGACGACAGGATGGGGGCTGTTTAAAATTGCATCAAAGTTGAGTTCGGTTCCTTCAACGGGTGCGCCATCCAGTAAAGGCGACTGGCATTTGCCGCATTTCGGGCTTTCAGACACTCTTTCATTAGGGACACGATTGACACCTGAGCAAGAAGGACAACGTGTATTGAATGTAGACATGACTTTTCTCTTGTTTGTGTTTTTCTACGCAAGTGTGACGTCCATTTAACCAATTAGGTGACACCACAGATATTCGCTAGTTATACTCTGAAAATAGTATTTTCCCAAGAGTTCTCTCAGTCGGACTGAACAGATCGAATGGACCGCTAACTCAAATAAAAATAAAAGGCTTCGAATGACCACATTCTATGCAGAAATTACAGGTTGGGGTAAATGTGTACCACCAACAACGCTCTCTAACAATGATTTAAGCACCTTTCTTGAGACTTCAGATGAATGGATTCGCACGCGCACGGGGATTGAAAATCGCCGTATTAGCCATGTGAACACGTCTGACTTAGCCACAGTGGCTGCTAAGCACGCACTGGCATGTTCAGGCCTTGAAGCGCGCGATATCGACCTACTGATTGTTGCAACGTGTTCACCAGACTCCCTCATCCCAAATATTGCCTCCAAAGTATCGCAAAACCTCGGCATGATTGGCACTACAGCGTTTGACCTAAATGCTGCGTGTACAGGTTTTCTCTATAGCCTAGAGACAGCGACTCGTATGATTCAGGCGGGCAGCTACCAAAATGCCTTGGTTATAGGTGCAGAGCGTCTCTCTTTCTTTATCGACTGGACAATGCGCGATACGGCTGTGTTATTTGGTGATGGTGCCGGTGCCGTAGTACTGAGCAAAACAGATAAACCTGTGGGCTTACAACATGCTCAGCTTGGCTGTGACTCAAAAGGGCGCGATATTCTATCTGTACCTAAATTTGGCACGTCTATGGATCGTTTTGCTGCAGATAACGGCTACTGGGATTTTAATTTTGTAGGTAAAGAAATTTTCAAACGTGCAGTCAAAGGCATGGGCTCTGCAGCACAAACTGTACTATCTCGCAGTCAACTTTCGACGGATGACGTTGATGTCGTTATTCCTCATCAGGCGAACATCCGTATCATTCAAACGCTTTGTGATTTGTCAGGTATTAGCCAAGATAAAGCGTTTGTTAATATCCAGAAGTATGGAAATACCTCTGCTGCGACTGTGCCATTAGCCTTGTGTGAAGCTATGGAGCAAGGTTTTGTTAAGCCTGGCGATAACCTGCTTCTTGCAGCGTTTGGTGCAGGTTTGACATGGGGAGCTGGTCATATCAAGTGGGGTGACCGCGTAACACCTTTGGGTCAAAGCGATGCAGCATTGCCTGAAAATGATAAGTCTGCTCTCGAATTACTCGACGAAGCGATCAGATTCTGTAAGCAGCACGCTCCTAATTAGCGAATCTTAACGCCATTCTGGATAGGAGGCTGTCCAGAATGGTATTATCTAGCCCTAGACGATAAGAATAACGCAGGGCTTAAATGAAGTTTCTTCACACCTCTGATTGGCATCTCGGACGCCAGTTTCACAACGTTTCTCTCCTTGATGATCAAAAAGCGGTACTTACCCAATTGATCGAATATATACAAATACACCCTGTCGATGCTCTAGTGATCGCTGGCGATATTTATGATCGCTCTGTTCCTCCAACCGCTGCGATTGAAGTAATGAATGAATTCGTTAGCCAAGTGTGTGGTGAACTGAAGTTGCCAGTTATTCTTATTCCCGGTAATCATGATGGCGCGCAACGGCTTGGCTTTGGCGCTTCACAGATGAGAAACGCGGGATTGCACATCATTGCAAATTTTGAAGAGATGTTGGAACCGGTTGTTCTGAATACTGACGCCGGAGAAGTCGCCTTCTATGGGATGCCATACAATGACCCTGAATTGGTGCGGCATCATTTTAGTCAGCCAGTTTCGACCCATGATGATGCTCATCAACTGCTAAGTGAAGAAATTAAGTCCAAATTTAAACCTAACCAAAAGAATGTGTTGATAAGTCACTGCTTTGTAGATGGGGCTATTGAATCAGATTCAGAGCGACCTTTATCCATTGGTGGCTCAGATAGGGTTAGCCATGAACACTTTGTCGATTTTGACTATGTCGCTTTGGGGCATCTGCACCAGCCACAAAAAAAAGGGCAGGAGTATATCCGTTATTCAGGTTCTTTAATGAAGTACAGCTTCTCAGAGCAGTTCCAAAAGAAAGGTGTAACGCTGGTTGAAATCACTAAGCAAGGCTTTCAATCTGCTACTCATATTGATCTAACCGCACCTCACCAAATGCGAATTATTGAAGGTGAGCTAGATGAAATCATTGCAAAGGGAAAGACTGATCCTAACCAGTACGATTACTTGTTGGTTCGTTTGCTGGATAAACACGCCATTCTCAACCCTATGGAAAAGCTTCGTACCGTTTACCCCAATGTTCTACATATTGAAAAGCCTGGCATGTTAATGGGTGTCGAGCAAGAAATGGCTCAGGCCAAACTGGCACGAAGTGAAGTGGATATGTTCAAAGATTTCTTCCTCGAAGCACAAGACAGTGAACTTACCGAAGCGCAAACTGATGCCATCAATGACATCATTAATCAGTTAACGAAGCAATAGGAATAAGTGATGAAACCACTCTTACTAACAATGCAGGCATTTGGTCCTTTTGCTAACACTGAAACTATCGACTTTACATTGCTTGGTTCAAATCCGCTGTTTTTGATTAACGGCCCAACAGGTTCAGGTAAGACTTCAATTTTAGATGCCATTTGTTTTGCTTTGTACGGCCAGACAACGGGCAATGAAAGAGAAGGGACGCAGATGCGCTGCGATATGGCTGCGCTTTCGTTACCGACCGAAGTGGTGTTCGAATTCGCACTTAAGGGTAAGAACTACAGAGTCACGAGATCACCTGATCAACTTGTGCCTAAAGCACGAGGCGAAGGAACAACAACACGTAAGCACACAGCCTCTTTGTATGAAATTACGTATCAAGAACGACTGATTACAAGCAAAACGGCTCAAGTAAAGACGGAAGTCACGGATTTGATTGGTTTGAATGAAACGCAATTTCGACAGGTAATGGTGCTACCGCAAGGAAAATTCCGTGACCTTTTACTCGCGAGCTCTAAAGAACGAGAAGAAATATTTGGTCAGCTATTTCAAACCGATATTTACAAGAAAATTGAGTTTGCACTCAAGGAAAAGGCAAGCACCATCATCAAATCGAAAGATGAATTTGATAATCAAATTCGCGGTGCGCTTCAGGTTGCGGGAGTGAATAGTGAAGCAGAACTTACCGAGCATATCGACTTGCTTTCTAAACAGTTTGAAGAGCTTACTTTAAGTGAAAAGGGGCAGTTAGAGAAGCTGAACCAATCGAAGCTGAATCAACAGAAGGCAATTCAGCTCAAAACTGAGTTTGAAAGGTTAGCCACAGCTGAACGTACGTTGTCTGAGCATGCTCAACAAAGAGAGGCTAATGAGCAGATTAAGCACAACCTAACGATTGCGCGACAGGCAAGCAAGTTAGACCTTCCTTATGCGAATTGGTCATCGGCTTTAAAGCTAGTTCGTGATACCACGGAAAAAGGTAATGCGCTTGAAAAAGAGCTTCGAGCTTCAAATCTTGCGCTTGAAGAACATAAACAGATCCTGGACAGCGTAAATCAACAAGCTCAGGCACTCCCTGAGCAAACGGATAAGCTTTACTTCTTGGATGATATCAAAGCCAAGTTATTGGAAAAGCGCGAGCTTGAGCTAAAAATAAAAGACTCTACAGCAAAAAAGAAAAGCTATGATGAGACTTTGTCTAAGTATCAGGCACACAAAGAAAAACTTTTATTAGAAGCCACTAAAGCGCAACAAGAGTTTGAAGCGGCAAGGTTGGCTATGACGGACAAATCAGCCCTTGAATCTGAACTGATGCGTTTATCCCATTTAATCAAGGATTTAACTAAGAAGCAGAATATTTCGAAAGATCTAGAGGTGCTTGACGCTGAACTCAAGCCAATGCTTTCTCGTCAATCTGAGCTTAAGACCAGATGGGAAAAGTTACGCAATGAAGCTGATAGAGGTGAAATACGTTGGCATAATGCTCAAGCAGCTGTTCTTGCACAAAGGCTACAACAAGATCAGCCATGCCCAGTATGTGGCAGCAAAGAACACCCAAATCCGACTTCATTTGAAGGGGAAGAAGTCACTAAAGAGCAGGTTGAGCAATGGCGTCATCAAGAACGCCAATCTTTGCAAGCTTTGAATGAGCAAACTCAATTGGTGGAACAGCAAAAGTTATTGATTGAGCGCCAAAAGAGTCAACTCAATGAGCTTCAAGCCGAGTTAGGAGAGCACTCAGCTCTGTCACTCCATGTAGTTACAACACAGCATGCAGAGTTAAAACTTAAACTCGAGAGGCTGGTGGCCATCAACCTCGAACAAATGCAAGCGACGGTGACAGCGTTCAATCAACGTTGTGACAATGGTGAAAGCGAGATTAACAAGCTCAAGGAAGAAATATCAGCACATGTTGCCACAGAGAACACCCTCCGACAAAGGTTAGATATGCTGGTTCAATCTATAGGTGAAAAATACCAATCTATTGAGCTTGTTGAAGCAGAGTATACGCAGATCAAAACATCCATCGAGTCAGTTCAAAAACAGCTTGAGAAGGCCAATGAGACTCAGCAAACACTCGCTAAACAGCAATCGGCACTTGAGGGTCAAAGGCAAAGTAATATTGAATCGTTGGAAGAAGCACATCGACAATTAGATAAAGCTCAGACTGAATGGCATATCTCAATAGAGAGTACGCCGTTTACAAACGAACAGCATTATTTAGATAGTAAAGCCACAGAAGAGCAAATCGAGCACTGGGAAACGTCATTGGATGCCTATGCACACACTGAGGTGAAGCTTAAGCAAACCATTGAGGACTTGAAACACTCGCTCGAAAATCAGTCATTGCCTGATTTAGAGGAGTTAGATAAACAAGTCGCCCTACATAGCCAAGCATATGTGGAGGCGAGGAATCAGCTAGATACGATTCGCTCCAAGTTTGAACGCTATCAAAAGGTGTGTAGAGATATCGCTAAACTGCATGAGAAGAACACCGAGCTGGAAGCTAAATACCAAGTGTACGGAACGCTCTATGATGTTGCGAGCGGTAAAACTGGTAGCCGTGTGAGTCTGCACCGATTTGTTTTAGGCGTGCTACTGGACGATGTATTAATACAGGCCTCTCAAAGACTCAGCATAATGAGTAAGGGACGTTATATTCTCTCCCGCAAAAAGGATGGATTCAAAGGTTCAGCTGGCCGTGGGCTTGATCTGGTTGTGGAAGACAGTTACACAGGCAAAAGTAGAGATGTAGCCACGTTATCAGGGGGAGAGTCCTTCATGGCCGCCTTATCTTTAGCACTCGGTCTTTCTGACGTTGTTCAGTCATACAGTGGTGGTATTCGCTTAGATACGTTGTTTATTGATGAAGGTTTCGGGAGCTTAGACCCAGAGTCATTAGATCTTGCCATTCAAACGTTAATTGATCTGCAACAGACTGGAAGAACGATAGGGCTGATTTCTCATGTCAGTGAGCTAAAAGAGCAGATGTCACTGCGTGTAGATGTTCAGTCAGACCGAGCGGGAAGTACGATAACAGTAAATGCTGCATGAGTTAGCATTTACTGTTGATATTCTGGTGGCTTATCATTAAGTGTGCTAGTTATTAGTTAAAAGCTAAAAAGTAGGACTCAACTTAACTCAGTGCATTTTGATTGGCACCAGGAACACTCATGACAGCAGTTCTGGAATCAGTACGTAAGGTATACCAGTATGCGGAGCCCAACTTAACGCTAGTGGGATGGATGGGGCTGCTTGGCTTTCCGACCTATTACTATGTCTGGTCGTATCTATTTCCACAACCCTATGAAAACCTTGCTTTAAGATTACTTTGCTCCGCATTGTTTGCGGTGATCGCGTTTAGGCACTCGTTGCCTAAGTATCTGCAAAAGTACATGCCTCAATACTATTTAGTATCTATCGCGTTTTGTTTGCCTTGTTTCTTTAGTTTCATGATGTTTATGAATCAGTGGTCTACGATATGGGCGATGTCTTTTATGGCGTCTATATTTCTCCATATCTTATTGGTTCACCAGACACGTTTGATGTTACTGCAAGCCGTATTTTCACTGTTGATTGCGTTTTTCGCTGTTTATGGGTTCGATTTTTCTTACGCCATCGAACAGGTTGTTTGGCCTTACATACCCATTTTTTTGTTTACTTATGTCTTTGGTAATTTGTTCTACTTCAGAAACCAAGTAGAGCATGAGAGTAAAGTATCAATCGCGAAATCTTTTGGTGCTGGCATCGCGCACGAGATGCGAAACCCTCTCAGCGCTCTAAAGGCTTCTTTTGATGTTCTCAGCTCTCTTCTACCTGATGATAAGTCAAAGTACTCAGACTTTTACCCAATGTCTCATCAGGAGCTGACTATCGCTAGAGAAGTATTGAGTGATGCTGATGAGGTCATACAGTACGGTAACGAAACGATAGACTTATTGCTGACTTCAATTGATGAAAATCGCGTTTCTACCTCGACGTTCAAAAAGCAATCACTCAAGAGGGTAATAGAAGATTCTCTCGCTAGCTTTGCCTATAAAAGCTCTAAAGATAAGCAATCTGTCCAGTTTCACTGTGAAGAGGACGCCGCTTTTTTTGGCAGTGATACCCTCATTAAATACGCATTATACAACTTGCTAAAAAATGCTTTTTACTATCAAAGTGGTGAAGATTTTAGAATCAATATCGAATTAAGGTGTTATGAAAAATACAATGTCATGACCTTTCGGGATAATGGTGTTGGTATTGCTCCGGATGTGCTAGAGAATATTTTTAAGGACTTCTATACCTTTGGTAAATCTGGGAGCTATGGATTAGGTTTGCCGTTCTGTCGCAAAGTGATGCAAGCAGTTGGCGGTAAAATCAGCTGTCAGTCGGTGCTTAATGAATGGACGGAGTTTACTTTGACCTTTCCAAAGTACCAATCAGAAAAAGTTGACCATATAAAATTGGATCTGATGAAATCTAAATCAGCACTCTATGTTGGTGATACCAGCGTGATTTCTCGTCTTCTTAATGAGCAATCATTCTATAAAGGCTTCACACTCAATACTGTTGATATTGAGCTCGCCAATAGCCGGGAAGAATACGAGTTTGAATATGATCTCATCTTTATTGATTTGGATGCTGTGATTACGTCTCCAAATCAGTTGGCAGCTTTAGAAAATAAACTTCACTTTACCGAAGCACGGATTGTATTCCTATATGATGAAAACAACCGTTACCACAATGATATTGAAAGGCATTTAACTATTTACCCAGTAGAAAAACATCGCATGTTGCTTGAGCCTGGTCGTGTCTTGGATGAACTCTTCTTTGAGTCACCAGAACCGGATAGAAATCTGCTCCCTCGTAAAGAGGTACGTGTTGGTAAAACTATTGTTATTGCCGATGACAATCACTCTTTACGTACTTACACATCAATCCTGCTTGAGCAGCAAGGATTTGAAGTGATACAGGCGCAAAATGGTCAAGAGGTGTTGGATAAACTACAGAACAATTTGGTTGATTTAGTTCTTATGGACATTGAAATGCCACAACTCAATGGGCTAGATGCGGCCAATGCGATTCGCTCTTCTGATCGTGAATATGCCAATGTTCCTATTTTAGGGCACACCGGGGATTCAACATCTGGCGCTATTGATAAAATCCATGAGTCGGGGATGAATGATTATATTATTAAGCCAGCGGGAACTGAGGTATTGCTAGATAAAATCTCTAATTGGATTTAAGGCTAAGCTCAAGGGCTGAGGTTAGCCTTTATGTTGTCTAAATAAAATACATATCTGGCTGTTCATTAACCAGCTTACAAGTATTTATTATCTGATCTGCATCCGATTTAGTGGTGGAGCTATTTAAAGATAATCGAATTATATTTTTATTTGCTGTTGTGGCTGGTCGACAAAATACAGCACCAAAAATACCGTGAGACTCAAGAAAATCGCGTACTCGCTCTGTATTTTTTTCGTCACCGGTTTCAAGAGCAATTATTTGTGTATCGCTACGAATTGTTAAACCTATACTTGATAAGTTCGTTTTTAAATAACGACTTATTTCTTGAAGGTAATCCCGCTCATTGTCATATTTCTTTATGACGTCCAACGTTTTATCTAATCTGTCCAGTTCATGTGGCAACATCGTCGAACTGAAAATAGCAGGATAAGCGACAAAGGGAATACAATCATTAGCCTGATTATTACACCAAATCGCCCCAGCTCGATAAGCGAATGTTTTTGCGAGACTCGCGGTCATGAAATCGACTTGGTGGCTTAGCTTAAGCGATTTAAGCAGCCCAGCCCCTTGCTTGCCATGGGTGCCTAAAGAGTGTGATTCGTCAACGACGATTGCGCAGCCATACTCTTTGGACAGTAAGACAATGTCAACAAGGGGTGCCATGGTTCCAATTGTACTGTATACAGAGTCAACTAGAACGATACCAGGTCCGTGTCTATTAATCAGCTTATCCAGATGCTTAACGTTATTGTGCATAAAAGGGTGGATATTTGCCCCCGCAATTCTTGCTCCTTCCCACAATGACATATGTGCAAAGAAATCAATATAGACATTGGTCTCGCTATCACAAACAGTTTGTAGTAGTGCTGTATTGGCAGCCCAACCAGACTGAGAGAGCAAGCAAGACTTAAACCCCACATACTCGGCCAATTTTTTCTCTACTTTGGGTTGAGACGCTTCGTCTCTGAGAAATATCCCTGACATGAAGGGGCTGTTTTTACGCGCCAATATTGAATTTACATGATGATCAATGATTTCAGCGTTATTGGATAAATCGAGATAATCATTACTCTGTAACACGAGGTCATTGTTACTTGGCCTAGCACCTAAAACTAAGTGTTTTCCGTTTTTGTTTTTACGGACAAGATCATCCAGATAGTGTTCTATTTTTTTACTTATAAAATCTGGCAAGGGTGGGTAATGGTTAAGCGTATTCATAATAAATATCCTTTTTGTATAAACCAGTGCCAGCTGACAATGGGATATATGAACCAAAATGGATATAATTTCGACACCCAATATTTATTAGTTTGGAGTCTGTTGCAAATAAAATCATCAACTATAATAACTGATGAAATCTATCTATACGCTGATCCAGCTTACTCTTTGTTTTTAATTGTATTTTTTGCTATTTATTCAGTACGAAATGCTATTTTTATAAATCTTCTTTTTTGCGTGTGACAAAAATTTCTGGCCAATACATTTTGATATAGCCAACTAAAACCCAAGCTACCAGTCCTGTGGCAACACTGAGCTCGAAAAATCCAAATTTGTGAAGCCAGTGCCAATGTGGATGATATTGCTCGAAAAAGCTGGTGAGTCTATGCATGGCAATCGCACTAATCACGGAGGGGAAAGTCACTGCAGCAATAGAAGGCTGAAATTTTAATCTCATCAGCCGGAAGTAGCAGAGGTAAATGGTCAGTGTCATTGTGATTGCAATTCCAGCTAATGCTCCTGTCAATATAGGATCGGGCTTCTGGAAATTAACCAAATAAGTCGCTAAGGAGAGGTTTATTGGTGCAGCCATGATGGCCAAAGTTGGCCTTGCTCGACGTGGCAACATTCCTTCAAACATCAATCGATATAACACCAGTGGCAGCATAAAGAAGTAGATGGTGATACAAATACTGACGAGAGTTTCTGAAAAAACAGTATGTCCAAACTTGGTTCCTGCCAGTGAGCTACTGATTAGCCCAACGGGGTAGAGAAACCAACTGGGAACAATGTTGGACACTTTGAATCGAGTTATCTGGAAAAAGAAGAAAAGAACCATCATGGTGATGTGCAGCAATAAAGCGGCAAACCATAATGGGTAAGCAATCAAAGGGGATATCACTGCCAGATAGTCACATAAGATAAGTAATGCCATACTCATTGGAGCCATCAAGCTACCGCTGAGAGGGTTACGTATGTCATGGATAAAGGTTCTGTAGTTACTGAAATACTTTATCAATACAGGAAACAACAAGACAGCGCCACCTGCGGCTAAGTAGGGACGTATAAACACACCAATTTCAGGAAGGTATAATGCCCATGCATGTCCAAGGCCAATCATCCCTAATGCCAGTGCGGCTTGTGATGGTGGCACACTTTGAAATTGTATGAAGCGTCTCCAGTTCAACTGCTTATTCCTGATTAGCTTGAAATTGATGATGAGGCGATGAGTGAGAGTAATACTCTATGCTACAAATATCTTAAGGCTCAGGATCATATCAAGGCAGTTGGTGACTGCGCAATTATCATTTGGTGTCGCAGGGAAGGTCTTCCTGTCTCAACTTCTCATTTTTTAATGTTCGATGTAACAGTTGGCTATATATTGGCTGTCCACCTAATAATTGAGCGAAAATCACCGCCCCTAAACAGGTGATGATCAGGGGTAAAATAAGATAGTAATTGTTAGTCATTTCGATAACCAAAAGGATTCCGGTAATCGGAGCACGAACGGTTGCAGCAAACAGTGCACCCATTCCAGCTATGGCAAACATCCCTGGCGAGATCATCAGCTCAGGCATTAGCCCTTTAGCGATCAGCCCGAAAGCATAGCCAAATAAAGTGCCTAGCGCGAGCATAGGGGCGAAAATACCGCCTGGTGCCCCCGATCCAAAACAGATCAGAGTGGTTAAAATACGTGCGACAAACAGCATTAAGAGAACTGTCGCTCCATAGCCACCATTAGTGATGGTTGGGATAAGATCAATACCTCCACCTGTCACTTCTGGCAAATAGAGCAACATGATGCCAAAGAAGCCACCAATACAGCTACCTGTAATGAGATAACGCTTCCGATCGTTCCTATGTAGCTTCACAAAGAGATCTTGGGATAATGTGACAAGACGATTGAATACAACCCCGAACATGCCAAACATTGCGCCTAAAAGTAGGAATAGCCAAAGGGCTGCAAGTTCTGGTGGTTGGTATTGAGGCATTGTGATGACAGCGCCTTGTCCGTTAATGGCACGAAATACAATGTTGGCTGTAATGGCTGAAATGATGACTGCTCGTATTGAGATGAGCGAATAACGAAATTGAGGCCTCATTTCCTCGACGACAAACATGATTCCTGCGAGAGGAGCATTAAAAGCGGCGGCTAAACCTCCAGCTGCACCGGAAGCCAGTAGGGAGTGCTTAGTGTCGTCATTCTTAACCTGAAAAATATCTGTCACCATACGGCCAATGGCCCCGCCCATTTGTACTGTAGGTCCTTCTCGGCCAAGCACCATACCTGCGCCAAGTGCGCCCATTCCTCCGAAAAATTTAACCGGTAGAACACGCCACCACCGGACAGGGCGGATTCCGTCCATCGCGCCCTCAATTTCGGGGATGCCTGAACCTGCGGCTTCAGGAGCAAAACGATGAACCAAATAGTAACCAATAAAAGCAAGCGCGGCGCTTATTAGGAAGGCAGAGAGCCAGAGTGGCAGCGCACGACCAATGGCTTGCTTTAGCCAGTCAGTTCGAGTTTCGGAGACAAAGTGCACCGCTATTTCGAAGAAGGTGCCTACGGTTCCAGCTAAGAGACCCACGATCAAAGAAAGGAAAAGAACGGAGAGTGGCGTTTTATCTTTTGAGAGAAACTGGTTGATAGCGTCTTTTGGCATGCTGGCTAACAGGGACTGCTTAATTTTCTCTCTTTTAGTCATATAGGTTGCACCCTTGTACGATTTATTTCGCCATTAGAAAAAATAATGTTTTCAGCAAGAATTATACGCTTGTGCAGGCTTAACTATAGCGTCAAGAATGAAAATTTGATTTTCAAATATGGAGGGAATACCAAGATCGAGAAATAGATAAGAATTGGCATGAGATCACGTTTCTTACCTTGCACTTTGGTGGTTTTGAACCATAGTTAAGGGGTAAGGCAATCTGAACCGACCCGCATGGAGGATTTGCAGCCTTACCTACAATTTGGATGGATTCAACAAATCTTTTTGTGATCCTCGTTTTATTATCAGGGTGCAGCCACAGATGGCCTTGATTCGCAGACTCACGATTGAGTAACGAGGGATAGGGCGCACTTAATAGTGCGCCTTTTGTCGTCTAGGGCTTAGCCTAGCTTTGCGATATGTTTGAGTACGGTTTCTAATTGATCCCATGGCAAAAGCTCGGTATCAATAACTTCCAGTCGACTTTCAAAACCTTCCAGTGACATTTGGTTCACCGATACGACACCATTACTGACATTAAATGAGTAACAACCTTTATCGGTATTCATGACGCCTTTTACTCGCTCTGCTGTTAAATCAGAAAGCATTGAAAACAGTTCATCAAAATCAAACGTAACTTCTGCTCCGAACAGCCAGCCACAGCTAAAGTAACCTTGCCCTTTGTTTTCTTTACGCATCATGGTTTGATCAGGAGCGAGCGCAAACTGAGGCTCAGCTTCTGCATGTTGATGATGGTGAGCCTCGATATTGTCGGACGTCGTTGGGTTTCGTCTTGGGTTATCGAGAAGTTCGATAGGGAAGCGCCCCTGTTTGACTAACTGGCTGTATATTTTGGGTGGATTTTGATCCGCCACCCAATCGTTAAACGCATCCACATCGCTGACATGGCACTCATCGACTTTATTGCCGATGACGATATCTGCAATACTGAGCTGGTCAATGAAATTCTGATTTTCAAGATATTTAGGGCGTGAAAGGTTACGAGGATCGACGAGTCCAATTGTCGCTCTGAGATCAATGTAATCTCTGAACTGAACAGATGTCAGAGTTGCAAGTATCTTATGTGCATGGCCTAAACCTGTGGGTTCCACAATAAGTCGATCTGGTTGCGTGCGAAGTAGAGCGGTGATTGCGACAGAGGTAGGAACTCCAGCGGCACAACACATGCAGCCCCCGGGCACTTCTTTGATCATCGCTCCTTGCTCGGTCAACATCGCCCCATCAATACCGATTTCACCGAACTCGTTAACCAGTACAGCCCAGTTCTCATCGGCTGGCTTCTCTTTTAGAAGGTTTAGAATAGCGGTGGTTTTTCCGGTACCTAGAAAACCAGTAATGATATTGGTTGGAATTTTCATCATGCAACACTCTTGGATAAAACTGCATTGACTATATCAAAAGATGTGTGGAAACGAGCATAAAAAACGGCGGTAGATACCGCCGTTGTTCTGTCTATCTTTTGTTTTTGAGGTAACGTTTTCTACGTTCTTCTTTTTTCTTGGCTTTTTCTTCGGCTTTTCTCGCCGCTTCGATTTCGACTTCAACAAGCTCTTTAGTGATCATTTCGGGCAGCTCAAGCGTCACTTGTCCTAATGTGCCATTACGTAGCTCGTGAAGTAAAATTTCTGAACACTTGTGTAGATCAACTCGCCCACCCGAACGTAAAGCTCCTCTACGGCGACCAATCTCTTCCATCAGCTCTATGTCGCTTTCAGGCATTTCTTCGATCTGATAGCGTTCCTTCAAACGTTCAGGGTAGGCTTTTGCTAAGTATTCGACAGTGTAAAAGGCGACCTCTTCATATTCCATCGCCGTGTCCTTAACCGCTCCGGTTGCCGCCAGGCGAAATCCACTGTGTGGGTTTTCAACTTTAGGCCATAAGATTCCTGGTGTGTCAGACAAGACGATACCATTTTGAAGATTAATACGTTGTTGGCGGCGAGTTACCGCTGGCTGATTGCCTGTCACGGCAATCGTACGACCCGCTAGCGTATTGATAATGGTCGATTTGCCTACATTCGGTATGCCCATGATCATGGTGCGAATGTTTTTACCAATTTCTTCACGGTGTGGGGCTAACTTACGACAAAGCTCGAGGATTTTATGCACTTCTTGTGTGTTAGAAGTGGTAATGGCCATAGCTTTGACGTTGTGCTCTTTTTCGAAGTGATCAATCCATAATTGTGTTAGCTCTGGGTCAGCAAGGTCGCGTTTGTTTAGTACTTTTACGACAGGCTTTTCACCACGGATTTCAGAAATCATTGGGTTCTCACTACTGAATGGGATGCGGGCATCCAGCACTTCGATAATGACATCCACTTGAGGGATCGCTTCTTCAATTTCTTTGCGGGCTTTGTGCATATGCCCAGGAAACCATTGAATTGTATTGTTAACCATTTGAAAATATTGCCTTTTTATTTAATGGTTTAATCTGCTGTGTGATTTTAAAAATAACAAAGCATTGGCACATCACAAGCTTAAGAGGCCAAACTTTACGCCTAGCAGATTGACTTGGTCGCAATCTTATCACTGACCGGAGTTTTCTCATAACAAAGGCCTAGATAAACCAACTTGTATTTCTGAGCGCTTGTTTCCGCTCAACGGAGGAAGAAGGCTTAGTCTGGCAAACTAGTCGGTTTATTATTATGACGGCCAATGCATTAGATACTGGTTTAGTTACTTCATAATGGCAGTTGCTTCTTCTGCCTGTCTGCGACTAATTCTCTTACCGCTTGTTCCAGTTGGGGGAGTAAATGCCTGTTGGAGATATGAATATAGTGGTAGAGAGGTTCATAGAGTACCGCGCTGCTTACCGGTTTTATATCGGGATATTTTGATTTCAGGACATCGTAAACAGCTTCAGGTGCTAGCCACAAATCAGCGCGACCTTTGCTCACCATTAGAGCGGCTTGCTCGGCATTCTCGACTAGAAATAGACGTTTGTAGTCTTTGACCTTGTCAACAAATCTCATTCCTAGTTGAGAGACTAATATTTTACCGGATACTTCTTCTAGGCGGTTATAAAACTGGCCTTCGAACCCGTACACGTAAATGCTGATGTAGTAGAGAGGAACGTCTACCTTGAGCATATTTGCATCATTGGCGAGATTTGAAATTCGTAAGTCTAACCCTTGATATCGTCCTTCACTGACTGCTCGTATGGCTCTTTCATTGGGTAAGTAAGCAAACTCGACATTGATTCCCAATTTGTTGTAAATCTGCTTTAAGTCATCCACTAGAGTGAAGCCCACGACCTCATTCAGCGTCTTACTTTGGTAAACTTCACCAATGGCGATAACGACAGGTTCTGAGTGAACCGGGCGCATAAAAAGCAGGAGGGAGGTTAACCAACAATAAGAGAAAAACTTGGTAAGCATTATCGAGATCGCTTCTTATGGGTATACCACTTATATAGTCCATTTAGAATGGAAGTTAAATGAAGGGCACTCCAATATGTGTTTACTTTTAACTTGAGTCAGAAGAAGGCTTAGCTTGCCGCCATGATACGATAGCCGTTTCTTCCTTCCTGCTTGACCATATAAAGGGCTTGATCCGCAAACTGGAATAAACTTGTTAAGTGTTCATATGACGTTATCTGCTTTGAGGTCGCCCCCGCGCTTACAGTAATAAATGGACTTGTCGGTGAGTATGCGTGCTCAATAGCCAAACTGCTGATTGCTTGAACTAGTTGATTAAGGTATCCATTAAGATCCAACTCCACGTCACTAGCAAGAATCACACAAAACTCCTCACCACCGTATCGGCTGACTAAATGCTCATAGGGTGATTCGACGGTATTTAGTGCTGCGGCAATATGACATAACGCATGATCACCTGCCATGTGGCCGTAGTTATCATTGTATTGCTTGAAATGATCAACATCGACAAGTATGACACCGATTTGGTGATAGCCTAATTCTTCAATGAAGTGTTTGGCCATCTCGTACAGATGACGACGGTTTGCAATCCCTGTTAATGGATCGATGATAGATTGTTTTCTGAGCAATTCCCGTTTTTCATCAAGCTCTGTAATTAAGTTGTTGATGTCACGAGCGAAGCCCCTCATCTCCTTAGAAATAAAAGTCGCTTCGTTGGGCAGCATGTCACCGGATTTTTGAAATTGACGCAGCGCTTTTTGTGCATTTCCAAGTGGTTTGATCAATTTGGAAACTACGGTTAGGTTAAACGCAAACATGACCAGCGCAAAGCAAGCGAGTACGCTGGCTTCTGAGAAAGTGAGAAAAGCAGGATGCTTTTCACTGTGAGTGATTTCGATAGCGATATTATCACCATCAAGAAAGTCATCGCGATATATAATGGATACGTTATTTGGCAGGGTACTGTGGACAGATTCATGCTCGCTAAGTGGATGAACAGTAATCTTTACACCCGTGGCAGCTTCTATTTCAGAGATAAAATCATCACGAATTTTACGAATAAAGACGATATAGCCAAAATTGCATGACTTGCCATCGCTCAAGCAAATTCGAGCTGAGGCGAGTATATAAGGCGAATTTTTATATACCGCATACTGGATATGTGAGGCAACCTTAGCGCTTGAGGCATTAATCGATTGCTCAAGCAGTTTACGCACAACTTCAGGGTCATTGAGAGCAATAAACTGCTCTGAACGGATGCGACCATCTTCGTACAAAGCGCTCCATGTGACGTCTAGCTGATCATTAAAAATGATGATGCCGTTAAGCAGCTTAGATTCAAAAGCGTGGGGCCCAATACTATCTTGGATAAATGAGTCATTCGGATTTTGAACGAATTGCGCTAATGTTGTCCAGGCAGCGTAATCTTCTAAGGAAGCCCTCAGTTCAAGTTCTTCCATTTTTAGAACAGTTTGTACGCGTTCAATTTCGAGGCGTTGCCGTTTCTGTGATGCCTCTATCGCAAGCTCGTGACTCCATAATGCCTTAAAAGAAAAGTAAAACATTAGAAATAAGAGAACGACAGAGATAGAAACCAGAATGGTAAGCTGTTTGAGACTGAAGTGTTTTAATTTATACACTAATAAAGGGTTACCTGAGAAACTGAGCAAAATTGCACCGTTATTGTAGAGATCATTTTCTATTTGAGCCAGTAGTTAACAGATTAGTTAGTTGAAATAGAGAGGAAGTGATTGTGTTTAAAACAAAAAAACTCATCAAATAATCCAAAAGTGTTACATGAGATCACTTTAATATTTTGTCATGATTTGAATTATTGTTTATATTTCCGTGCCATATAACTACAACAAAAGTTTACCCTCATGAGTGCTAACCAAACTTCGTCAGACTGTGAAACTCTTCTTGATACCAACGAACAACTTGTCTCAACAACCGATCTTAACGGCGTTATTACCTACAGTAATGAAGCCTTTTGTCGTATAGCCGAATTCACTCAGGATGAGCTGCTGGGTCAAAATCACAATATTGTACGCCATGATACGATGCCAAAGGCGGCATTTGCCGACATGTGGGCAAATCTTAAGCAAGGCAAAGCTTGGCGCGGAATTGTAAAAAATCGTACTAAATCCGGTGGCTACTACTGGGTGGATGCCTATGTTACCCCGATTTACGAAAATGGAGAAATGACTGGTTATCAATCTGTGCGCGTTAAGCCTAAGCGAGAGTGGGTTATGGTCGCAGACAAAGCCTATCAATCATTGCTAAAGGCAGAACGTTCAGGAAGAAATTGGTCATTGCAAATCGGCGACTCACTTCGTTATGCCATTTTACTGGGTTCTCTTTCAGCACCTGTTATAGCGAATTTACTGTCACTGGAAGGTGGCGCAAGCTGGTTGTCTAGCTTCCTACCGCTTTCTGTCGTTGCTTTGCTCTTTAGACAGGAGTTAATTGACACGCCAAAGCAACTGAAAGAACTCCAGTCTAAGTACGACAGTGTTAGTCGTTTGATTTACTCCGGGAGCAGCAAATTTTCTATCGCTGACTTCCATATTAAATTACTGTCTGCACGTATTCGCACTGTGTTAGGTCGTATGACGGACTCAGCTAAGCCTCTTCAGGATTTGTCGGACGGTTTGAGTGCAACAACATTACAAGTCACCCAAGCGTTGGAGCAGCAGACTAAAGACATTCGTCAAGTACGTGAGGCAACTGAAGAAGTGGAAGCGTCGGCCAATGAGGTGTCAACCAGCACACATGAGGCACATGACCTTATTGATGTGACACTAAAAACCTGCTTATTGGCAAAAGATACGATCGATAAAACACATGACAACCTCGAGCAACTAAGCGTGCAAGCAGAGAAAGCGACGAATACCACTTATCAACTGAGTGAGCAGGCTCAAAATGTTAGCCAGATGATGCAAGAAATTGGTGGAATTGCGGAACAAACGAACTTATTGGCTCTTAATGCAGCGATTGAAGCGGCTCGGGCTGGTGAGCAGGGGAGAGGTTTTGCTGTTGTTGCAGACGAAGTGAGAGCACTGTCTGGCAGAACTTCAAATGCGACAGTTCAAATTAAAGACAGCATTGAAACTATGCTGACCACTATAGAGAATTGGCAACGTGACATCATCACTAACCGTGAACAAACGCAAGCTTGTGGTGCAGTTGCAGAAGAAAGCGCTAAGCGTTTATCTGAAGTGGAAACCATGATGCAGTCAATGAATCACTTAATGAGCACAGTTGAAGATGCAGCGAATAAACAACGCCAGCTGTCTGGGGATGTCAATCTACACATTCAGTCAATTGCCTCCGCCGCTGAGCAGAACTTAGCAGCAACACACTCTGTAAATCAGCACTCACAAGAATTGCGGAATCAAGTTAGAGAGTTTTATCAGTTGGCCCAGCGTTTTGAAGAGAAATAAAAGCGCCCTGCTAATCAGCAGGGCGATAGTCATGGCTGAACGCTTTTATACAAATATCGTTGACACGTTGCCTCACTGACTCGCTTAAGGAGCTGTGAAATGATGGCGACTACGATCAATGCAAAGGCCAGTCTTCCCCAGAATATAGTGATAAAATCTGCGCCAATTAGGAGCACAAGGATGGTGTCTTCAATCATGCTATGAGCGAGATTGAGTAGCATGACAGCGGTAAAGACATCTCTCGCGGCTATATGCCCGCGTTTGGCTTCGTTGATCAACAGGCCACCCCCGAAAGAAATGCCCAGAGTAATGCCAATAATGGTCATGTTGGTGGCTTCTCTACTGATGCCAAGTGCTGAAAGTATCGGTTTCAGCGCGACTGCCATTAACTTTTCAACGCCTAGTAGCTTCAAAACTCTCAAAGAGAAGAGTAATACGGCAATGATAACGAAGATGGCGAGTAAATTTTCCACTTGAGACCATGCCCATTCTAGATGACTTTGTTCTGGTGGAATCTCGGGGTTCCAAACGATTTGTGCAGGTGTGTTCAGTAGATCTCCAAACTGGTAAAGCTGATGAAGAAGCCAAGCAAAGAGCAAACCACCACCCACTCTGAACAGTGTTGTGATCGTTAGGCTTACTCCTGCTCGTTTGGCTATTGCAGCTTCAATTGGTATCGAATGGGCTATGAGCATTAAAGAACCGAGAATCGATACCTGAGCAACGGTCAGCTCACTATTAGTGCCCATAAAAATCAACAATCCGGCGTACATATTGGTCAGTAAAGTTGTTGCCCAAACCAGCCCCATTTCATCGGGCAAACCGATAAGGTTCATCAAAGGGCTAAGCCATTCGCTTAGCAGAGCAATACCGCCGAGCTCCTCTATTCCTTTAATGACGATGATGATAGGAATCATCACTTTGTAAAGTGTCCAAGTGACATCGAATATTTCTTTAAGGAGATCGCGAAAGAATTTGCGTGCGCTTTCCATGATAAGTTCCGCTTAGAATAATTAGATAGCTCAAATGCTAATAGACTTAAAAGAAATTTGGAGTTCAATTTTCTAGGTAGATGTAAGTTAAAATTTCTTTATTATTTAACTTTCGTGTTAAAGTTTTCCAAAAATGGCTTTTTAAGAAATTATGGAAATTGATCGTTTAGACAGGAAGATTTTAGCGATTTTACAGAAGAATAATCGCATCGCGAATGTCGAGTTGGCAGAGGAAGTTGGCTTGTCTCCACCCGCTTGTTTGAAAAGAGTAAAGAGGCTGCGAGAGGAAAAGGTGATTATTGGTGATGTGTCGATCATCAACCCTGAATTGGCTGGAAATAAGATGAACTTGATTGTTTCCGTCGAAATGGAGCGGGATAGACCTGATATATACAGTGTTTTTAGACAGTCAGTAATGAAAGCCCCCGAAGTGACTCAATGTTATCAGATTACGGGTGGATACGACTTTATGTTGGTTGTGAGTGTGCCAAACATTAGTGCTTATGAGAAGTTCATTGAACGCGTGTTACATCAAGATAAAAATATTCGAAAGTTTCAGACGTCTGTCTCTACTCGCACCGTCAAATTTAGTACCGAAGTGAATGTCGAAGAGATTGAATAACGCCCAGTCCATTTACTGAGCTGGGCTTTTAGAATGTAGGTTGTGTTATATGTCTGGTTTTTAATAAAGTGAACTAAACTCTTCGATACGTGGTTTGCCACGTAAAAGGAGAAAGTTTAAGAACCTTGCAGTTGAGGTTGTAATGACTTTCTCTTCAGCAACCTTGTGTTGTTGAAGTAACTTCTTTGCTAAATCTAGCCTTGCGATTTCATGGCAAAAGTGAGCATCAGAGCCCGTTGTAAAATAGACACCTACTTGTGAACCTAACTCAACAATTTCACTGCAACGTACGTCACTGCCTTTACGGCTTTTGCCTGTTAGGGAAGTGTTGTTTACTTCAATTGCAACGTTATGTTGCTTAGCGCATTCAAGGACCGTTCTGAGTTCAAATGGGTAATTAGGATTACCAAGGTGGCCGAGCGCGTCGACTTTACCACTCTCAATAACATTGATCAGAGTTTGAGTATGCTGACGGGTGGTTGCCGGTTTGTAGACAGGCTCGTGAAAGCTCGCGATTACCCAATCTAAATGTTGATATGAACTAGGGGGGAGATCGAGATCGCCTTCAATATTAAGTGTATTCGCCTCGACGCCACGCAAGATACCGACTTGATGAAGAAAGCGGGGCAAAATTCTTTGATTATTAAAATACCAGTAGTGGGGGGCACCTGGCATTTCAGGAGCATGATCCGTGGTGCAAAGAAGTTTTAGCCCCTTGTTTTTGGACTCAAGGGCATTTTCGATGATTGTGCTGTAAGCATGACCACTTGCGATAGTATGAGTGTGGCTATCAACAACGATGTTCATACTGCCTCCTTAAGGAGTTAATTGATTTCAAACGAACCGTCTTGGTTCATGTATAAAGTCAGATCGGCCGGTACCGAACATGAGAGAACTTTATTCACATTGATGGAATCAGAGCTTTGATAGAAGGCTTTTGCCTCTTCAAGACTACTGCCACCACGGACCTTACGGTCAATGAGTCGCTGTTCAAGAAAGACTGGGTCGGTATCTATAGCAATGGTAAAGTCAGCTAAATCGTGTAGTCCATTCCATACCGGCTCATCAAGCAATAACCAGTTACCTTCAACGATAATGACGTTGTTTTTGACGTGGATAGAATCATCGACTGGATCATGTAAGTTACGATCATAATAGGGCCAAAGCGGGTCACCTGTTTTGAGCTGTTTTAATTTACCGATCAGTTCCGTTAGGTTGAACGTTTCATAGGATCCTTTGATTTTACGTAATGGGATTAACTCACCATCACGTTCAGTCATATTGTTATCCAGAATATCATTGGGGTAGTGGAAGCCATCAAATGGTAATACCTGAATAGGTTCAAGTTGCGAATCTTGGTATGAAAGGTACTCCCAAAATGCTGCTAGAGTTGATTTTCCGCTACCGGGAGGGGCAACTAAAAACACGACCACGCGTTCCTGCTTTTGTTGATATAAGCGCGTGAACTTTTCAACTAATGGCTTGTGAACGAGTGAGACATCACTGTCAGGAAAAACGGCGTGAGTGTCGAAGCCACTCACATTCAATGTGACTTTCATAGCGGGAGCCTTATTCTAAAATCTCTTTCTCGACTCTTTCGAGTAGCATCTCACAAGAGAGTTTGAGTACCGTTTTTATTAGAGACTCATAACGCATTTGTGAGAAAGACTCGAATGAAGAAAACTTAAGCTGATTGATGGAGTCCAGATAAAAACTGTCTTCACCTTTAGTTAGGGTCGATTGATTGGTGATGAAGTCGTATACCATGTCATCGTCAAATCGCAGTTTAGTTGGCTGTTGGAGCGCATAGTCGAGCATTTGGTCATACAAGCCAATATCGGCGTATGTTTCGAGGGATATTTTCCCCATCGCAAATACGAGTTTAGAAACCACATCGGTAGTAACCAGTGGACCGTCTTCTTTGATTAGCGGTGCGACAGCATACTGCATGACAAACTCATCTTGAACGAAGACGTTAGGCAGTAAGCTCTTCAGCTTTAAGTTAATAATCTTATTTGATACTTGAAGAAAGCAGGTAGCGGTTTCACACTGCTCCATAGCATCAAGCAATTCTTCTTCTCGGGACAAACGTTGATTAACCTTTTTAGAATGTGGCAGCTCAAGGCTACCACACGCTACGTCTTGCCTAAACGGTAAGACTGACATCATAAAACTCAAGTAACGCTTTTTCTGCGTGCTCATTCCAAACGTAGTTGCTCTCGGCCAAAATGGCATCTAGTTCAACAAAGAATGGGTCCACGTCAGCCAGTGAACGGAAGTTATCGATCGCTGTTAGCGGCATATCAATATGGGGGTAAATCAGCTTTTTCCCTCCTGGGATATCTAACTGGTTTAAAATAGTATGCGGAGCCGATTCTAGACCACCGACATGAGTGATCATGAACGATGGGTTGATTCTGTTTTGCTCTGATAGCTCAATCGACTCGATCATATCGCCGGTAGAACCTCCTGATGTCCCGACGATGTGGGTTGACTCATAGTGCACGTTGTAGAAATTAAATGGCACCTTGAATTGCTTATCAGTCGGCCCTGCAAAAAAGTTTAGGCAGCCATCATTGCCAAGCAATTCGTCTGCCTGCTCAAGGACTTGTGTGACTGCTGCGTAAACCATCACATCATCATAACCTTCACCTTGGTTAAGTTGCCTTAAATACTCAACGGGATCGTCAAGTTTGGCGGTGTTAATGTAATGAAGTTCAATGCCATTTTCTTTGGCGGTATCGACGGGAATGAGACTCTCAGCCCGTGCCAAGCGCTGCTCATCAATGTCTGTGACCACAATCAGGCGAGGTTTTACTGGGCCGTTGATAGCATAATCAATAGCGCCTATCCCCATCGGTCCTGCACATGCAAGTAAGGCTAGTGAGCCATTAGGCTTAATACCCATTTGGTGTTCATAGACATAAGGGGTGGTGTGATAACTAGCATGGTAAGCCCCTATGATACAGGACATAGGCTCGGCGAGTGAGGCATTGGCAAAATAGCTACCTTGGTACGGTAATACGCAGCCGAGTTCGATAGCAACCTTAGGGATGATTGAATAAGTTGCATTACCACCAAACGTTTCATAACTGTAACCGGCAGAGTAACCTGTTGGTAGCCCCATGGCTGGTTGTAATACGAAGGGTTGGCCCGGTTGGTATTGGTCGCGTAGATTTGCGCCGACCTCGATAATGATACCCGCGTATTCGTGCCCAGTCATGACTGGAACTTGTTCAATATTATCTGGTACGCGTTTGTGGTTGCTGCCAAGAAGAGCGGCTTTGTATGTCGAGAGACAGATACTATTCGAAATATTTTTGACCAGTAACTCGTCATCTTTAATCTTTGGAAGATCAAACGTTCTTAAACGAACATCTTTCTCGCCACAAATAACAGCTGCGGTAGTTTGAACCATGGTTTTCTCCCGGGTATTGGGGCCAGGGGCCCCAGCAAATTTGAAAAATTAAGCTTGTTGACTGATGGTGTTGATTAGGTCATCGAGCGCTGGATCATGAAGGAAGTTCTTGATAGTGATGACTGGCAATCCAGTTGCAGTTACGGCTCGACTTTCAAGGCTTTCGTGGGTCACCACTATGTCAGCATGTGCTGGGACTTTTTCAATCGAAAAGTTCTTCACTTCAATGTCATAACCAGCATCGCTCAGTTTTTTCCTGAAGGTGGATGCTCCCATGGCACTTGAACCCATACCCGCATCACAAGCGAAGGCAACAAATTTGATTTTCTTCGTTTCGACAGTTGTTTGAGCGTTAGCCGTAGTGACACTACCTTCCGCTTTCATTTCTTTCATGTCGGTCACTGACTGTTCGAATTCTTTCTCTGATTCCTCGTTCTTGCTCATTTTTAGAATGGCACTGGCAACAAGGAAAGATACAATCGTTGCTGTGGTCACACCGGCAATGGTTGCGATGAAGCTGCCTTTTGGCGTCAATGCTAGATAAGAGAAGATAGAGCCAGGACTTGGACCTGCAACCAAACCACCATCAAGAAGGTTAAAGGTGGCGATACCCGTTGCTGCGCCGGCAATCATGGCAACGATCATAATTGGCTTCATTAATACATATGGGAAGTAAAGCTCATGGATACCCCCAAAGAAATGGATAATAATCGCACTTGGAGCAGAACGCTTACTTAGCCCTTGGCCAAATTTCGCATACGCAAGCAGCATACCAAGGCCTGGACCTGGGTTAGATGCCACCATAAAGAAGATTGACTTACCTGTTTCCGCAGCAGCTTGCAGGCCTAATGGATAGTAGATGCCTTGGTCAATAGCATTGTTGAGAAACAACACTTTAGCTGGTTCATTAATAACAGCCAGTAAAGGAAGGAAACCCGTTGCAACAAGTGCTTCGATGCCAGATTTTACAAAAAGGTTAGCAGCAGTTACCGCAGGTCCCACGATCGCATAGGCAAAGAGGCACATGACCATGCCAAAAATACCTAATGAGAAGTTGTTTACGACCATTTCAAAACCGGATGGAATCTTATTTTCCAGTTTTTTGTCTATCTGGACAATTACCCAGCCACTTAGGGGACCCATGATCATTGCACCAACGAACATAGGAATCTCTGCACCAGCAATGACACCCATAGTACCAATAGCGCCAGCAACGGCCCCACGTTTGTCTCCTACAATCTGACCACCCGTGTAGCCAATAAGTAAAGGCAGTAGATAAGTGATCATTGGGCCGACAAGTTCACCAAAATAAGCATTTGGTACCCAACCGGTCGGAATAAATAGTGCCGTTATAAAGCCCCAAGCAATGAAGGCTCCAATATTTGGCAACACCATGGCGGTCAAATGACCTCCAAAAGCTTGCACTTTAGCTCTTACATTTGTTGTCACGTTATGTTCCTTCGGGTTAGTAGTTTTTTATAATATTTAGTACATCTTGTTTAGAAGATGCAGCAGCAAGTTTAGCGATATTTGCTTCGTCAACGAGCATTTCGCTAAGTGCTTGAATAACTTCGATGTGGGTGTCTGAATCTTTAGCGGCTAGTGTTAATAGCACGTTGGCTGGCCCCATTTCAGATCCAAAATCTACGGGTTGAGTAAATACATGAATCCCTAACCCTGTCTTTAGCACTCCAGCCTCAGGGCGAGCGTGAGGCATGGCAATACCTGGACAAAGTACGTAGTATGGGCCATTATCAACCGTTGATTGAATGATTGCTTTTGAGTAATCTGCGGTGACATAACCTTTTCTTTCAAGATATCGAGTAGTAACGTGAACAGCGTCCTCCCATTGGTAATCTTGATGATCGATGACATCGATAAGGTCGTGGTCGATTAGGTCATACAGCATGTTAGCTTCCCATGTATTGCGTTATTGATAGATACATTATCTTTAGAGGCCGGTTATTTGGGAATAGAAGCTTTTTTGTGATCAGATCGACATTAAATCTTGCGTCAAGTATTTTATTTTGCTAACTCTCACAATTTACTGCTGATTTTTTCTTTCATATTTTGTTTTTATTACAAGTCAACATGTATTTTGTGGGGTTTATCTCAATTTCATCTTTGTTTTTAAGTTTGTGAATTGTGATTATCCTCTTGTTTTGTTAGTTGACTGGTGTTTATTTGTGATTTGTTACTGGTCTTTTGGAAAGGAATTAGAGAGTTGATAGATGGGGCGGTGTGAAGTTTATCACGGTGTAAATTTATTAAGCCGTCTTGGTTGCTCACTTTCTTTAAGTTTTTTGCTCCAATTCGTGTATAAAAAAATGCCCCGCTAAGATAGCGGGGCATTGATTATCGAGATGTAGAGATTAATCTAGTAGCTCTTTCGCTGTGTTCACTACGTTTTCTGTTGTGAAACCGAACATCTTGAACAGTTCACCTGCTGGTGCAGACTCACCGAAGGTTGTCATACCGATGATACGACCGTCGAAACCAACGTACTTGTACCAGAAGTCAGCGATGCCCGCTTCTACAGCGATACGAGCTGTTACGTCAGAAGGCAGTACGGCTTCACGGTACTCAGCGTCTTGCTTGTCGAACGCGTCTGTTGCAGGCATAGATACTACGCGTACCTTCTTACCTTCAGCAGTCAGTTCAGCCGCAGCGTTCACCGCTAGCTCAACTTCAGAACCGGTTGCGATAAGGATAAGCTCTGGCTTGCCTTCACAATCTTTCAGGATGTAACCACCGCGTGCAATGTTTGCCACTTGCTCTTCGCTACGCTCTTGCTGTGCAAGGTTTTGACGAGAGAAGATTAGCGATGTTGGGCCATCTTTACGCTCGATTGCCAGTTTCCAAGCCACTGCCGATTCCACTTGGTCACATGGACGCCATGTACTCATGTTTGGCGTTAGACGTAGAGAAGCCATTTGCTCAACTGGTTGGTGAGTTGGGCCATCTTCGCCAAGACCGATAGAGTCGTGCGTGTACACTTGGATGTTCTGCACTTTCATCAGAGCCGCCATACGCATTGCGTTACGCGCGTATTCCATGAACATTAGGAAAGTTGCACCGTATGGTACGAAACCACCGTGTAGAGCAATACCGTTCATGATAGCCGTCATACCGAATTCACGAACACCGTAGTGGATGTAATTACCAGACGCGTCTTCAGCTGATACCGACTTCGAACCAGACCACATGGTTAGGTTAGAAGGTGCAAGGTCAGCAGAGCCGCCTAGGAATTCAGGTAGCATAGCACCGAACGCTTCTAGTGCATTTTGAGATGCTTTACGTGATGCAATGTTCGCAGGATTTGCTTGAAGGTCAGCAATGATTGCGTTTGCTTTCTCTTCCCACTGTGCTGGCAATTCACCGTTTAGACGACGCTTAAGCTCTGCCGCTTCTTCTGGGTACGCAGCTGCGTACGCGTCAAACTTCGCATTCCACGCTGCTTCCTTAGCTTCGCCTGCTTCTTTTGCATCCCACTGTGCATATACATCTGCTGGGATTTCAAACGGACCGTGTTCCCAACCTAGCGCTTTACGAGTTGCTGCAATTTCGTCAGCGCCTAGTGGTGCACCGTGACAGTCGTGTGAACCAGACTTGTTTGGAGAACCAAAACCGATGATAGTTTTAGTACAGATTAGAGTAGGACGAGGGTCAGCTTTCGCTGCAACAATAGCGGCATTGATCGCTTCTGGATCGTGACCGTCTACTGCAGGGATTACGTGCCAGCCGTACGCTTCAAAACGCTTAGGTGTGTCGTCAGAGAACCAACCTTCCACGTGACCATCGATAGAAATGCCGTTGTCATCCCAGAAAGCGATCAGTTTACCCAGACCTAGTGTACCTGCTAGCGAACATGCTTCGTGAGAGATACCTTCCATCAAACAGCCGTCACCCATGAAGGCATAAGTGAAGTGGTCAACGATGTCGTGACCTTCTTTGTTAAACTGTGCTGCTAGAGTCTTCTCAGCTAGCGCCATACCTACAGCGTTCGTGATACCTTGACCTAGAGGACCTGTGGTTGTTTCGATACCCGGTGCGTAACCGTACTCTGGGTGACCTGGAGTCTTAGAGTGCAGCTGACGGAAGTTTTTCAGATCGTCGATTGATAGCTCGTAGCCTGCTAGGTGAAGCAGAGAGTAAATCAGCATAGAGCCGTGGCCGTTTGAAAGCACAAAGCGGTCGCGGTCAGCCCACTCTGGGTTAGCTGGGTTGTGGTTTAGGTGGTCACGCCAAAGAACTTCAGCGATATCCGCCATCCCCATAGGTGCGCCTGGGTGGCCAGAGTTTGCTTGTTGTACGCCGTCCATGCTAAGAGCACGAATTGCATTTGCTAGATGTTTGCGATCCATAATAAATACCGATTATTAGATTGTTTCTTAGAAAGGATGTGAAGAGGGGAACGCAAACGTTCCCCTCTAGATATTCGATGGATTAAAGCTTAGCTTCAATCATTGCTTCAAGTTTGCCTTGGTCTACTGCGAAGTTGCGGATACCTTCAGCCAGTTTCTCAACTGCCATTGGATCTTGGTTATGATCCCATAGGAACTCAGCATGAGTCATTGGTGCCGGACGCTCTGCTGCGCCTTTAGAGTCAACTAGCTTTTCTACCACTTCACCTTCCGCTGCTTCGAGCTCAGCAAGAAGAGCAGGAGCGATCGTTAAGCGGTCACAGCCAGCTAGCTCAAGGATTTCACCAATGTTACGGAAGCTTGCGCCCATTACAACTGTGTTGTAGCCGTACTCTTTGTAGTAGTTGTAGATCTTAGTTACAGATAGCACACCTGGATCTTCCTGAGCTTCGAAGTCACGGCCTTCTTTTGCCTTGTACCAGTCCATGATACGACCAACGAATGGAGAGATTAGGAATACGCCGGCTTCAGCACAAGCACGAGCTTGGGCAAAAGAGAATAGTAGAGTCAGGTTACAGTTGATGCCTTCTTTCTCTAGGATTTCTGCTGCGCGGATGCCTTCCCAAGTTGAAGCCAGTTTGATCAGGATGCGATCATTTGTGATGCCGGCATCGTTGTACATTTTCACTAGCTGACGCGCTTTAGCTACGCTGCCTTCCATGTCGTAAGAAAGACGTGCGTCAACTTCAGTAGAGATACGTCCCGGGATGGTTTTTAGAATTTCTTTACCGATGTTGACTGCAAGCATGTCACAAGTATCTTGAACTTGCTGTGCTTTATCAGAGCTTTGCGCTTTAGCGTATTCAATAGAGGCATCGATTAGAGGTGCATACTCTTCGATTTGAGCGGCTTTAAGAATCAGAGAAGGGTTAGTCGTTGCGTCTTCTGGTTGGTACTTTTTAATCGCATCGATTTCACCAGTGTCTGCTACGACGGTCGTTAGTTTACGAAGTTGCTCTAATTTGTTGCTCATTTCGATCATCCTATTTAATGGGCCTTCACATCAAAACAGTTAATGTGAGTGGTGCAATTGCAATCGAGTTAGCTAATTGTCTTTCAACCCTTTCCGAGTCCATCAAATCAACTAACCGGAATTATTTTCAGCGTGAGAACATTTGTTGTGAACATTTGCTCTTACGATGAGTAAATGATGGGTTCATATTTATCTCATCTACACAGAATGTCAATTGCTAATTTAAGGTTATAGTGATGTTCATCAAGTATTTCTCCAGTTGCCTTGATGGGTTATTCGAATTAAACGTTTGCCCAGTAATGAAAAGGGTTTGTAATACTCTAATAGGGTCAAGAAATAGCCTGAGAATTTGTCCCGGTAGTGAGCAAATGTTGCATTTATCTATAGTGATAACATATGCTACGGCATTGAGCAGATGTTATATGTATATTCCTATACAGGAGCTGTAGCAAAATGAACAAATCGCAACAAGATATGTCTGATGACAGCGCTGATCTCCTTACTGAAATTTCCGTTGCGTATTATCAGGATGGGGCAACTCAAGAAGAAATCTCGAAGAAGTTTTCTGTTTCCCGTGCGAAAGTAGGCCGAATGCTTAAGCAGGCACGTGATGAAGGCATTGTCGAGATCACCGTTAAATATCACCCTGTATTTAGTGCGAAGATCGAGCAAAGGTTAATAGAGCGATTTGGGGTCAAGCGAGCCTTGGTCGCACTTGATCAACCGAATGAAGAGCAACAGCGCCTGCAAGTGGCGGGTTTGGTTTCTAAATACATGGCTAGCTCTATTCAAAATGGCTCGGTGGTGACGGTTGGTCAGGGGCGTAACGTATCTGCTGTAGCTCATCACGTAGGAGTGATACCTCAGCGTGATGTCAAATTCGTCTGTGGTATCGGTGGTATCCACCCGAGAGGGGGTATGTTTAATGCCGATCATATATGTCGCCAGTTTGCGAAAAGCTATGGTGGTACCTCTGAAACTCTTTATGCACCAGCCTATGCAGAAAATCATGAACAAAAACATGCATTTATGCAGAATGCAACCGTGAAGCAAACGTTGGATCTTGCCCGTAAAGCTGATGTGGCGCTCGTCGGTATCGGAGACATGAGTGAAAACAGCTATATGGTTGACTTAGGCTGGTTTACTGCGGATGAAGTGGTGCAATCTCGTATGAATCAAGGTGTAGTCGGGGACTTTGCAGGTTATGACTTCTTTGATATTCAGGGAAAATCGGCTAAGACGGTCATGAGTGATCGTGTTATTGGTCTCAGTATTGAAGAGTTTCGCCCTATTTCGGAGGTAATTGCGATTGCCGCAGAAAATAGCAAACCATTAGCCATGCTTGGTGCATTAAGAACAGGCGTCATTGATGTTATTGCAACTAGTGTGAGCAATGCGCTAACCGTTTTAAACTTGGATGAACAAATGAAATAACGAAAAAATGGTCATCTGCAGGCACGAGAGATTGCTCGTGCTTGCTCTTAAAGAGTGTTTTCAGCGTTCTCTTTTATGAAATCAATAAAGGCGCGTATTCTGGCTGGCATCTGTAAGCCATAGTTATGCACTGCCCATACAGGCGCTTTCAATGCCATTCCGTCAGCCGTTAATCTCACTAAATCACCTCGCTCAAGCTCTTCTTTAATAGCCAGGATAGGCAAACAAGCAAGCCCCAGTCCTGACAAGGTCATCAGGCGAATGGTCGGAATACTGTCTCCCATGCGAGTGGAATGGAATCGATAACTGATACTTTGTTTTCCCACCGAGAACTTTCGCTCAACATTTATGCCCTCCCATTGATTCGCAATATAGTCATATTCGAGTAGCTCGGTTGAGGTAACAGGCAGTGTAATGTCGCGACTTTTCATGTATTCCGGTGAACAGCACAACACTTGTTCCAATTCGCCAATTTTGGTCGCTCGGGAGCTGGAGTCTGGCAGCTCCCCCACCGTTATGGAAAGATCGATGTATTTATCGATCAAGTTGAGGCGCATGTCATTGGCAAGGAGTCTAGGCTCTATACGAGGATGATTCTTCACAAACCGGCACATAGATGGGCCGATAAGGTGTGTCATTAGTGTATGAGGAGAGGTAACCGTCACTGTACCTGCGAGGTCGGTATTCGATTCGCGCACCTCTTCTTCTGCCAGAGACATCAGTTTTTTCATCTCCAAGCATCGTTGGTAATAACGTTGTCCTGCTTCGGTGAGAGATTGTCGCCGTGTCGTTCGAGTCAGTAGCTTTACACCTAAATGTTTTTCTAAGCTCTGCAAATGGTGACTTAGTACAGACTTAGAAACATCGAGCTCATCTGCTGCTTTGGTAATGGATCCTGATTCGACGATTTGAGCAAAAACCTGCATACGGTGAAGGTCAGATTTCATAAGCGTTATTGTTCTATTTAATGAGATTATTTGTTGGATTTTACTTAATTTATCATTAAATCTAAATAATTAAACTCTCCTATGAATTTAAAAAAGGAATAAAAGGGAGAGTGATGAGCATTCTAGTTCAATTTAAACTTAACCATTCGTTGGAAAACACCCAGTCTATCAAAGACTTCTTTACAGCAATCTTGCCCGATACGAGAACATTTGCAGGGAATTTGTCGGCACACTTGTATGAAAAGGTTCAGGGGCAGCATGAATTGGTGTTACTTGAAGAATGGCAGACGCCTCAACATTTTGATAAGTACATTTCGTGGCGTAAAGAGATCGGTGACTTTGACCAGCTTGGCACTATGCTTACGGATACACCAACTATTAGCATGCTTTCCAAGGAAGTGTAATGAATATTATTTGGAGTCCAGCGACGGTTCCACCACCAGCTGCTAATTACCATCAATGTGCAATGATACCTTCTGGCTCGACTCGGTTACATATAGCAGGGCAGCTTGGCATCGATGAGCATGGTAAAGTGCCGACTAGTACAGAAGAACAAATGGTTTTGGCATGGCAGAATCTGCGAGGAGTTCTACAAGCGAATCGAATGGACATACAAGACCTGATTAGCGTTCGAATTTACATGGTAAATCGACAAGATTTATCGGAATATCAACGAGCTAAAACACGTATTCCTTTTGAAGTAGGTGGATTGCCGACTACTTTACTGTTTGTAAATGGATTATTTGATGAAAACTGGAAAGTAGAAATTGAAGCAGAGGCTGCAAAACGTTTTCAGATAAGTGAAGTACTTGGAAATTTCTGAAAACAAAGTCAACAAAGGCAGCTGTTTGTCGCTGCCTTGTTTGCTATTTAGCTAATGGGCAAATGGTCACTCGCCCCCCATTCTGTCCATGAACCATCATAGATAGAGAGGTTTTTGTATCCTGTAAGCTGCGCGGCTAACAGTACAATCGCTGCAGTAACCCCTGAGCCGCAACTAAATATGTATTGAGATTTATCGCGGCTTAATGATCTTGATAAGATAGATGTTAACTCGTCGGTTGACTTGAGTTTGTGACCCTCCATTAGCTCTGTAAATGGTTGGCAAACAGAGCTGGGGATATGTCCAGCACGTATGCCCGGTCTTGGCTCAGGCACTTGCGCATTAAATCGAGCATGAGAGCGAGCATCAACCGTCTGGTTAGAGAGATTGTCTATTTGTTCTAGAACATATTGAGAATCAACAAAGTAAGATGGGTTGAGCTGACCGTCGAAATTGCCTTCAGATATCGACTCTTTGTAAGATGTTACTGTTTTGAAGCCAGCGTGTTTCCACTCAGTGAGGCCACCATTTAGAATGTACACCTCTTTATGACCCATCGCTTTTAACATCCACCACGCTCTCGGAGAGGCAAAGGTACCGCTGTTATCGTACACCACGATAATAGAGTCTTGATTAAGACCTATGCTTCTTGCTAACTGATTGAAGCGGTCTTGTGAAGGCATCATATGTGGCAGTGAAGCGTCTGGGTCACAAAAAACCTTGTCATAATCGAAGCGGATGGTATTAGGGAGCAAGTTATGCTGATCTTTTTCTGTTTCGGATGGGATCTGAAATTCAATACTGGTGTCTAAAACTACCAACTTGCCGGATTTTTCCAGTTCAATAAGTTCTGCTGGAGAGATAAGCGGTGACATGATATTTCCTTATAAGTCTATGTGATTTATAGATTTAATCGGCTCAGTTTGCCTCTAACTACACACGGCGCAATCAGGCATTTTCATGAGATTCATTTCTCGCCATGACATGGTCATCGCATCAAGAATAAGAATCTTACCTTCTTTTGCCTGTCCGTACTTGGCGATAACTTTAATCGCTTCCATTGCTTGCACCGCGCCGATGATGCCTACAACTGGCGCCATGACTCCAGCCTCCACACAACTTAATGCTGCAGAGCCGAAAAGGGCACTTAAGCATTGGTAGCAAGGTTGTGTTTTATCCTTATAAGTGAAGACACTGACTTGTCCTTCCATTCGTATTGCTGCACCGGAAACCAGCGGTATTTTTAACGCATAGCAGAGGCGATTAAGTTGATTGCGAGTCTCTACATTATCCGATGCATCGAGCACCAGCGTATGCTGCTCAATTTCCTTTTTTAAATCCTCATCACTCAAGCGTTGATCTATGGTACGCACTTGCAGGTGAGGGTTCAGCTGCTGAAGAGATTCAGCAGCTGACAGGACTTTCTTTTTGCCAACGTCGACATCATGATGAAGTACTTGGCGTTGTAGGTTAGACAGTTCGACAACGTCATCATCAATTAAGGTCAGCGAGCCAACCCCAGCGGTCGCTAAGTATTGACTTGATGCACAACCAAGGCCACCAGCCCCGAGAATCAGCACGGAGCTTCGTTTCAATGCTTCTTGACCGTCAAAATCAAATTGCTTGAGTATAATCTGACGGTTATAGCGCAGCATTTCTTGATCGGAAAGGATCTCCAATGTGTTCACTCCTAGTAAAGGGTTGAATTGAACAACTGGATATTCACGGTTTCACCGACTTCAACACGGCCTCGCTCACGCTCCAAAACAACAAAACAATTGGCTAAACTCATCGAGCGGAACGCGCCAGAACTCTGGTTGCCTGTCGTTTCTACTACAAACTTGCCATCTTCGATGGTGTAAACACCACGCTGGTAATCTGTACGCCCCGGCGATTTCTTAAACGCAGTGCGGGTTGTTGCCGGTATAGATTCAGGCGCTGTCCATTCAGTATGTCCGGCAAGCTTGGCTAGCATAGGTTGAACCAGAACGTACATGGTTAATACCGCTGAAACGGGGTTACCCGGAAGGCCGCAGAACCACGCGGTCGATAATTTGCCAAAGGCAAATGGTTTGCCAGGCTTGATAGCAAGCTTCCAAAACCCAATTTGGCCCAGTTCTTCAAGAATATCTTTCGTATAATCAGCTTCCCCGACACTCACACCGCCCGAAGTAACGACGACGTCAGCTAAAGTTTGCGCCTTTTCAAAGGTGGCTTTTAACTCTTCAGGACAGTCAGGGATAATACCAAGATCAATAGGTTCACAACCAAAGTTCTCGATCAGTGGTTTTATGCCATAACGATTGCTGTCGTATATTTGGCCAGCTTTGAGTGGTTCTCCAAGAGGCTTTAGCTCATCACCTGTTGAGAAGAAGGCAACACGAGGCTTACGAACGACAGTGACGTGGCTAATACCCAAAGTTGCGATCATTGGGATATCTCGGGCGGTAAGGCGCGCTCCTTTAGGTAATACGACGTCATCTTTGCGAATGTCATCACCTGTAGGACGAATGTTGTTCTGCGGCTTCACATCGGTCTGATTGAACTGCACGCCTTGTTCAGTCTGCTCAGTGTTTTCCTGCATGATGACGGCATCACAGCCTTCAGGAATTTGAGCGCCAGTCATAATGCGAACGCATGTGCCTTTTGGCCATTCGCCCTCAAAAGGTTGGCCTGCAAAAGATTTACCCGCTAAAGGCAGAACATTATTGTTATTTAAGTCGGCAATACGAATTGCGTATCCGTCCATGGCTGAGTTATCAAAAGGAGGAACGAAAATAGGGGAAAGTATATCTTCAGCAAGAACATAGCCAATGGCTTCGGCAAGAGGCAGTTGTAAGGTGGTTTGGATTGGTTTAATTGGCGACAGCATTTGTTCCATCGCATCTTCGATTGGCATCAGGCCAGGAGCGTCACAGCAACCCATAATACAGTCCTAAATCATTATTATATTAGCGTTTAATGAACATCACTTTATCACAGAAATCGTAGTCGCAATAATGACCACGGATAAAATATGGGTGTAATTATTCAAAAATCCGAGTATCCTTGTCAGCCATCCGAAAGAGGTAAATCCCTCGATTTCTGGGTGTTTTGAGTTGTTCAGTACTGAGCCAGAGTTTGTCGAGGCTTCAGTCAAATTCAATCGATTGAAGCATGTACGGCAAGTTGATGTAAGAGGAAGTGGAATGTCAGGTCTTAGCGAATCCGCGAAGTTGGTAAAAGATGCGCTAGAAAGCCGTGGTTTGGAGACGCCAATGTCACCGAACCAAATCAGTCGCGAAGAGAAAAAGGAAAAGATTCAGCACCATATGCGTGAAATTCTTTCTCTACTCGAGCTTGACCTTACTGATGACAGTCTCGAAGAAACACCGCATCGCATTGCTAAGATGTACGTTGACGAAATCTTCTCGGGGCTTGATTACGCGAACTTCCCTAAAATTACAGTGATTGAGAACAAGATGAATGTGAGTGAAATGGTGCGTGTTAAAGACATCACACTCACAAGCACTTGTGAGCATCACCTAGTAACGATTGATGGCCGTGCGACTGTAGCGTATATTCCTCGCGGAAAAATCATTGGCTTGTCTAAGATTAACCGCATCGTCCGTTTCTTTGCGCAGCGCCCTCAGGTGCAAGAGCGCATGACTCAACAAATTTTAGTCGCACTACAAACTCTCTTAGAGTCTGATGATGTTGCTGTGACTATTGATGCGACGCACTATTGCGTGAAATCTCGTGGAGTGATGGATGCAACAAGCGAAACCACCACCACTGCGTTAGGTGGTATTTTTAAGAGCAACCCAGCTACGCGCCACGAGTTCCTTCACGGAATTCGCTAGACAGTCAGTCGATTTACGAATTATTCAAAACCGCTTCCTTGTTGAAGCGGTTTTTACTTTTTTAACTGCTGACGGATCCACATTCGTTAGCCATCCTTGAAGGATACACTTGTGACAACCTCATTTAAGAGTCTGAATCTTAGAAGTGAATTGATAGAGACGCTGAATAGCCTTAACTACACGGAAATGACGCCGATACAACAACAGGCGTTGCCGATCGTTCTTGAAGGCAAAGACGTGATTGGACAGGGTAAAACTGGCTCGGGTAAAACTGCGGCGTTTACACTTGGGTTACTAAGCAATCTGAACGTTAAACGCTTCCGTGTTCAGACCTTGGTACTGTGTCCAACTCGCGAACTCGCCGATCAGGTAGCGAAAGAGGTTCGTACACTGGCACGTGGTATTCACAACATCAAAGTTCTCACGCTGTGTGGTGGCATGCCGATGGGGCCTCAAATTGGCTCACTAGAGCATGGCGCGCATATCTTGGTGGGTACGCCTGGGCGTATTCTAGATCACCTTTCTAAAGGTCGTATCAATCTAGCTGAGATGAACACTTTGGTTCTGGATGAAGCTGATCGAATGTTGGAAATGGGCTTTGAAGAGGCGATTGACGCCATCATTGACGAAGCACCTCAAGACAGACAAACCTTATTGTTTAGTGCGACGTTCCCGAAAAACATTGAGTCATTAGCATCTAAAGTGATGCGTAATCCTCAAATGATCAAAGTGGAATCAACGCATCAGACAACCACCATCGAGCAGCGATTCTATAAACTCAATACAGCAGAAGAGCGTGATGAGGCTCTGGAAGCTTTACTGCTGACCCACAAACCTGAGTCGTCAGTTGTGTTCTGTAACACCAAGAAAGAAGTCCAGAAGGTGACCGATGAGCTAAGCCACAGTGGGTTTAGCGTTGTCGAACTTCATGGTGATATGGAGCAGCGTGAACGCGAACAGGCATTGACTATGTTTGCTAACAAAAGTGTCTCGATTCTTGTTGCGACCGACGTTGCAGCGCGTGGCCTTGATGTTGATAACCTTGATGCTGTGTTTAACTTTGAGTTATCTCGTGACCCAGAAGTTCATGTTCATCGTATTGGTCGTACTGGCCGTGCCGGGTCGAAAGGGGTGGCATACAGTTTCTATAGTGAGAAAGAGGAATACCGGGTCGCACGAATTGATGAGTACATGGACATTGCCATCTCTCCTGCGATGCTGCCTGAAAAGCCAATCGAGAAACCTTTCTATCCTAAAATGCAAACTATTCAGATCCTTGGTGGTAAGAAGCAGAAAGTACGCGCAGGTGATATCTTGGGTGCTCTCACTAAACAGGCAGGTCTGGACGGAAACAAGATTGGTAAGATAAATATTCTGCCAATGGTTTCTTACGTCGCGGTGGAGCATGACATTGTCAAGCCCGCTTTAAAGCAGCTTCAAACGGGTAAAATGAAAGGACGAAACTTTAAAGCTCGAGTTATGAAATAAAGAAAAGCCAGCCTTTGACTTGGCTGGCTTTATCTCGACATGTTGGATGGATTAACTGTCGAATAAATACAGATATTCTCCATAGCCTTTTTCTTCAAGCTCATCGATGGGAATGAACTTCATCGCGGCTGAATTCATGCAGTAGCGTAGACCCGTTGGTGCCGGTCCATCTTTGAAAACATGACCTAAGTGAGAATCCGCAAATCGACTTCTGACCTCGGTTCTTGGGTACACCAAGTGATAGTCGGTTTTCGTGATAATGTAGGCTTCATTAATGGGTTTGGTGAAGCTTGGCCAGCCTGTGCCTGATTTGTATTTATCAGTAGAAGAGAATAAAGGCTCACCTGATACTACATCCACATAGATACCACGCTGCTTGTTATCCCAGTACTCGTTGTTAAACGCGCGTTCTGTCCCTTCTTCTTGCGTGACGTAATACTGTAGGTCTGTTAGTTTTGCTTTGATTTCTTGCTCAGAAGGTCTCTTATATGGCTTTACGTTGGCTACTGCCTTATGTGCATCAATCAATTGACGCAGTGTCTTCGGGTTTTCTTCTCTATCATCACCGAAGATGTCATCTAAATATTGATCACGGCCAGACGCGTAGCGATAGTAGTTATAACGGATTTTATTCCGCTTGTAGTAGTCCTGATGATAGTTCTCTGCTGGCCAGAATTTAGTGAACTTAATGAGTTCGGTCTTGAGCGGCTTTTTAAAGATCCCTAATTCTTCGATTTCAGTCATAAAGCTTTCAGCGATGCGTTTTTGCTCATCGTTATGATAGAAAATGGCAGGGCGGTATTGCGGGCCACGGTCCACAAATGATCCTTTGTTATCAGTAGGATCAATGTGACGGAAGAATTGATCAAGAACCTGCTCGTAGCTAACGGCCTGTGGATCAAACTTCACTTCGATGACTTCAATGTGGCCCGTTTTACCTGATGCAACTTGCTTGTAGGTTGGATTCTCTAATTTACCGCCAGAATAACCCGACACAACATCAAGGACGCCAGGTAGTTTCTCTAGATCAGATTCAGTACACCAGAAACAACCACCTGCCAGCGTTGCTACCTGATACTCTCCATGAGTCGAGCTTTTCGTCATATCGCTGCCTGCTGTACTAAAAAATGACGCTAATGCAGCAGCCAGAATGATGGCGGAAAAAATTATCTTCGACTTCATTTTCATATCAACCTCTTCGATTGTTTTGTCTTTGATTAATAAGAAAGGCCAGTTGAGGAAAAAATTGCATGAGATCTGATTTTTTGAAAACTTTCTTCGATGACAGGGATATTTCCACATTAAACGAGTGCCTATATCACCTTTTTCCCATCATAGGATTCCTTTTTATATGTTTGATTACTGGTTTAACAATTGCTTTAATTTTAATAAGTTAAGTTTAATTTGTTCAAGATAACGGAATCGTTCACTCATAGCAGTAGCTTGACTTAATAGTGTCTTGCACTATTACTTACCGATAACATCAACTTAATACTGATGGAACAGTGTTTGGAGTTATCACTATGAAAAAAACCTTAACTTTGCTCTGTGCGGTTATGGCTTCTGCCTCGGTCTTTGCAAAAAACGATGTCACTGTTTATGGTGACGATTCATACCCTCCTTATTCTTATGTCGAAAGTGGCAGGGTTACAGGTATTTATACAGTTATTCTTGAACGAATTTTTTCTAAAATGCCGGACTATAACGTGACTATAAAAGGTGTGCCTTGGAAGCGTGGGTTATCTGAAGCTGAAGGTGGAAAAATCTTCGCTCTTTATCCTCCGTACAAACGTCCGGAGCAGCGGCCATACATGGAATACGATATGCCAATACTTGATGAAAAGCTTGTCGTTGTGTGTCAGAAGTCTGTATTGAGTAACCCTAGACCAAATTGGCCGGGTGACTATATGGGCCTTACGATAGGTAATAACGCTGGGTTTTCCGCGGGTGGCGATGAATTTAGAGCAGCGGTAAAAGCAGGCAAGATCAAACTCAACGAAACCAAAGGCACGCCTAAAAACCTTCTTAAGCTTATTGCTGGCCGTGTCGATTGCTATATGAATGATGCTCTTTCAATCCAGTGGGAACTCAAAAAACTGCAGAATGAAGGCAAGTATGATGGTCAAAGTATTGTTGAAGGCGCGACTATCAGCTCGGAGCAAGGGTTCTTAGGCTTCGTGACTGATGGTGCCAAGTTCCCCTATAAAGAGGATTTTAAAGCACAATATCATAAGATTTTGTCTGAAATGAAAGAGAGTGGTGAAGTCGATCAAATAGTGAATGACTTTATCAAATGACATCCAAACATGGGTCGACTCGCAAAGGGTCGGCCTGTTATTTTAAAACTTTTAAATTTTCCTTTTGATATTCCTTCCGATCAAGTGTTGAAAGACCAGTTGCAATTAACTGATGGATTGCTTTGCGAACTTTGCAAACAGAGCAAAGATCATTGTAATTATTAATCAATACCATAGACTACCTCTATATTTACTGTTGAGACTAAGCAAATGGATCTGAATACATTCATTGAACAATTAAGCCGTGCCCCTGAGTCGATTGAATTTGAACACACGATGGCAGTTATAGACGCACATTATGTTTTTACGCCAACGGCTTTTACAAATGGTGAGAGTGAGAATGAGGCCAATCAGAATAACGGCTCATGCAAGATATTTGCTTTCGCGAAACTTAACCAGTTGTCAGAACAAGCCACCTTAGCCTGCTTTGGCCGTTTTTATAGGGAAGATGTGCTGCAAAACCCTGATTGTAATGATCATGCTAACATTCGCAACTTCATGAATTCGGGCTGGCAAGGCATCAAATTTGAGTCAGAAGCGCTTATTCGTCGATGATTAATGAGGAGCAGCATTGCTCCTTTTTTCATGGGTAAAGAACTATGAACAACAAACAGCTTATTGAATATCTTGATACTTTTATGAGTGTTGAATCGGGCCATCCGTTTGGCCCTGAAGCTCTAGTGTATAAAGTGAAAGGAAAAATGTTTGCAATCTTATCCGAGAGAGAAGGGCGTGAATATGTCACTGTCAAGGTAAAACCGGAAGATGGTGAGGTTCTGACTGGTCAATTTAATGATATTACACCTGGTTACTATACCAATAAAAAGCACTGGGTAACGGTTTACTATCCTGGCGACGTTGAAGATGGCTTGATTCAGGATCTCTGTGAGCGCTCCTATGAATTGGTCGTGAGTAAATTGCCCAAAGGGCAAAGAGTCCAACTAGGTTACGATTGAATCTTAAGACTAGTTAATCGATCAAATAAACAACCACTTGGTGTAAATACCAGCAGTCAAATAGAAAATGGATATTTTGATTTGACTCTCTCTCTGCAATCCGTAAAGTGTGCGTTGAGCGTGGCGGTGGGTAGCTAAAGCGCGAGAATAAAGGCGCGTTGGCAGAGTGGCTATGCAGCGGATTGCAAATCCGTGGACCTCGGTTCGACTCCGGGACGCGCCTCCATTCGACCTCTTCTGCTAGAATACTCTTATATGACTAACTTTGTAATGGCGTAATTGTCTAACTTAGACGTTACGATTGGTTGTGTCACAACCACTTGTTTAATATCCTCAAAAAAAGCCCCGCATTGAGCGCACAACATACTATCTGCTTCTGATAGAAAATACTCTTCACTGCCGCACAGCAGGCAACACAATACTTTGTCGTCTTGATTTGATTCCATGAAAGCTCCAGCAGCAAAAGTAACTAGGGCGTGTTGATCTTTGCTGTACATTTCGTATTCAGCAATACATCGGTAACCACATTAACATGAATGCCAGCGATAACATGCTGGCATAATTCCTTTCTAACTTGTCATATCTACTTGAAATAGCTCGATAATGCTTAATTCTCGCAAAGGCATTTTCAACCAGATGACGATACTTGTATAGACACCAATCCATACTGGTTTTGTCTATATCTTGCCCATAATTGCGTTTAGCAATTACCGTTTCTCCGCCATGTTCCTTAACAAAAGTACGGAAAGCTTCGCTGTCATATCCTTTATCACAAACGATGGTATTAACTTCATCGAGTTGTTCAACTAAGCTTTTGGCATGCAATATATCGTGGCGTTGACCTTCTGATAAATCAAAGCAAATCGGTAAGCCACCACTATCCACAGCTAAGTGAATTTTGGTTGAGTTGCCCCCGCAACTTTTTCCTATTTGCTCTGAGCTTTCAGTAGCTGCGCCTGTACTATGCTGGTGCGCTCGAACTATAGAGCCGTCAAGAAAGACCCATTCAAAATCAGCCATGCTAGATAAGCTTCTGAAAAGCTTATCTAAAACCCCTTTCTTTGACCAAAGATTAAATCGTCTGTAAACGGTACTCCACTCTCCGAACTCAGAGGGTAGATCTCGCCAAGGAATACCTGTTCTCATTCGATAAAGTATTCCTTCAAATGTCATTCGATGTTCAGTTTTATCGTAAATACGACCTGTACTTTTCATAATTTGAAGTAGCAGTTCCCATCGAATATCAGTTAGCATTGTTCTTGGCATGGTATTGGTTATGGTTTTACTTTTGGCGAAGCAAATTATAACTCTTTACCATGTTGTTCAAAAAATACTCACGAAAGATCAACACACCCTAGGTATGTTCTATAGCTAAGGTTTTTTTATTATTGTTTAATAATGCAAATAGCCAGAATATCTGTATACGATGACATTCTAGTTGAATACTCTTTCAAATATGCTTTGTTTGGATGGTTTTCGTTAACTATGAGAGTGAATTCATAAAATTTATGGCTTGTTTTATAAACAAACAGATCTAGAAGAAAAGCTATAAGTGAAACGCTGCTCTATGTATATGAGGAGCTTTTCACTTTCAGTTTAGCTTACTAACTTGACCGCTTCACGAGTGAGTTTTGCCAGTTCTGGCCAATTCTGTTCTTCAACAAGGCGTTTCTCAACCATCCATGTTCCGCCACACGCCAAAACGCGAGGAATAGAAAGGTAGTCTTTAATGTTTTTAGGGTTAATTCCACCCGTTGGCATAAGGTGAACATCTGAGTAAGGTGCTAAGAGTGATTTGACCATTTGCACACCACCAGACGCTTCTGCTGGGAAAAATTTAAGAGTGGTTAAGCCAAGTTCTAAAGCTGCTTCAATCGTGCTTGGATTATTAACTCCGGGGATAATGTCAATACCAATTTCCTGACAAGCTTTAACGGTGTTTGGATTAAACCCTGGTGAAACGATGAACGTCGCGCCAGCTTCTTTGGCTGCTATTGCTTGTTCTTTATTCAAGACTGTCCCAGCACCGATTAACATATCTGGCTGGGATTCTCTTAGTAGACGAATGGCTTCCACGGCAGCTTCAGATCGGAACGTAATTTCAGCCGCCGGTAATCCGTTTTCTACGAGAACTTTACCAAGAGGGACAATGTCCTTCGCATCGTCAATCGCGATAACAGGGATGACTTTTAGTTTGTGTAGTTGTTTGTTAATAAGTGACATCGATTTACCTTATCTTCATACGCAGCTTGTACTGAGTGATTATCGTCTTGTGGCCATAAAGTAGGACGAAAATTGCTTCGCAGGGATTTTAGCAGAGTCAGTAAGTTGGCTCTATCTTCGTCAGATAATATCGCAAGACTATTCCACTAATATAAATCATATCTACTTTGGACAGGTTAGATTTAATGTCAATAAACTGAGGGGGATGAAGCAAGTTTAGAATAGTTCTAATTTTAAATGATAAAGAGTAAACAGAGGGCTTTGAATCAGCCCTCAATAAAGGTTTAGGTACGACCAGCGAGATAAGCTTCGTAATCTGGGATTTCTATTTCTACTTCAGACTCGATTAAATCAGACTCAATTAAGAAATTAGCCGTAGCACGGTTGGTTGCAACAGGGATGTTCCAGACACTTGCAATTCGAAGTAGGGCTTTCACATCAGGATCATGCGGCACGGCATTGAGCGGATCCCAGAAGAAGATCAGCATATCAATTTTCTTTTCTGAAATGAGAGCACCGATTTGTTGGTCACCACCCATAGGGCCTGAAATCATACTCTTAATCGCGAGTCCGGTTTGTTTACTCAGCATTGAGCCTGTGGTTCCTGTTGCATAAAGAAAGTGACGTTGAAGTTTTTCCTTATGCTCAGTGACCCAGCGTAGGAGTTCTGGTTTACAGTTATCATGGGCAACCAGAGCAACATGTTTGTGTGCAGGCAATGTGCGAGTTGTTTTCTGCATTATTGATTTTTCCCTAATATTTTTAATTAGTTACGTAAAACGTAGGTCTGTATTCCGATGGTGACAAGGATTCAGCTATAACTTTTGGTTTTAAGTTTTTGGGTGTCAGTGCTTCGATAATCGGAGCTTCAATAGTTTCATACGATTGACCTTTCAGATAGCTTACCGCTTGTCTGACAGATAAGCGACCTTGTTTAACCATTTTGTCAGTAGGCGCAAATTCTACGCGATTTCTTAGTAGCCCTCGATAGACACCATGGCTCAAATAAGTAGAGACCAAACCGATATTCTCTGTTTTCCCTGCGTTTCTTAGCTCACTAATCGCAGCTTCAATGGCCACAGCACTGCCGACTAGGTAAGAGATGTCTTCTATTTCAATCGCTTTTTGTACTAGATTACGCTGAAGCTCTTTATCATTATCGGCCCAGTAGGTTTCGACAATTTGAATGTCACTATCTTCGATAGCGCTAAGAAAGCCACGAATCACAGGTTTTGTCCCACCACTGGAATTAGGGCCGGGTAGTAAAACGATTTTTATCTCACCAGAGCCTTTCGGGTGTTTATTTTTAAGGTATTGGCCGGTGTAGAACCCCATCCAATACCAATCTACCCCGACTTCTCCTTTAAGCAGTTTTTGTGATTGGCTACCGAGGATCATCTGATTGACACTGGCGAAGACAGGGGTTACTCCTGCGTATTGACGCAGGCTATTCATGTATAAATCTGGTGCTACAGTACCGAGAATAATGGCATCAGCGTTCCAGCTTAGACATTTACCTAGCTGTTCTTTTTGCTTAAATTGATTCGGATACCCACCAGCTTCAAAGACCTGTAAATTGACGCCAAGGTTTTTGGCTTCATCAACCATACCGTAGTTAACGGACAACCAATACGAATCTTTAAGGTGCGGGTATAAAGCACACAGTCGGTAGGGAGCCTGTTCCGCATATGCATAAATTGGTGAAAAGGCGTTAATTACAATGGCTGAGATCAATAATCGTTTTGCTGAGAAAGCTGAAAGCATGAGGTATATCGTTGGTAATCGTTACGTAAACACTGCAAAATATAGCGTATTCTCTCAGTGCAAAGAAGTGTCGTTACTTAATGTTACTTGCCAAAGCCAGTATCGGTCGAAAGTTGCTGTTCGCGTTTCTTGCCATGGCGCTGCTGGTATGTATTTCTGCATTAATTGGCGTGTTTGGCTTTTCTTCTGTCGCTAAAACGGAAAGAAACGTTGTAAATTCCGCCATTCCTTCCATGATCGAAGCGCGTCAAGTCTCTGAGCTGAGTGCAAAAATTATTTCCTCCGTACAAAGCTTATCGAATGCCAAAACTGAAGTGCAACGCCAGAAATCAGGCAAAGAATTGTTTTCGCAATTGGAAAGTTTGCTCACACATATTAAGCAGCTTGGCTCTGACTCATTTGACTCTGAACTTCTGACTCGATTGGAAGCGGATGTCCAGACAGTGATCAATACTTTAGTGGAGCTAGGTATTGTGGTAGAGAAAAGACTACAGCTTAATCACCAACTGGCTGTGACAACCACAGAATTGCGGGAGTTGGCGTCAGAGCTCGAACAGTTGACACGCACTCAGGTGGCGAATACCAGTACTATCGCTGTTGCCAATGTGACTCACATCTATGATTTGCTAGAAGAGAAGCGAACAGAGCAAGCATATCAAGCCTTAGATACCTTGGTTGAGGTCGATTTGGACCTCGCTGAGCGACTGCATGAATTACACCTTCTCGCGTTTAAGATGCTCAACCACATTGAAGAGACGCGAACGATTTCTGATATTGAACGAATTCGAACGGTTCGAGAAGAGTTCATGGATAATCTTGACATCATGAAGCGCCGAGTTCGTGGTGTAGAAGATCCTACCCGTTCTATCCAAATGGAAGAATTGCTTATTCAGCTCAAGCATGGTGAAAGGGTTTTTGACGTTCTTCTACAACGTTATCAAAACGAGAAAACAGCCCAACAACTGATGCAAGACACGTTGACACAGTTTACGGCTTTGAACACCACAGTAAATAAGCTGGTTGATGATTCTAACCAAGCAACAACACGTGCAGTCGAGAAGTTAAAAACAACACTGGATTATGCTCAACTTAGCCTGACACTGATCACTGTGCTTGGGATGTTGATCGTGGTTATGATCGTTTGGAAAGTGGTTTATGTTTCAGTGCTTAAGCGTTTAGCTGAGTATTCATCCGCCTTGCTTTCTATTGCTCAAGGTCAACTTAAGGTCGACATTACGGTAAAAGGGAACGATGAGCTTGCTCATATGGGGCAAGCGATCATCACGGCCAGGAATACCGCTCAAGCATTAAAGGTGGTCGCTGAAAGTGAAACGAAAGCGAAACAGGAGCTACAAGAACACAAAGAACACCTCGAAGAACTCGTGACGGAGCGAACTCACCAGTTACAAGATACCAACAAGCGTCTAAATCATGAGGTGTTAAATCACGCTAAAGCACGTCGACAAGCAGAACAAGCCAACCGAGCTAAATCTGCGTTTCTAGCTACGATGAGTCATGAGATCAGAACGCCTATGAATGGTGTTCTTGGGACTGCTCGATTACTTCAAGAGACGGGATTGAATCAACAGCAAGCACACTACGTAGATGTCATTAATCGCAGTGGTAATACATTGCTCGCCATACTTAATGATGTCCTTGATTATTCCAAAATCGAAGCAGGGCACCTTGAAATTCGAGCCGTGGATTTTAATCTTTATGACATGGTTGATGATGTCAAGCAGCTGCTAGAAGGACGGGCAAAGGAAAAGCAAATAGAGCTCAATGTGTTGATAGAAAGCGATGTGGCTCAATTTTTCTTTGGAGATGCAACTCGTATTAATCAAGTATTGACCAACCTGGTAGGCAATGCGGTCAAGTTCACTGAGCAAGGCCATGTCGATATCTATGTGACCAACGATCCAGACAACCCCGAGAATGTATTGTTTGAAGTGTCCGATACCGGGATTGGGATCAGTCAGGACGAACAAGGCACGTTATTTGAAGCATTCACCCAAGCGTCTGGTGGACTTCATTCTAAAGGTGGTACAGGCCTCGGGTTAGCGATCAGTAAGCGTATTGTTGAAGCCATGGGAGGTTCATTGATGCTCGAGTCTGAGCTTGACCAAGGCAGTCAGTTCAGCTTTAGCATACCGCTGAGCCAAGGTGCGGAAGTTCAGCCCAAAGAACAGAACATTCGTCAATCACTTAAAGCAAGCGTTCTGCTGGTGGAGGATAACCCTGTAAACTGTATGGTAGCCGAGGGGTTCCTGAAAAGCTTAGGCCACGAGGTCATGACTGCTACGGATGGGTTAACGGCTCAAAAGCTTTATTCGGATTACCATTTTGATATTGCTCTCCTCGACATTAACTTACCCGACTGTAATGGTGTCGAATTATTGAACGAGCTAAAGTGTTTAAATGGTGACGCTGTCACACCTATGATTGCTATTTCTGCTCATGTTTATAATGAGGAAGTTCAAAGTTACCTCTCTGCTGGTTTTGATGGCTATCTCCCGAAGCCACTGGATAAAGATGCGCTTAGTGATGTGATCCAAGATAGCCTAGAAGGGCGAGCTTTGAGTTTGGTTTCAACTGAGCACGAGAAAACTTCCCCTCTAGTTCTGATTGATCCGAATGTAGTTGAAGAAGATTCCCTCGTTTTAGGTAGTGAAAAAATGAGAGAAATCATTAACCTGTTTATTGCAGGGGCTAATGAAGCATTGAATTTTATGCAAATAGCCGCTGAGCAAGATGACCCGAATCAAATAAAACAACTCGCGCATAAGTTGAAAGGTTCAGCAGGAAGCTTGGGTCTGCTAGCATTGTTCGACGTTTGTTTAAACATTGAGAAGTCTCAGCAGCCAGTAAAGGATTATTTGGCTTTCCGAGCTCAGCTTCAAACACTCATTGATGAATCAAAACAAGCGCTCAATAAATTGGTTGACTAGGTATCACTATGATAGAAATTGCTTCTCCTCGACTCTCAATGCGTCAGATTACAGAAACCGACTGGCCCTTGTTTCTTCGTTTGCACCAAGAAGAAGACGTCATTCGTTACGCATTTGATCAGCCCGAGCTGAATGACATTCGTCAACGCTTTGAATCTCGACTTCCTACTTGGCAATGGGGAAGTGCACATTGGTTATGTTTAGTGATCCGAGATAACACCAATAACAAGGCGGTGGGTGTGACGGGGCTATGCATTGAAGATGAATCGGATGATTCTGTTGAGATTGGTTATCTGTTGCTGCCGGAATTTCACGGTAAAGGGATTGGCACGGAATCACTGCTAGCATTGATTGATCACGTCAAACAGTCCTTGCCAGCGGTTAAGAACATTAATGCGATCGTGACGGACGGAAATATTGCTTCATGTAAGGTTCTGGAGAAAGCTGGGTTTGAGCTAATAGAGCGCGAAGAAAATGCTTATCAGATTGGCGGTAAACTTTATGACGATTTAATCTATCGCTTTCATGTTTGATTTGATCAATCGAATAGATTCCCCAAGAAAAAAGCAGCAAAATTGCTGCTTTTTGTTTTATTTAGGGGGGAGTTAAGCGATCGCTTGTGTGAGTATTTCTCGGCTCTCTTTGAGAGTGATCGTTTGATTCTCGCCTAGCGCTTTCATGCCGTGTTGCTCAAGTTGGTCAATCACAGAATCGATAGCACTTTGTTTATTGCTACCATGCTCAGTTAACTGAGTAGAGACTTTCATGGTTTGGTAAAAGCTTTCAATCGCGTCTACAGTGCGCTCAGCTAAATCCTCCCCTGACTCTAGACCAAACACGTTAAGCCCCATTTGCTCAAGCTTGGCACGTTTATGTGCCATTTGGTTGCGCAGCAGTGATGGCTGAACGATAGCGAGTGAGCGTGCATGATCTACACCCCAAAGTGCTGTCAGTTCATGACCAATCATGTGAGTTGCCCAGTCTTGTGGCACTCCGCTACCAATCAAACCGTTTAATGCTTGGTTTGCAGACCACATTAGATTTGCTCGCCAAGCATCGTCATCACGATTGTCAAAATCTTCACCCAGCGATTTTAATGTACGAAGTAGAGTTTCCGCATAGCCATCCTGTACCATAGCACCATGGTTGGTTGTTAAGTACTGCTCACAAACGTGCACCCAAGCATCCACAATACCGTTGATCAGTTGCTTCTCTGGCAGCGTCTTCATGACGTCTGGATCCATTACCGCGAATTTCGGTTGAACGAATGGACTCATGAATGCGAGTTTGTCTTGTGTTTCCGCTTTAGTGATCACCGCGCCCATGTTGGATTCAGAGCCTGTTGCCGGAAGTGTCAACACTGCTCCTAGTGGTGTTGCTTCAGAAACTTGATGTTTGCCAGTGAGAATATCCCAGCCATCACCATCGTACTTCGCTGCTGCTGCTACATATTTTGATCCGTCAATCACTGAGCCTCCACCAACCGCTAGAATAAAATCGATGCCTTGCTGTTTTACGATAGACACGGCTTTATCAAGGGTTTCTTTTGTTGGGTTAGGCTCGACGCCAGAAAACTCAACCCATTGGTGGCTTTTTAGAGCGTCAATAACTTGGTCGTAAACACCGTTACGTTTTATCGAACCGCCCCCATAGATGATCAATACTTTATCTTTTGGCTGAACAGATGATTGGATAGAACTGATTTGACCTTGACCAAAAAGAATCTGGGTAGGGTTAGCGTAAGTAAATTGCATTGTCATTCCTCTTGCTTCAGTTTATTGCCTGCTAGGCTGACTGATTTAGCATTCCGTGATTCGAGATGCTTCATTGTTTTATGCATATTAGTGTTGAAAAGAGGTTTTAAAAATATCGATTCCTCTGTTTTTATTGCCTAATCCTACTTTTTGTATATTCTGAGAGAAAAGGTGTAGGAGGTAAGATGACACTTGCTCAATTAATGCAACAGTATGTTGATACTCATAACTTAAATGACCTTGAGGGGGTAAAGAAGACCGAATTAGACGGCATATGGTTCTATCGCAGCAGTAAAGGTAACTCTCGTAAGCCTTTTGTTTATCAGTCAGGGGTGATTGTTCTAGGCCAAGGTCATAAGAATATCCATATTGGTAATCAACCTGTTCAGTATGGGCCTAACGATTACCTTGTTGTTGGAGTTCCTATGCCACTTGAATGTGAAGCCATTCCAACTGATGGTGAACCGTTAATGGGCTTAACGATAGATATTGACTCTCAATTGCTCCACCGCCAAGTGAATAAGCTAGAAGAATTGGGCTTTTCTCCGAGAAAAGATAATATGCATCAAACCTGTGGGTTGAGATCGGTCAGCATGGAAGCCTCTATGTTGGACGTATGCATACGAATCATGAAAGCACTTTGTAATCCGGTAGAGTTAGCACTACTCGGTGATGCGCTTAAAGAGGAGCTTACCTACCGTGCATTAACTAGTAGTGAGGGGCATGTGCTGTTTGATTTAGCTCATCATGAGGGGCAATATGCCAGAGTCGCGAAAGCTCTGGATAAGGTTCACCGGAATTACAGTGAAGCACTTTCAGTGCAACATTTGGCTGAAGAAGCTAATATGAGTATGTCTGCTTTTCACAGCGCATTTCGCCAGATTACGTTAGAGTCACCGATTCAATACATCAAAAAAGTGCGCCTGAACAAAGCGAAAGAGTTAATTCAGCTCGAAGGAAAGAAAGTCAATGATGCGGCGAGGCTCGTCGGTTATAACAGTGCTTCCCAGTTTTCTCGTGAGTATAAACGTCACTTCAACGAAACACCGACAGGTTTGAAGTTGGCCAGCTAGTAAGAAAAGAGGAAATCAGAGGTTAAAAAATTACTGTTTTTTTAAAGCGTTAGTGTTGGCATACTTTGCTATGTAAAAAGAACAAAACACCTTACTCTTTTTATATCCCCCTATAGGAGATCTAGTCAGTCTCTTAGATTAGCCCTCTTAAGACATTAAGAGGGCTATTTTTATGAAAACTGATAGCTCTCAGGAACAACGACAATCCCTTTCTCAGAAATATGAAAACGCTTAGCATCTTCAATTTTATTTAAGCCAATTTGTGTGTTTGGTGGGATTTTTACATGCTTGTCAATGATGCAATTGACTAATTGACAGCCTTCTCCTACCTCGACATCATCAAAAAGAATACTGTCGACAACCGTTGCGCTGTCATTGATACGCACATTTGGTGAAACAACGGAATGTTGCACTGAGCCACCTGAATTAATCACGCCATTAGCGATAATAGAGTTAATGAAAATCCCTTCATTGCCAGTAGCAGATGAGACTGTTCGAGCAGGAGGACATTGAGCTTCATAGGTTCTTATGGCCCAATCGGGTTGATATAAGTTCATCGGAGGGACTGGCTCGAGTAAATCCATATTCGCTTCATAGAAAGAATCCAATGTGCCGACATCTCGCCAGTAACAATCTTTTGCCACTCGTCCTTTGTCGTTACAGAAGTCGTAAGCATATACACCTTGTGTATCTATAAGATTAGGGATGATGTCTTTACCAAAATCATGGCTCGACTCTGCACAATCAGCATCGTCATCCAAAGCATTGCGCAGCATATCCATATCGAAGATATAGATGCCCATCGAGGCAAGACTGCGATCAGGCCGACCCGGTATAGATGGAGGATCCTGAGGTTTTTCGATAAAAGAAGTGATCATGCCTGTATCGTCAATATCCATGACTCCAAACTGGGTGGCTTCCTCGCGACTTACGTCCATACAAGCAATGGTGAGCTTAGCATTATTTTGCTTGTGTTCTTCGAGCATGGCGGCGTAGTCCATGCGATAGATATGATCACCTGATAGCACAACCACATACTGAGCATCACTTCGCGATAACAACCATAAATTGTGATAAATCGCATCGGCAGTGCCTTCATACCATTTGCCGCCACCTCGCATTTGTGGAGGCACAACGGAGATAAACTCGCCAAGTTCTGGGTTAAAAATAGACCAGCCGTCACGTAAATGTTTTTGCAGGGAGTGGGATTTATATTGAGTTAATACAAGAATTTTTCTTAACCCAGAGTGCAAGCAATTCGTGAGCGTGAAATCAATGATTCGATACTTGCCTCCGAATGGGACTGCGGGTTTGGCTCGATCATCCGTTAGAGGACTTAGTCGTGACCCCATACCACCGGCGAGGACTACCGTTAGTGTATCTTGCATGCCTTTCTCCCTGAATGAGTGCGCTTTATGGCTTCCTAAGGGAATAGCTACAAGTTTCGAGCCAATATCCAACTTGTTGATTATATACGGAATGTAAGAATTCTAACTCACGGCCATTGCACCAAGAGAAGGCATTGCACCAAAATCAGGCAACCGTGTCCATTTCGTCTGATGCTAGGATCGAGACGCTATTTCGACCTAAAGACTTTGACTCATAAAGTGCGACATCAGCACGTTTGTAAGTGTTTTCAATGGAGCCATCCATATCGGTAACTCCAACACTGACGGTAATTTTCTCGCTGTGTTCGAGCGATACTGAAGTACGAAGTCGGTTGGTGACAATTTCAGCTTCCTGAAGACGTGTATGCGGCATGATGATCGCGAACTCCTCGCCACCAATACGAGCAATAAAGTCAGTTTCTCGAAGGTGAGCGCTGAGGACAACTCCAACAGATTTTATTATTTTATCGCCTTCATCATGACCCAATTGATCGTTAACGCGCTTGAAGTGATCAATGTCGACAATCGCAAAACAAGTGGGCTCTGCATCGTGATATCGTTTAGTGCGTAGGCATTGCGCCGCCATTTCCTGATCAAATTTACGTCGATTCCACAATCCGGTCATGGCGTCTTTCTCACTCATTTCTCGCAAACGATTTTCAAGCTCCTTGCGGTGGGAGATGTCAACGAATGAGGCGACGTAGAATTGAATCACACCATTTTTATCAGTTACCGTCTGGATGCGTAATATTTCAGTTATATGTGAACCATCACGACGCTTATTGACCACTTCACCTTCCCATAAGCCATCTTTTTCAAGGATCTTCCACATATTAATGTAGAACTCTTGTTCATGCTTATTGGCCGCAAAAAATGAAGGCTGTTTTCCTTTAACTTCCTCAAAGGTATAACCGCTCACCCGAGTGAATTCTTCATTGGTTTTAATGATTCTGTTTTGCCGGTCGGTGATTAACATGGCAGACATACCATTCATGGCCGCTCGAGCAATTTGACTGTCCATACTGTTTTTAGTGTGGTTATAGTTCCAAACTATAAAACTAAAGGTAATGAGTAAAATAATGATGTAAACCGATATGGCTTTGATTGCGAGTTCATCTTTACGCGAGAGGTACAACTGATCTGCGTCATGCTGGGAAACTTCTGCCACGAGAATGAAGTGAAGTGGTCTGTCGAGCGTGTTGAGAGCCGTCTTAACATAGGAGAGCCATTTTCCTTGCTCGAAAATCGTGCCATGTTGATTCAACTGAATTTCACGCCATAAATTAGGGTAGAGTTTGCTTAGTTTGTATTGGGAATTTTCCTTCGCGATATGACCCATTATATTGGTCATATTTTTAGACATCACATAATAGCCTTGAGCATTGTAGACATCAGGCAATTCATTATTAAATTTGTCGTAAGTTAGTCGTTGGTATAGAAATTTAAAGTCAAGATTAGCAATAAAATATCCATGACGTTTGGCATTGATATCAACTGGCACAATGATACGCAGACTTGGCGTTAAGGGTTTTACTATTTCATTGTTCTCTTTTTTTAAATCAATCCCGAAGGTGCCAATAGTATTGGTAGGAAGCTGTCTAGCGAAAGAGAAATAGTCTCGATGCGCTTTGTTTTGCAGAAGCTTTGGAGAAGTGACAGCGCTGGTTCTTTGATTGTGGGTGATACGTACAATTTCTTGTCCATCGTTATCTAAATAGCGCAGTTGAGAAAAGTAGCCTTGCGTGCGGGCAACTAATAACCAAAAGTCTTGTAATGCACTTGTATTTATTGGGGTTGGCTCAAGAATAGCGCGGCGGAAGATGCTGTTACTAGAGAGTGTTTTGACGGATTTTAAGATTTTGGTCGAATGGGACTTTAACTCTAATCGAGCGTATTCAAGCTTAGCTTGCGTTAGACGATCCACTTGTTGGCTAGCCTCTTCCTCTGCTTTTGATAGTTCGCTGGCAAAGTAAAGTGTTGGCACAAAGGCTAGGGCGATAAACACGAGAGCGAATTGTAGAAGAATGCGGAAATTTAGTTTGAACATTTCGCCCCAACGAAGTCACAAATTTATCTAATAATTTTGTGAATAATTATATGGGCTTTTATGAATTTTACTGTGAGCCGTGTGGAATATCCTATGATATCGACTTTGATGCTGAGCAATATGATGCATTTGGTTATTGTAAGTACTTAAAAAGCAAAACTAAAAAAGCCCTACTCATAGAGTAGGGCTAGCGCCAAGCCAGATATTGGGGGGACTGGCTAAACAGTTTCTGTTTAAGCGGTCGCGGTTTCGGCTTTCTTTTCGCTATTGCGATTTTTCAAGAATGCGTAGCCAAATCCTGTTAACGCAGTACCGGCAGCGATGGCGAGTAAGTACATAAGAACCGGGCTTATAGCGTTAGGGATAAGCAGTACAAATAACCCACCATGTGGTGCCATGAGTTTTGCTCCAAACAGCATTGAAAGAGCACCGGTTAATGCGCCACCGGCCATACATGCAGGAATAACGCGCATTGGGTCTTTTGCCGCAAATGGAATGGCACCTTCTGAGATAAAGCATAACCCAAGGACAAATGATGCTTTTCCTGCTTCACGTTCACTAGCTTCAAACTTATCTCTTGCAAGGAATGTGGCCAGCCCCATACCCAGTGCGGGAACCATACCGGCTGCCATAATCGCTGCCATAGGTGCGTAAGTTTGGGAAGCCAGTAGACCAACGCCGAAGGTGTAAGCCGCTTTGTTGATAGGGCCACCAAGGTCAAAACACATCATTGCGCCAAGGATAACACCGAGTAAAACCGCGTTTGCTGAACCCATGTTATTCAAAAACTCAGTCATCGCAGCCATAATGCCAGCAACCGGTCCGCCTACGATGTAGATCATTACCAAGCCAGTAAACAGGCTAGCAATGAAGGGAATGATCAGAATCGGTTTCAAGGCTTCCATTGACTGAGGCAAGTGTACTTTATCCGCAATCAATTTTGCTGAGTACCCCGCAATGAAACCCGCAGCGATCCCACCCAGGAACCCTGCACCCGTTGAACTCGCAAGCATGCCTCCAATTAGACCAGGTGCTAAACCCGGACGATCCGCAATGGAAAAGGCAATAAAGCCAGCAAGCACAGGGATCATAAGCGCAAAGGCTGAGCCACCGCCTATCGTCATCAAGGCTGCAGCCAGTGTGCCTTCCTCTTTGAACGCTTCAATACCAAAGACAAATGACAGAGCAATGATCAGGCCTCCAGCCACTACAACAGGTAACATGTGAGAAACGCCGGTCATCAAATGCTTATAGACGCCTTTCTTTTCCTCTATCTGATTACTATCGCTTGAACCTGTGTGCTGGTACACCGTTGCTTCAGCCAATGCTTTGTTGATCTCTTGTTCGGTTTTCTTTAGTGCAGGGCCTGTCTTCGTTCGATACATCAACTTGCCGTTAAATCGGTCAAGCGGAACTTCGATATCGGCTGCGACAATAACAAGATCGGCTGCGGATATATCTGCGTCGGTTAGCTGGTTTTTGGCACCTACTGAACCGCGTGTCTCGACTTTGATCTGGTGTCCCTGACGCTTGGCTTCGTCTTCAAGTGCTTCTGCTGCCATGAAAGTGTGTGCGACACCGGTAGGGCATGCTGTAATGGCGACAATCTTTTTCGATTCTTTGGTCGTAGAGGTGTTGATTGACACTATGTCCTCAGCGCTGAGGAGCACGGCTTTATTTGTTGCTGATTGTAGAAAAGCCACGGCGTCTTCAGTCACGTCATTAATTGACGCTTGGTATACTTTTTTACCGACAAAGCGTGATGTATCAACCTGTGTATTGGCCGCAATGACTATTATTTCAGCGGAGTTTATCTCCTCAGAAGTTAACATTTGAGTTTCAATAACATTTGATTGGCACTCAATTTTCGCATTCCACTTGAGTTTATCAGCGGCTTTCTCTAATAGCCCTGCAGCAATGATGCTGTTTGCGACACCACTAGGGCAGGCGGTAATGATTGCAATATTCATAATCTCGACCTTTGTCCTTAAGCTTTCGGTTTAGAAAGCGGGTTGATTTTGATTTGTTTTTGTAGGGTATGTACTTGCTCGATGTCTGGCACACCAACACCGACTTGGCTCACAGCCAAGGCGGATAGTGCAGTAGCAAAAGACAGTAATTCTGTTTTCTCTAGCGATGCCATATGTCCCCAGCACAAACCAGCAACAAGCGTGTCTCCTGCCCCCACAGTACTAACAACGTCCATGTGAGGAGGTTGCGCTTGGAACCATTCATCTTGGTTTAACCACATCACACCGTCAGCGCCCATCGACACGACGACATTCTCGATTCCAAGCTTGTTCAGTTCTTCTGCCACAGATTGGCATTCTTGTGTGGAGGTCAAAACGCGGCCGACATAATCAGATAGCTCTTCATCGTTAGGTTTTATTAACCATGGAGAGGCCGCTATTCCAGCCTTAAGCGCTTCACGGCTTGAGTCAAATAGGACTTTTTTGCCTTTTCCTTGTAAGTAGGAAATCCAAGAAGCACAACGCTCAGGAGTGACCCCTTTGGGTAGGCTGCCCGCTAGTACAAAATAATCGTGATGTTCTGTAAGCTCTTCCAGTTTTGCTTCAAATTGACTCAATGCCAATTCATCGATAGCTATTCCCGGGAAGTTGATATCGCTGACGTCACCGCTTTGTTCTACGAGTTTGACGTTAATTCGTGTTGCACCGTTGACACGAATAAATTGATCATCAGCTCCTATATCTTGGAATAACTGACAAAACATCTCTTGGTTATCTCTTCCGAGGAAACCAGTGACCGTGACGTCAGCTCCTAAATCTGACAATACTCTTGCAACGTTGACACCTTTACCTGCTGCATGGAATGAGCTTTCGTGAACAAGGTTTACTGAACCTTGCTTAAGGCCCGAAAGGCTGCCAGTGAGGTCAAGAGCTGGGTTGAGAGTGATAGTAACAACTTTATTTGTCATGACGTTTCCTTAACTCTCGCCTAAGCCGGATTCAATGGCTGCACCGATTGAAGCTAAAGCTTGCTTTACATCACTACCTTCTGCGGTGAATTGAAGGTGATGGCCTTTCTTTACTCCTAACGCAATGACTTTCATCAGGCTCTTCGCATTCACGGCTGAACCATCACCATCTAGATTTGAAACCTTAATGGCGGATTCAAACTTTTTCGCTTCGGCCACAAGCATAGCGCCTGGCCTTGCGTGTAATCCGTGAGCATTCTTAATCACAAAGACGGCGCTATTATCACTATCCGCTACAGGCTGGGAGTCTATGTCGTTCGATTTGAATAAAGCGAGTAATTGGTCTGCCGTCGCTTCTGTTAACGTATTTTGCTTACCTTCAAACACGATGTGGCTAATAGTGTTTAATTGAGGTTTATGACTATCGTTGCAAGCTGCAAATGCGATTAATGCTTTTACATTCTTATCTTCGTACTCGCAGTGGTTGGCAGTGGAAACAAAAGCCATACCTGTGCGGAGAACTGAGCGGTCTGAGCTGACTAGCCAAAGGCCATTGCCAAGATGAGTAGGGGGAGTCGTCACTAAGCTCGCCACGAACTCACTATTGGCACAACCGGTATTTTTCAGCAGCCCACCTGCAACCGCAGACATTTGAACCATATCGCTCGCTGGGAAGTTAAGCTGAATCAATGAAGGATCAAAATCAATGTCTAACTGCGCTTCCCCATTGAGAAGGGCAATGATTTCTTCTTCACTCTTAGCATGTTTTATCTTTTCCTCTACGCCATCGGCTGATAACACCTTGGTAAGTTGTTTTAAGATGCCTAGATGTTCATCAGATTTAGCCGCAATGCCAATCGCCACGTAGGCCGTATTGCCGTCTCCCCAGTCAACACCTTGTGGGAAGTGTGCAATGGTTACCCCTGTTGTTTTTACAAGAGAGCGAGTGTCAGTTGTACCGTGGGGGATGGCAATGCCGTTACCGAGAAATGTTGAATTCTGGTTTTCGCGGTTGAGCATTCCTTCAACGTAACCATTATCGACTAGACCCTTATTAGTCAGTGACTCAGCCAGAAAACTAATGGCACTTTTTTTATCCGAGAACGATTGCTGTAGTGCGATATCGTGTTTTGTTAGTTTAAGCATATGCGCCTCAATTCGTTTGTTAATACGATTCAGTTGTCCTTAACTTCAACTTCAAGCTGAATCGTTTCAGCAAATTGGTAAAAAAATTCAGCAAATCAAAAAGCGTCGCTTTATCTTGCTGTGATATTCAAAACTCAAATCTTTATCAAATTTTCGATTTTGCTGAATCCTTTCAGCTTTTATGCTGAATCGTTTCAGTTTATAATGCAAATATTGTTGGGATCATCATTTAGGATTTTTGATCCAATGCACAGAATAAGTAGGCTCATATGACACTTGATGAAATAGCCAAATTGGCTGGGGTATCGAAAACGACAGCCAGTTATGTCATTAATGGCAAGGCACAAAAGTATCGAATCAGTGAGAAGACACAAAAGAAGGTCATGGCTGTTGTCGATGAACACAATTACCGACCAGATCTCGCTGCAAGTACGTTAAGAGCAGGGCAGAGTCGCTCATTTGGCTTGATTATTCCTGATTTAGAGAACACCAGTTATGCCCGCTTGGCTAAGCTATTAGAACAAAACTCGCGTGCGGCGGGATACCAAATACTTATTGCTTGTTCGGACGATGATCCGGTGACGGAAAAAAGCGTTGTTCAGGCATTGGTTAGCCGTAAAGTAGATGCTCTTTTTGTAGCTAGTGCTATTCCAGAAGCCAGTGACTTTTATCTCGAATTGCAAAATAAAGGCACGCCAGTGATTGCAATAGACCGACCTTTGGATGATGAACATTTTTCATGTGTCATTAGTGAAGATTTTAGTGCAGCTTATGAGTTGACCTCGTCGGTTTTAAGTGACGGTGTAACTAAGGTCGGATTGATCGGGGCACTACCTGAGCTGAATATTTCTCGAGAGCGTGAACTCGGTTTTCAATCAGTGGCTCAGAAAGCACAAATAGATACCGTTGTTGGGTATGGTCAACATTTTTATCGTCAAGATGGTCGAAAAGTTCTCGAAGGCTGGATTGCCGAAGGTAACGTGCCTCAGGCTATCATCACAACCTCATACACGCTTCTAGAAGGAGTGTTAGATGTTCTTCTGGAAAGACCTGACGTTATGGCGAACGTGAAACTATCGACGTTTGGTGATAATAGGTTATTGGATTTCTTGCCGTTCAAAATCAATTCCTTACCGCAGCAGTTTGAACTGATCGCTGATAGTGCTCTTGCTTTGGCATTGAATGCCACAGCCAAACGTTATCAACCTGGGATTGAACTGGTGCCGAGAAAAATCATAGTGAGACAATAGGTAAGCCCGGTAAATGACCGAGCTTAGTTTTGTGCTAATACTGGAAGCGGACTGACATAGTGATCTGAGGTCCGTAGAGGCCATTATTGCGAGTTTCCGCGGAAAGAGACAACTGCTCCGTGGAATGAAAACGTACACCGGCGTGGAATACAGAACTGTCATCATTGCGCCCAATGCGGCCTGTTGCTTCAATTTGCTCAGCAAGCCACATGCGAAAGCCAATATTGACTTCTGCAACAGTATCGGTGTCACCGCCAGCTTCTTCAGTAAATTTAGTTTGGTGTACAAGTAATTGACCATATACGTCAGCAAACTGACTGATTGGTCCATTAAAGCCAATACCGCCAGCCAAATCGTAGTCGTTGTCGAACTGTGTATCCGCTCTCAGGATAAAATGAGAGTTGTCAGTGAAGAGTGTGCTGAATTCAACACCGCTCATTTCAGGGTTCACCGCTGTGCGTACTTCAAAGAAGTTATAGTTAAAGTTGTTCGCATTTACCGCGCCAGCGAAACCAGCACAGATGAACGCACTGGTTAGGATGATCTTTTTCAAGGGTAGTACTCCGACTCGCATCAAGTTTTTGACTATAAAAAAGGCTTGCAATAAGCAAGCCAAATCTTAACGCAGTGGGAGATAAATTACTTTATCTTTAAAGCAGTTGAATACGATCGACTTCAATTTCTGGAGTATTTCCACCTTCAAATTCACCAAAAATACGCAGGTTTGTTGTCGCATCTATCGCCTGGTTAAGTCGGACATCATCATCGATCTCAATTTGAATTTCACTCTTTCCATCAGAAAACACAAACGTATCGCCTTTAACTTGACGAACAATGTTTCCATCGACGACCACGTTCTTCTCTGTAAACATGTTGCTGTCTGCGAGTAAAGAGTCCACAGTTGACAGATCAACGGGACCATTAAACTGAATGCCAGATGAAGTATGATCTGCCTTTGCGAGTACCAGAGTAGGTGAAAGAATTAGAGCAGTAGCGGTAGCCAAAATAACTTTTTTCATATGATTTCCTTTTGGAAAAGTTTCGTTGTTGATGGTGCTATTAAGCCATAGCTATTTTGAATAACCTCTGAGGAGAGTATTCATATTCGATTCATTTATTGAGTCAACAAAGCCAAAGAGGCTATGATTAAAGAATACCGAAAAAAGACTCGTAAAATTAATAGATTATGCAATCAGCATTACAAGCACTAATGGTTCAAGGCACCACATCTGACGCCGGGAAAAGTGTACTCGTGGCCGCGTTATGTCGTGTTTTGGCAAGAAAAGGGGTAAAAGTTGCTCCTTTTAAGCCACAAAATATGGCACTGAATAGTGCTGTTACGTCCGATGGCGGTGAGATAGGTCGAGCTCAAGCGGTTCAAGCTAAGGCTGCTAAAGTAGCTCCTACTGTGCACATGAATCCTGTTCTGCTCAAGCCTAACTCAGACACAGGTGCACAGGTCATATTACAAGGTAAGGCTCTAAGTAATATGGAGGCGATTGGCTATCAGAATTATAAGCAAATGGCCTTGCCGACTGTGCTTGAATCGTTTTCAGTGCTTCAAGAACAATTTGAGGCTGTTATGATCGAAGGGGCTGGCAGCCCCGCAGAAATTAATCTTCGTGAAAACGATATCGCTAATATGGGGTTTGCTGAAGAAGCCGATGTACCTGTTATTATCATCGCCGATATTGATCGTGGCGGCGTGTTTGCGCACTTAGTTGGCACATTAGATCTTCTTTCTGAATCTGAGCAGAACCGAGTTGTAGGTTTTGTAATCAATCGATTTAGAGGTGATATATCTTTGCTTCAATCGGGGTTAGATTGGTTAGAACAACGAACCAATAAGCTAGTACTTGGCGTGCTTCCTTATCTGCATGGTTTCGACCTAGAGGCGGAGGATGCGATAAATAATGAGCAGTCTTCTAGTGAATCGGCAAAGTTGAATGTGGTTGTCCCTGTGTTAACCAGAATCAGCAATCATACCGATTTTGATGTACTAAGGCAGAATCCGGATATTCACTTTCGTTATGTAGGTAAAGGCGAGAAGCTTGATAAAGCCGATCTCATTATTTTACCGGGGAGTAAATCTGTAAGAGCGGATCTGGAGTATCTACGCAGCCAAGGTTGGGACAAAGACATTGCAAGACATGTTAGGCTAGGCGGCAAGCTTATGGGAATTTGTGGTGGTTACCAAATGCTAGGACAGGCGATTCACGATCCTTTCGGTGTTGAAGGTAAAGCGGGGCGCGCAGATGCTTTAGGCTATTTACCTGTTGAAACTGAATTGACGAAAGAAAAAGCGCTGACCAATGTAAGAGGAATACTCGAACTATGTAACGAATCGGTTCCTGTGAGCGGGTATGAAATTCATGTTGGCAGGACATCCGGTGAAGGCTTATCCCCGATTTCTTTAGATAATGGTTTATCAGATGGCGTAATCAGTGATTGCAATCAAATCTTTGGTACCTATCTACATGGTATTTTGGATACCCCTGAAGCAATGGAACTGGTGTGCCGGTGGGCAGGTGCTGCGGATATTCGCGCAATTGACCATCATAAAAATCAAGAGCTCGCTATAGACCGTATTGCCGATGCTGTTGAACAACATATGAAGCTCGATGTAATCTGGCCAGAACTTTATAACTGAAATAGATGATGATTTTTTTTAAGCGACTGACTGTCGTTATTTTTACGCTGTTTACTTCCGTTGTGGTTCATGCGTCTGTTAATGTTTATGCGGCATCCTCAATGACCAATGTGATTAAGAAGCTGGCAGAAGAATTTCAAACAGAAACAGGTACGAAAGTGACCCCTGTATTTGCAGGTTCTTCTTCACTTGCTAAGCAGATCCTTAACGGGGCGCCCGTAGACATCTTTATCTCTGCCAACCTTAGGTGGAGTGACTACCTTATTCAAAAGGGCATGATACAGAGTGACAATGTCACTAATTTGGCTGAAAATCAGTTAGTAGTTATTGCTCCGTTAAATAAGCCTACCAATTTTGATGTGCGAAGTAGTGAACAGTGGTTGAAGAAACTGTCTGGGCAAAGAATTGCGATAGGGCAAACTAATGCTGTTCCAGCAGGAATGTATGCTAAAGAGTCATTAGAGACGTTAGGTGTGTGGGAATCTTTGAGAGATCATCTAGCGCCGGTCAATAATGTGAGGGTAGCACTAACACTTGTTGAGCGAGGAGAAACGCCTCTAGGGATAGTGTATATAACCGATGCGATGGTGAGTGATAAAGTGAAGATTGTCGCTACCTTGCCATCTTCGACTTACTCACTAATTACGTATCCTATGGCTAGATTAAACGAAAAACCGGCCACTTTAGAGTTTGAGGCTTTTCTCCAAAGTGAAAAAGCGCAAGCGATACTAAAACAATACGGATTTAACTAGGATTATCTTCATTGCTTTCTGATTACGAATATCAGGCGCTAATGCTTAGCCTAAAAGTTGCGCTTTATACTATCTGTTGGCTGATTCCTATCGGGATTGGATTTGGTTGGCTGCTGGCTAAAAAGCAGTTTATCGGTAAAAGCTGGCTCGACAGCTTAATTCACCTTCCTTTGGTACTTCCTCCTGTTGTTATTGGTTACTTACTCCTGATTTCAATGGGACGCCAAGGTTTTATTGGCCAATGGTTGTACGAATATTTCGGGCTAGTCTTCTCTTTCAGCTGGAAAGGGGCGGTACTTGCGTGTGTGATTGTTGCTCTACCTCTGATGGTTCGTTCAATTCGCCTGAGCTTAGATAGTGTAGATCCTAAACTTGAGCAGGCAGCCGCAACACTTGGTGCCTCTCCACTTAAAATCTTCTTTACCATCACGTTACCACTGACAATTCCCGGAATCATCACAGGGACAATGCTTTCATTTGCACGTAGCCTAGGGGAGTTTGGCGCAACGATCAGTTTCGTATCTAATATTCCCGGAGAAACCCAGACGATTCCTTTAGCTATGTTTACTTTCATTGAAACGCCTGGAGCAGAATTAGAAACGATGCGCTTGTGCGCAATCTCTGTAGTCATTGCTTTAGCTTCTTTAATCGGCTCGGAAATGTTGAATCGTCAGTGCGCCAAAAGATTAGGAACACAACGATGAGTAATATCCTAATCCAATTTAAGCAGACTCTCGATGAGCAGTTATTCGATGTTGATGTGTCTATACCGGGAAAAGGGATAACGGCTATTTTCGGCCGCTCTGGGGCAGGTAAAACATCAATTATTGATGTTATAGCGGGTTTAAGAGCCCCTGATGAAGGAGAGATTGTTGTTTCGAACAAGACACTATATAGCTTTCAGACCAAACTGAATATTCCTGCGTATAAGCGTCAGGTTGGTTACGTGTTTCAGGAATCGAGGCTTTTTCCGCACTATCGTGTAAAGGGGAATCTTCTTTATGGTGTGAAAGATTTTGACCAAAACCACTATGATAAAATAATTAAGCTGCTTGCTCTTGAGCCACTTCTGAAACGATTCCCAATCCAACTTTCAGGTGGAGAAAAGCAAAGAGTTGCCATTGGTCGAGCGTTATTATCTAAACCCCAAATACTTCTTATGGATGAACCTCTGGCTTCGCTTGATATCCCTCGCAAACGAGAAGTTTTACCATTTTTGGAACAGCTGGCGAGCGAAATAGAAATTCCGATCCTTTATGTCTCTCATAGTTTGAATGAAGTTGTACGCCTAGCAAATCACATTGTCGTGATTGATGATGGCAAAGTGGTGACTTCAGGAAACCTCGAGGAGGTATGGTCTTCAAGAGCGATGAGACCTTGGCAATCTTTCTCTGATCAAAGCTCGCTATTTGAGGCTAAAATCCTTCACCATAACTCAGACTATGCATTGACTAAGGTTAAGCTGGCTGAAAATGTTTGCCTCTGGGTTCAGCGTTTAGAAATGGAGAATAATGCCAAAGTCAGACTTCAAGTAAGAGCCAGTGATGTGTCTATTGCATTGGATAGACCGGATAAAAGCTCGATACGAAACATACTTAAGGCCACAATTGATCAAATACAAACTCACTCAAACGGTGCAAAGCGTCAAAGTGTTTCAGTTAAGCTAAAACTGGATAAAGAGTGTTATTTATGGGCGACGATTACCGCTTGGGCCAAAGATGAGCTAGAACTCGAAGAAGGGCTTGAAGTGTTTGCACAAATTAAAGGGGTGAGTGTGACCCAAAAAGATGTTGTATTGAGCCATTAAAAACGCCGTACTGTATCATGCGGCGATTTTTGGTGTTGTTACTTGGCGAAAACGTCAGTGAAATCACGCTTTAAAATGGGGTCACGACGTGCTTTCTTAATCTGTTTAACCATATCTTTTACACAGTTATGAAGAACTTGATCAAGAAGCTGAGCACGATACTCTTCTTTCTGCTCATCAGTCATATCTTCAGGTAGCTTTAACGTTGGGAACTCTTCCATTACATTAACACCTGCAAACGCCTGACTCACAGAGATTAGAGCATGAAATTGCTCGAAGTTATCTAGAACATTTTGAGCACTTTTTGGTAGCTCATCCCAAGCTTCCCGAACCGCTTCTTCAGAGACTTCGTGAATGGATGTCACCATGAAGTGCATCGCTTCAGGTACATCGTCAAATTCGATGACTTGACGAAGCTCTGCTGAAACTGTCGAAAGGTCAACTTTAGGTTGTTCTGTTTGATTTGCGTCAGACATTAATTTTTATCTCATAAATTTTACGTATACAGCGGCGTTATCCTAAAAAATCCACATTAAATGTCAACCATAGTGGAGGAATTGGTGACCTTAGAGTATTATTTTTTATAACCAGCTGATTTTTCGGCCAGTTTATAAATAACAGGTAACGCGAGTGGAATTATCGGGATCTTCGATGAAAATACTTTTAGTCGATGATGTGCAAATGGAGCGCATGCAATTGGCTATTCGTCTAAAACAGCTGGGCCATACCGTCGAAATGGCCGAATCAGGGGAACAGGCATTAGAAATGTACCCCACATTTGAACCAGAACTCATCTTACTCGATATTTCAATGCCTGAAATGGATGGTTTTGAAGTTTCTAAGCGTATTCGTTCCATTTACAAAGAGTGGATACCCATCATTTTTCTTAGTAGTCACGATGAACCAACGATGATCGCTAATGCAATTGAAGCGGGTGGGGATGACTACCTAACCAAGCCCGTCGATAAATTGGTTCTTGCTTCCAAATTAATTGCGATGCAACGCATTGCCTTTATGCGTCGTGAACTTAACCAAAAAACGGCCGAATTGGCTAAGGTGAACCAAGAGCTGGAAAAATTAGCCAGTGAAGATGGCCTGACTAAAGTGAAGAATCGTCGCTACATTGATGAAAAACTTAAAGAAATGATTGCTGTCCATGGTCGTCACAGCCTACCGCTGAGCTTGATTTTGCTCGACGTTGATCACTTTAAACTCTACAACGATAACTATGGTCATATTGAAGGGGATAAGTGTTTGATAGAGATTGCTCAAGCCTTGGACTCCTTATTTTCACGCAGCGGTGAGATTGTTGGGAGATACGGTGGGGAGGAGTTTGTTATTGTATTAGGTCATACGGACGCCGAACATGCTCAGCAGCACGCAAGACGTATTCAATCTACACTCGAAACCTTAGCAATCAAACATGAATATAGTTTAGTCTCCGACTATGTGACGGTGTCACAAGGCGTGTGCAGTTTCACTCCCAAAGGTAGCGAAATACCAGATGTGATGTATTCAAAGGCAGATGAGGGGCTCTACAAGTCAAAAAGTGAAGGTCGTAATCGATTCAGTTATATCGAGTAAGCGATTTTATCCTAATAGTTTAAAGGCTCAATAAATTGAGCCTTTATATGTAAATTATGCAATTTCGACACGGTTTCGTCCTGCACGCTTGGCTTTATATAAAGCCGCATCAGCACTCTTCATCACTTCACCGACATTATCAGCGTCACTATAATCTGCGACCCCAATACTAATTGTCACATTAACGTGATCATGGGAGCTCGATCTTTTACGTTTTTTGGCGCCTGTCTTGTCATTTTTGGGTCTGGATTTCTCGTTTCTTACAACCATTTCATATTCTTCTATGGAAGCTCGTAACAGTTCTAAGTGATCCAAGGCCTCCTCTACGTTTTTATTTTTGAACAAAACCGTAAACTCTTCCCCCCCATAACGATAGACCTTTGCTCGTCCCCCGACTTGCTTCATTTTACTGGCGACAAGTTTAAGGACATCATCTCCGGTTTCGTGGCCATAAGTATCGTTAAATGATTTGAAATGGTCGATATCAAGCATAGCGATAGTGTAGCGCTTACCTAGGTGACGCAAATCAGACTCTAATGCCAGACGACCAGGAATATCGGTTAATCTATCTTTGAAGGCAAGCTCGTAACTCGCTGAAAACATGTAAATGAGCAAGAGAAAACCCGATAGGGTGAACATAGTGCTGGACACATATTGAATGTGGAAGAAGGTAAACGTAACAGTTGAAAGCGTTATAGCTGAGTATACCACCGCGTCAATAATACGATTGGCTTTTAAAACGAATATCGCACTTAATAATACGGCGCCGATCGAATACAGAACCAGTATCAGAGGTAACCTAGAGACACTTGGCTCAGAGTAGAGAAAGGTTTTATCAAAGCTTTTGAAGCCACCTTCATAGAAATGCGTGAGGATAAGGTAACACCACAAACCCATGAGTGACAGTGTAACAATGTAGATTATAAATGACCGACTTAGTACGCCTCTTTCTTTGTATGGATACACCAACGCACAAGCAATAGGGACAACAAATGCTAATAGAGAGAGCTCAAGTAAAGTAGAGCCTGTAGAGAGTGAGCTTTGTAGGTGTTCTTGTATGTACCAATAGACGACAAGCATGGTCAGTGCCACCATAGCAATTCGACACTGTTTGAAGGCATGACCTAATCCGATAACACTCAGGAATAAAAAATAGGGGAGATTTGCAGTAATGCCTAAGTTGGCTTGAGTGAGAAGAATCACATTATTCATGCCCAAACCAATCATCGCTAACAGCAGCACCGGAAACGTTAAACGAAACCAATTTGTTGTTACCAAAGAAAACGACATGTACCTAGCCTTAGCCTTATTTATTAACTTCTTAATATACAAGCCTTAGAATACTTTGATTTGATGATTTTCCAAGCTTTTTACTAAACTAATGAATGAAAAGTGAGTGTTAGTATAAACAATGGTCAAAAAGTGACGGCAAAATACCCCGAATCCCACTTTGTGCCTTATAGTTAACTGATACTCATAAGAAAATTCCAAATCTTAAAGGAGTTAAGGTTTATGCAAATTAGTGTTGATGTTCACAACTACATGGAAACTCTTGTAGGCCAGGTTTTAGCTCACAGTAAATACACTGACCAGTTTGATCATGAACAACTCGCAGATTTGGCTTGTTTGGCCCTAAGTCAACTTAGACCTGTTTATATTCGTCATGATATCGACTTCTTATCTGCGCTGTCAGAGGAAAGGCTCGTTGTTCTTAAGAGGTATTCAGTCACAGCTGTTGAAGCTGCGTTGACAATGATAGTTGACGATAGAAGAAGAAATCGTAAAGATGAAGTTCCAATCATGTTTAGCCAACCAAGATTCGATGATGATACGGAACTTGAATGGTTTGAAAAACCTCTGATTATGCATAAGCAAGATACCTAAGGAGTACTAGGTGGGACTATTTTCTCGTTTGTTTGGTGGCGCTAGTAAAGAGCAAGCTAAAGCCGAAGTTGAACCAATAGAATATAAAGGCTTTCTGATTTACCAAGAAGCTCAGCCTGAAGGTGGTCAGTATCGAATCGCAGGTCGTATTACAAAAGAATTTGAAGGGCAAATTAAAGAGCATCGATTTATACGCTCAGATGTTCTGTCTTCTGAATCGGATGCTAATGAATTTATGTTAAAAAAAGCGCAAATGTTTATCGATCAGATGGGCGATAATATTTTTAATTAGTCTTTCCAACTTGATGAATGTCATAAATTTAAGAGCCATTAGTCGTTATGCTGATGGCTCTTTTATTCTGTGTATTACCGCTATTTATCTGATTTAATTAATAATTAAATGCAGCTGGTACGACCTCTCAAATTTTAGTGAAAGCGTTGTTTCATCATCATGTAATACTCGAAGTGCTTCATTACCAACGGTTATATGTAATGATATTTTGTATTTTTGTTACAAAGTGCTTGAAGTTAATGAAACCGTTAGATAAAAACAGTTAATCATTGTTGCCAGTAGTCAAGGAATAGCTATGCAAATTGGTGTGCCAAAAGAAATACTCGCGGGTGAAACGCGAGTGGCTGCCTCGCCCAAGTCGGTTGAGCAGCTGTTGAAGTTAGGGTTTGATGTTAATGTCGAATCTAGTGCAGGGGAACTTGCAAGTTTTGATGATTCCTCCTTTGAATCATCTGGTGCCAAAATTGTCACCACGGAAGAGGTATGGCAGTCAGACCTCATTCTTAAAGTTAACGCACCAAGCGACGATGAAATCGCCTTAATTAAAGAGGGTGCTACACTCATCAGCTTTATTTGGCCAGCTCAAAACCCAGAGTTGATGGAAAAGCTTTCGAGCAAGAACATTAACGTAATGGCAATGGATTCAGTGCCTCGAATTTCAAGGGCACAAGCGTTAGATGCATTGTCTTCAATGGCCAATATTGCCGGCTACCGTGCAGTGGTTGAAGCTGCCCATGAGTTTGGTCGCTTCTTCACAGGCCAAATTACAGCGGCAGGTAAAGTTCCACCCGCCAAAGTGCTTGTGGCTGGGGCTGGTGTTGCTGGCCTTGCTGCAATTGGGGCTGCTGGTAGCTTAGGGGCAATTGTTCGAGCGTTTGACGTTCGTCCGGAAGTCAAAGAGCAAGTTCAATCGATGGGAGCTGAGTTCCTAGAAGTCGATTTCAAAGAAGATTCTGGTGCGGGCGATGGCTACGCAAAAGAGATGTCAGATGAATTCAACAAAAAAGCGGAAGAGCTCTATGCTGAACAGGCTAAAGATGTTGATATCATTATTACAACGGCACTCATTCCAGGCCGGCCTGCGCCTAAGCTAATCACCAAAGAAATGGTGGATAGCATGAAAGCGGGAAGTGTCATTGTCGACCTAGCGGCTGCTAACGGCGGTAACTGCGAATACACTCAAGCAGATAAAGTCATTACGACTGACAATGGTGTTAAAATTGTCGGTTACACCGATATGGTTGGCCGATTACCGACTCAATCATCTCAACTTTATGCGACTAACTTAGTTAACCTGCTTAAACTACTTTGCAAAGAAAAAGACGGTAATATTGATATCGACTTTGAAGATGTTGTTCTTCGCGGTGTTACGGTTGTTAAAGAAGGAGAAGTGACATGGCCTGCTCCTCCGATAAAAGTATCAGCTCAGCCGCAACAGAAACCTGCTGAGCCAGAGAAAGTTGAAGAAAAAATCGCAGAGCCAGTTTCTCCGGTCAAGAAGCTTGCCGCTTTAGCTATTGGTGTTGGTGCTTTTGCTTGGATTGCGTCTGTCGCGCCTGCAGCATTTCTCTCTCACTTTACGGTGTTCGTCCTCGCGTGTGTTGTAGGTTATTACGTTGTCTGGAACGTAACGCACGCACTCCATACTCCTCTTATGTCTGTGACTAATGCAATTTCAGGCATCATTGTTGTTGGTGCTTTATTGCAGATAGGTCAGGGGAATGGGGTTGTATCTTTCTTGGCATTTATTGCCGTTTTAATTGCAAGTATCAACATTTTTGGTGGCTTCACCGTCACTAAACGTATGCTTGAAATGTTCCGTAAAGACTAAGGAGTAACGAGAATGTCTGCAGGATTAGTACAAGCAGCTTATATTGTTGCTGCATTATTCTTTATTTTGAGCCTAGCTGGTTTATCCAAACAAGAATCAGCGAAATCAGGTAATTACTACGGTATTGCCGGTATGACGATCGCCTTGATTGCAACGATCTTTGGTCCTGAATCTCAAGGCTTTGTTTGGATCATTATCGCAATGGCAATTGGTGGCACCATTGGTATTCATTACGCTAAGAAAGTAGAAATGACCGAAATGCCGGAGTTGGTTGCAATTCTTCATAGCTTTGTTGGTATGGCTGCGGTTTTGGTGGGCTACAACAGCTACCTAGATGCACCAGAAGCTGCGACACACGCTGAACATGTGATTCATTTAGTTGAAGTCTTCTTGGGTGTGTTCATCGGTGCGGTAACTTTTACGGGCTCTGTTGTCGCATTTGGTAAGCTTCGAGGTATTGTTTCATCTTCTCCTTTGAACCTTCCGCACAAACATAAAATGAACTTGGCAGCAGTTGTTGTTTCGACTTTGCTTATGATGCATTTTGTGAACGCTGATGGCAGCATGTTCGCACTTATTGTAATGACATTGATTGCATTCGCGTTTGGTTATCATCTTGTCGCTTCTATCGGCGGTGCTGATATGCCAGTCGTCGTTTCAATGCTTAACTCTTACTCTGGTTGGGCTGCCGCAGCGGCAGGCTTCATGCTTGCAAACGATCTTCTCATCGTAACGGGGGCTTTGGTTGGTTCTTCAGGCGCCATCCTTTCGTACATTATGTGCAAAGCAATGAACCGTTCGTTTGTCAGTGTTATCGCAGGCGGTTTTGGTCAGGAAATTTCTATTTCAACCGATGTTGAGCATGGAGAGCACCGTGAATCCACTGCGGATGAAGTCGCTGAAATGCTGAAAAACTCTAAGTCGGTGATTATCACTCCAGGTTACGGAATGGCTGTTGCTCAAGCACAATACCCAGTTCATGAAATTACTGAGAAGCTGAGAGCTAAGGGTATAAAAGTACGTTTTGGCATTCACCCAGTTGCTGGCCGGTTACCGGGTCACATGAACGTACTTTTGGCAGAAGCGAAAGTTCCGTACGATATCGTTCTGGAAATGGATGAAATTAACGACGATTTTGATGAAACCGACACAGTTCTCGTGATTGGTGCAAACGATACTGTTAATCCAGCAGCGCAAGAAGATCCAAACAGTCCGATTGCTGGCATGCCGGTTCTAGAAGTTTGGAATGCGAAAAACGTTATTGTGTTTAAGCGCTCTATGAACACAGGTTATGCAGGAGTGCAAAACCCGCTGTTCTTTAAAGACAATACACAGATGCTATTTGGTGACGCGAAAGAGAGTGTAGACGCCATTTCTAAAGCTCTGTAACATAGTCTAACTAAGTAAGAAGCCAGCAACTGCTGGCTTCTTTTGTTTTCTGAGTAGCATTATTGACACCAATATTACATTTGAAATTTATATTTTTGCCATAATGTTTTACTCTAAATCTAACCTACTGATTTATAGAATTTTTGCATTGATTAGAACGGTTTTCAATATATTAACAGTATGTACAGCAGCATTGAGTTTCAGTGCTAATGCTGATTCGCTGCCTGAACGCATCGATCAATTTGTCGATTCTTTCAGCCAGGATCAATTCAGTGCATCTTACGATATTCGTATCATACAATCTGATTACCCAACCCGTTTGATCACCCCAGATTCAATGCTTCCTCAGACCTCGTCTTATCCATTGAAAGATATTCAACGTTTGTATCAACTGGCACAAAACTGTACTGGGAAACTGCCGTTAAGCCCGTTGATTACTGAACCGTTGGTATTTACTCGAGCAGTTTGTAAAGGGACAAAGCTGAGTGAAAAATGGTTTGCACGCAGTGGGTTAATTCACCCGGGTGGCGGTACTTATGCCAAACGTTATGTTTCGTTACATCCTGAAAGACAAGAGCAGCTCCAACAGTATATGCATATTAAGGAGAGGCCATTAGCGCCAAGGGAAACACTGCTTGGCCGCTTGCAAAGAATGAACGAAGAAACAATACTCGCGTTGCTTTCAGGATCGAGTATGTTTCTTGAGCAGGGTGAGATGTGGCTACGTCAAAATGATAGTTACTTAGTTTTCCCAGAAAGTATTTGGAAACAAAATGCAGATGACGCAGGATTAAGTGTTCAGCTAAAAAGCGAGTCGAATAGCTGTTTTGTCCAAAGGGGGAATCTCTGTTGGGATGTTGAAGATCACTCTCAGATACTTCGAGTCAGCATGGTCATATTGGTTATTGCCAATATTCTGTTGGTTTTAGGATGGTCTGTTTACCGTTGGAACACTAAACGCCAAGAAATGAAGAGTCGAATGTTGATTCTTCAGATACTAACACATGAACTTAGAACCCCGATCGCGAGTCTATCTCTAACGGTCGAAGGTTTTCGGCGTGAGTTCGAAAAGCTGCCTGAGTCAGTTTATGATGAGTTTCGTCGACTGTGTGAAGACTCTCGGCGCTTAAGACAGCTGGCTGAAGCCAGCAAAGATTACTTACAATCAGACAATAAACCTCTGGCCACCGAATGGGTGCCATCAGTGAAAGAATGGTTAGAGTTTAAAGTTGATGAAGAATTTAATGGCAAGATCCAATTAGCAGTCAATCATGATGTAGCAGCAAAGCTGAATGTTTATTGGCTAGGAACTTGTATTGATAACCTGATACGCAACGCGACCAAATATGGTGTTGCGCCGATAGTGCTGGATGTCAGCACTGATGATAATTTAATTACCGTTAAAGTGATAGACCAAGGCGAGTTAACTCAAAAAGATTGGCGACAATTACGTAAGCCATTTGTTAGTAAAGCTGGTCTTGGTTTAGGCTTAACAATCGTTGAATCTATGGTAGGCAGAATGGGGGGTAAAATGACCCTGATTGGACCGCCAACAACGTTTATATTGGAGATACCTTGTGAAACAGACACTGCTTCTTGTTGAAGACGATAAAAACCTAGCCGATGGCCTGTTAGTCAGCCTAGAACAAGCAGGGTATGAATGTTTTCACTCTGAAACCATTGCTGATGTAGAGCAATATTGGGATAAGGCGGATCTTGTTATTTTGGACCGTCAATTGCCGGATGGTGATTCCGTAGAGCATCTGGTTGGCTGGAAGGCGATAAAAGATGTTCCTGTCATTTTGTTAACCGCACTGGTAACAGTAAAAGACAAGGTTACGGGGTTAGATGCGGGAGCAAACGACTATCTAACGAAGCCTTTTGCGGAAGCTGAGCTTTTTGCTCGTATTCGTGCTCAGCTGAGAGCGCCTGAGTCTGATGCTCAAGATGACAGCAAAGTAAAAACTCAACATTTAGTGATAGATAAAGCAACTCGTGAAGTCTTTTATAAAGATGAGTCCATTACATTAACCCGAACTGAATTCGATTTGCTTTTATTCTTAGCAAGTAACTTAGGCCGCGTATTTACTCGTGACGAGCTACTCGATCATGTTTGGGGGTACAATCATTTCCCAACGACTCGAACAGTCGATACTCATGTTCTTCAGTTACGACAGAAGCTGCCTGGATTGGAAATTGAAACCCTTCGTGGGGTTGGCTACAAAATGAAGGCCTGATGAAATTTAAAGCGTTACTTCTAGGCGTGCTAGCTAGCACGCCTACCTCTGCGGCTAATATCCCATGGTTTGAGAGTAATTCTCCGCTAACTCAAGCCCACCGTTATTTGCTGAATAATGATCTCCCAGCGATGTTTACATCGTTAGTTGAAGTTTGGCAACAGGAGAAGAATAGAGCAATCTCACCACACCTTAATGAGCTGTTTCAGCAGTCACTTCAAGTTGATTGCGGCAAAGGTCTAGATTCAAAACCCTTCCCTGACTGGATAAAAGGGGTTACGGTTCGTGCAATCGAAACCCAAAGCCCAGGACGAGATTCATATCGTGCGCTAATTGAAATTGCGTCTCGAAAAGATGTCACTGATATTTCACTCTCTCGCTGGGTGCAGAAAAGCATTTCTACAGATAATTCCTTTGTTAAGCTAGCTGAAAATGAAGAACAGATTAAATCATACGTTAAGCGTTACAATCTAAACAGCAAAATCCCTATGGGCTTATATCGCTTAGATGTTACAGCCAAAGATCAGACTTCATGGAGCTCTTGGATAGTATTCGGCGAACCGAAGGCAAAAGTCACGGTACGCTGGCAATCCAAAGATCAATGGAGGGTCGAAAGAAATGCGTTATTGAATTCTCATTGCCCTTTGCCAAAGTTAGATACGGCTCTATATAACTATGTTGATGGACAATATAATAAAGTGTGGGGAGACACCTATGAGTCCGATTATCCAAACGCTTTAGAACCGAATATTGTTGAACCCGGTCGATACGTCTTAGCCGTATCCATGACTCATCAAAGATGGCAAGGCCCAATAATTGTTGAACAGTCCCAAATAATTAGTAAAACATATGACGTTTCTATAGAGGAATAATTAAAGTTAAGACACAATAGGACGATATAAACATAAGGAAATAGAAAGTTTATATCGATATGAAAAATTCAATAAAAATCTTATCGTTGTCTATCGCTTTGGCTTCAACAAGTTCCTATGCAGCCACCTATGCAGTAGAAGCACGAGGCGATGCAATGGGGGGAGTCGGGGTTGTTTCTGCAAACTTCTTAACAGCACCTTTCTACAACCCAGCCATCACAGCAATCTATAGACGCAACGACGATGTTGGTATGATCATCCCCTCATTTGGCTTAGCCTATAATGATGAGCACGAGATGGTTGATGGATTAGACCAAGCTGCTGACATCATTAATAGTGCTGTCAGTAGCAATAGTATTACTTCTGAAGATGCTGCTCGACTTCAAACTACCCTCAATGGTTTAGAAAATGATATTGCAAAGCTCGAAATTGGGGGGGTAGTCGCTTTCGCAATACCAAATAGTTTTATTGCAGCGAACCTTTTCGGTAAGGCCTATGCGGAATCATTTGCACAAACAGATATCTACACCGATGCTGACACTGGTAATAGTGATTTAAACGTGGCCGTTAATGCTGAACTCAGCACTGTCAACGCAGTTGCTATTGGGGTGACTGAAGTTGGTATTTCTCTGGCTAAGTATCAAACCTTCCTTGGCCAACACATATCTTTTGGTATTTCACCTAAGATTCAACGTGTCTACACCTATGTGTATAGTGCAAACATAAATAATTATGATATCAAAGACGTCCGAGACAATGGCACTGGCGAAACCATGTTTAACATGGATGCTGGTTTCCTTTGGTTCCATGGGCCTTTACGCGCTGGTGTATCAGCGATGAACCTTGTTTCCCGAGATATTATGACTCAGGAGCTCGGTGAGCAGACTTTAGAATCATCTATTTCAAGTGAGACTAGATCTATTCCTGCATCTTCATACGCTTATGAAATGAAACCTCAATACACAGTTGGCGTGGGCTTAGTTGCCGACTACGCTACACTAAGTGTCGATTACGATATTAATGAAGATGAGCGTTACACAAATTTTAATGATAACACTCAATATCTGAGAGTCGGCGGTGAAATCGACATCATGCGTCAACTTAAGCTAAGGGCAGGGTGGCGACGTAATCTCGCCTATGACAATCTAGACGATACTATTACTGCTGGTATAGGTCTATCACCATTGAACCTGTTCCAAATGGATGTCGGTGCAAGTTACACCAACGAAAACTCAATGGGTGCCTATATCAACTTCTTAGGAAGTTATTAGAAGTTCTGGTGATAATAAAGAAATCATAATATAGTCGGCTCCTAAGTAAATAGGAGCCTTTTTTATGCTAGATGATTTCCCATCTCTATCTCACCATGAACAACAAAAAGCTGTTGAAAAAATCCAAGAGCTAATGGCACAGGGGATAAGTACAGCAGAAGCCATCAAAATTGTCGCTGAAGAAATCAGACAGCAAGCAAAGCCAAAAGAGTAGAGCCGTTTATTTATATAGGAGAGAGCAGGAAACTGCTCTCTTTTTATTTACACTGCAAAGATATTTTCCATAGGAAATTATCTTTGAGCCAAAATGAATCACACGATTAAGTAATGAGAATTTCACACTAAGTCATTTAAATACAATGAGTTAGAATGAGATATTCATCTCCACAACAAAGTGGCGCACCCCTTTGTTGTAATTTAATTACAAAGAGTAACCTTTTATCTGTAAGCACTCACTATTCCATAGCATTTTGTTCTTATGAGTTATGGTGTCACAGATAGCTTTTGGAATGTTTGGATTAGAAAGAAATGTTAGAGTCCGATCTCTGAGCGTAGAAATGATAAGTTGTAATATGACAGAAAGCTCTAGTTTGACTTCACTATAAAAAGATACAGTGTCACTTATTGGCTGTGATTATAAGAGGTAAATACGAGATAAAAGGCAGATAATTTAATATCTAAACATTGTGGGGGCGGACATCAAACGCTCGCTATAAATTGAAATCAACGAACGTAGATTCAACTAACTTATCATTAGAGTATCTTTTTAATGGATACGCGACTGAGTCAGGACGATAAACAGCCTTATACTGGGCAAGTTTCTTCATAATAGGCTCGAGAACTTTCTTGCCGTCGATATACTTTGGTTGAAACCCTAACAACAGGTTCAGTTCGTAGGAAAGAAGATATTTATCATTTTCGAGTGGATGGATTGCAACCCACGAGTAACAGTTAATGGTGAGCTTTGGAATTACACTGATATCAGCATCACTCAAACCATCATATTGGCCATTGTTTTCACAAAGCTTAAAGCGCATTACGACTGGTTCAAAATCGATAGTTAAAACCACAGTTCGATCTTTCTTGCCTTCGCGACTATAGGTAAACATCACATTCTTTTTGTTAGTTCTTGGTACGCCAATAACATGCTCATACTCAACATTCTCAATAAATGATAAATCCTCCTTAATAGTGGTAGAACAGCCAGATAAAAGAAGAAGAGAAAGAGAGAGAGCAAGTACTTTCATTGATTAATCAGTTTCAGCTTTAGATGAACACATAGCATTTTCGCATGAGCTGTATGATAAGTACCAGATGTGGAGGCGGATTTTTTAATGGCTCAAACTGGGCATTAGTAAATTGCGCCCACAATCCAAGTACGCATTATGTCTACTTATGTTCAATGGTTTTCATGTTAAAACAATCAATAGGTTAATAAATTCTTTCGTTTTTGAGAGAGTAAATCATGAAGTATCACGAAATGACAAAAAACTATATTTTTCGTGAGTTTGAATGCGGTTTATCAGTAGAGGATGCAGCGCATCTTTGTTTCAAAAGTGTGAGGACAATCAAGGGATGGGATAGGGGGAATTCCATTCCTCCAGAGTGTAAACGGTTGATGCGAATGAGTAGGGGCAGAGAACTAAGTTCATGTGAAGACTGGAAAAACTTTGTAATGAGATATGATCGTTTAGAACTCCCAACTGGACAGTTGGTCACAGCACAGCAAGTGCTGATAGGCATTGCCCTACTAGAGTTAGGTGCTTCGAACGACATAGGAGTTGCGCGAAAAATATTAAGAAATGCGCGAGTATTAAAACGTCTAATATAACCAAAGAGGCTCAATTTGAGCCCCTTTTTATTTTTGATTCAGCTTTTCTATCTTGGCTAACCAAGAACTAAAATGTTTACATTGCCTACGAATTTCATCAAGACCAATATCATCGGCAATTAACGGGCCATGAACGGTCTTCTTATAACTTGGCATTACTGAAAGTATACGCTTCGAAGGGGCAGTTTGTGGGCTATTGTTAATATGTTCTGGGCTAGCGAAAGAATCTTTTATGGCTATAAGCTTTTCTATCGCATCATCATTATCATCTAGCCAGTAACCAAAATGGGTTGGGTCACAAAAAAGATAAGCTTCATATTCGTGTAATGTTAAGTTACCAATGAAGTTTGGCTGATCAATATCGTTTTCGAAGGCGGTTTCTAGGTGGTTAACCTTTTCAAATAGATCTCGTTTAGCTGTTAACTCTGGAGCACGTATTTCTGGAAAGTCAGTAGGCAAGGCATAAAAATCAATCAATGTAGTCACATAAGCATCATTGTCAGATTTACACAGCTTTTCAATTTGGTGTTTGATTTTACCATAACTTACAATACCTCCTTTATGGCCTCTGCTTGTTTGAGCCAGTATAGGTACAAAGAAGATATTCTGTAGAGCGAAGTGAGGGGCTAGAACATCTGTTACAAAAGTTTCTTCGGTTTGGCCCTCAACAAAAATCTTAACACGTATCAACGTTGTGGCCTCCCACCCAATAAGTTTTTCTTCCACATTTCACCTAGACTGTAATCTTGCAGCCATTCGTTGAGGTGCTCTTCTTCTAAGCGTTTGAAAGTAGATGCGCCGTCCACTCTATCAACAACTATTAAATCTTCGATATCAAATTCGTTAACTAATTCAACAGATTGAGTTGATACTATCAACTGATGTTCATTGCTCGCAGCCGAAATTAAAGCAGCTAAAACCGATATTGCGTATGGATGTAAGCCCAACTCTGGCTCATCTACAATAATCGCACTTGGCATAAACTCTTCAGGTTGCAATAGAACTGTAGCCAAACAGATAAAGCGTAGCGTTCCGTCCGAAAGTTCGTTTGCTTTGAAAGGTATGTCTTGATCTTTTTCTGTCCATTCCAATTCAATAAAGTCTGAATTACTTGCTGTAGACCTTAGATAAAAATCACCAAAGAAAGGAGCCACCATTTGAATAGTTTTAACTATACGCTTGTAGTTGTTTTTATGGTTCTCTTTCAAACGGTAAAGAAATGCGGCCAAGTTGGAGCCATCTTCACGTAAATATTCATTATCATTAATTCGGTGAACCTGCTTTACTTTTGCTGAATCACTTGTATCGTGAAAATGGTAAACTCTCCACATACGCATTATTGGAAGGGTATATTGTTTAACACCAGAACGGTGGTTATCCACCATAGATTCAAAGTGACCAGAATATACACCCATATCACCAGCCATATTCCACCACAGAGATTCACGAGAAAACAACATTCTATTATCGCTGGTCGGCTCTAAATTAAATTTGTACCCGTTGTTTCCGAAATAAAACTCGCCTTTGATGTTATCAGATACTTTCCGACCAAAATGAAGAAGTGCATCTGGGCCACCTGATTTTCCCACCGTAAGTTGCAAACGATGCTCCAATATGGCCGGAATTAATTTTAAAAATCCAATGAAGTTTGATTTTCCCGCTCCATTTGCACCAATTAAAACATTCAAACAGCCCATTTTGATATCACAGTGCTTGATAGACTTGTAGTTTTCAATTAGCAAACGGCTTAGCTGGTCAGAGTTAGTTACTTCTTTCATTCATTAACCTCAGAATTATGTTGAGCTACTAAAGGGTTAAAATGATTGTCTTTATGATGATTCAAAAACTCAGAGACAGCATGTCGAACGATCCACGAGATAGAAACACCGCTTGAGCTTGATATTTTCTGCAACTCTTGGTGTTGTGCTTCTGACAGTGTAAATGCCGTGCGTACAGATTTCATAAGTAAAGTATAGACTTATATATGGTGATTCACAGTGCATCACTATACACCAATCTTGGATACAGTGTTATTTTATTAGTTTGTGATATCTCATTAGATTGCAATAAGCTTGGACTTTCACCCCGTATTACTATACGGGGCGTACTCTGCCCACCACTAGAGTGCTTTTCCTAGCGTCTTTAACGTTCTTTCCCAATGCTGTCTAACAGACGTGTATTTCTTTGTGGAGAAAGAGTAGACCACGTTATTGAACATGATTTGCACGTCTGAGTTACCTGAGAACTCTTTTTTGACGAAGTTAATGCCTTGTTGTGATTTAGGTATCCAATAGGCACGTCCAGAAGAGCATCGCTGAATAAAGTTAACCCATTGGTACTGAACTTTCATTTTGGTGGTTTGACCCTCATCAATACAGAAACGTCCACGGCCAGCAAAGGCGACAACCGATGGGTTATTGTGATTTGAAACGAAGCGAACGTAGTAGTTGTCATCTTCTCTGGACCTTACATAGTGAGCTAGGCCATCAACGGTCCAGTAATCTTTATCATCTGGTTTAATTAAGTCGGCATGCGCTAGATGTGAAGCCAATGACAAAAGCAGAAATGCATACTTAAACATCTCATTTTCCCTTATAGATGTGGTTGATTTATTGATTTCGAAAATGTTCTACAGGAAAGGGATTTAAATATCAAACCGATTGCATTAAATCGTTGGTTAAAGCTTGTAAGGTCTAGGAGTAGGGGATGTATGACAATGACGCACCAAGCTCAACTCTTCTCCTCCTCAGTTTTCGTCGTCGTCGCTTATTCACTGGTGCGCATCGTTTCCACATGAAACCCGTTACAATTATCAAGTGTTGGATTGTAGAGGTACATCACATGAAATTAGTTACACAATTCAAGATTTAATTATGATACCTGTTACAATAATCAAGAGTCATGAAATGAGTTACAGGAATCAAGTTATGAGTGTACAATGCAAAGCTGCGATGGGTGATGACATCAAGAGGCTTCTTTCTGATTTTCAGCACGATGTAGGTATGTTCCGTGAAGGCTATTGTTACATGGAACACCCAGAAACCTCCGTGCGCATTGCTCGTAGCTATATGGATAAGTCCCCTGAGTTCTACTTTTTGGATGGGTGGGGTACGCCACTTAGCGTTAATAATGAGTGTTCTTCTATGAAAAACAAAGACGCCAAAGCACAGCATGGCGGTAAGCGTTCGGGCTCTGGCCGAAAAAAGGGGCTTCCTACTGAAAATGTACGGTTGGTTTCCGCTTTAGCCTTTGAGTGCAAGCAGCTTTCTGATTACTACAAGTCTTGCTCTGATAATGAGCGCTCTAAGATTGAAGTTGCTCTTCGTGATTTATTTCATAGCTTGAGTGCGAATCAGACTGATTAACCTGTACCCGTTAAGCGCCTTAGGTGTAATACGTCCTCGTCCATGTCGCATTCGATTGTGCATTCACTAAGACACTGTCAGAGGCTTGGCAGGACGAAGGTTATTTTTCTTTATCGGGTTATGTGCACTGACCGCGCCGCCCACCAATGACACAATTGCAAAGTTAATCAGGCGGCTTGGTGCTTCGCTTGCACTTCGTGCATTGCTTATCCCTGCGGGGCTTTAAAGCGAGACTTAACGAGTCTGGCCGCCTCCCCAAGGATCCACATAGTGAAGTCATAGAAAAGTTTAATTTCAGGTGAGCCAGATTGAGAGCCACGTTCTATCGGCTCTCTCTGGACAGGTTTACAAAAGACATTAAGACTGGCCGCTTGCTTAGTCAGTTTTAAGAAGCAGTCATCGTAGTGAACAAATTGAATGTCATTGGCGGTCAGGAACGAGTCATTGAGGTGGTACGTGCCTAAAGGGGTAACCGCTTCCAGCGTAACAAAGAAATCAAACCCTTTATCGGTGTGCTTGGTCGCATGGCCTGTGTAGTAAAGCGATTGAATGTCATACATGCCAAGCATATTGCGCAGCAGGTTTAAACGAGCATCTGGATCAACGGCACTAAGGTGAGTCGTATTGCTATCCCCACCATGAGATACATGAGAATGCCCTTGAGCATCCGTTTCACTAGATGGATGAGTTTGTGGGGTATCGGAATTCGAAGCTTGAGTCGTTTGCGCTTGCGTATCTTCCTCAGAATAACGATGAACCAAATCGGATATACCATAGATTAAATACCCCAAACCAAAAATGATAAGTAAGCAGACCGCCATGAATTTCGGACTACGGAATAGTGTGTTCATCTGACCGGATGATTGCGCTTTTCCGGTCGTTGTGGACTTGTACAATAAGAACGCATCAAGCGGGATTTTTTGCGTGGTTAAGTTCGCGTGCGAGCCTTTAGGGATAGAAGGGGTTGTGACCGTCTTGTCATGTCGAAGATGTATGGCTTGCGCTTAGCCCAGAAGTAACCATCACGGCCTTTGTGGAAGAAACATTCTTCAGCACAGGCTTTGATACCGGAGTCAATTTGCTTCCAATCGGGAGAGAGGAGTTCAATATCCCAGTTGTAGTGACGATGACGCATGAACCCCTCGTTAAAAGTGAACGGATAAATAATCCGGCCTTGTTCGTCATACTCAGCGTGGCCGCAGTCATCAATGTCACACGGGTCTAACTCGTCCATGTTAACCGGCACATAGTGAGAGTTGAAAAAATCCTCATACCCCTCAGGTAAGAGAGGAAGGAATTCTTGAAGCGGTCTATACCGAATCTTTTTGATGTCAAAGCCCACTTTAGGCGAATAGATATCCTGGCACTCATCGATGACAATCAACGCCCCAAGCGGTGCCCAGCAAAAGAAGTATTGCCACAGCTCCAAACCACGCTCATTTTTGCTCGATATGCGGATCAATTTGGTGGTTGAAGGAAATTTGATATCAAGGCGTTTTTCCATGATATGAAGTGGTGCCATGCCTTGAATGTTCGTCACCACCACGCGACCCGCTTTCAATGCCTTCAAAACCGTAAAGTAAGCCACATAAGAAGATTTATACGCGCCATTGGCGCCCGTTCTGATACGTACAGCCATCGTGTTACACCCTTGTCATTTTGAGCACAAAGCCAGTCGCAATGAAATTCAAATAAATACTGACGGCTTGAGGGATTTTGAACAGGAACGCATAGAAGCGTATCTCACTAGGCAGAGCATTAAAGGTGCTGATTATCAGCTCAGTCACACCAATTTCATTCAAAAGAAACTCAGCCGTACGATAGGAGAGCTCCAAATATTTAATCAGTAACACAAGACGAATTTTGATATACCAAGCATTGAGATAAATGAAAATCTGCTCAAAGTAACTCGGTGTACTTTCAAAAAAATCGACCACCGTTTGACCCATATCCCCAAGGTTTTGGAGAAGCGTTAAAATCGTTTCCATATCAACTTCCTAATTGACGTAGACCCACAATGACGGCCACATAGAAATCAGCGTACCAAAGCATGGCGCAATGGGATTTATCAGTCAGCAAGCTCTGTATTTCAAGAACATACATGGAAGAACAAAAACGTAATAAGGATTGGCAAATCAACCGGATATCATAGTCAGAGTTGTAAATGATTAAGGATTTACCGATAAGTAAAGGCTCAATTTGCTCCCAGACCATTTGAGAGTTTGTTGACTGGCGAACGTCATCGTTTGAGATCCCGTGAATAGCTTGTGCTTGCTCTGGGATTGGGTCGCATGGACGAACCAAGGAAGTGAACACCACATCACCAGAAACTGCGTCAATCAGTGAGATTTCAACAATCTCAGCATCAGAATCAAGGCCAGTGGTTTCTGTGTCGAGAATGAGTGCGTTAGTGATATCGAGAGTTTTCATTTGAATCCCTTAGTCCGAATACCGATTTATGGGGATTCTAGTTGCCATTAATGGGGATTGTAAATAGCGCAAAATCGGGATTAAACAGCTAAGATAATGACAAACGGAGGTTTTGATATGTATGCAAATGAACTGTTAGATGCCTATAAAAAGGCGCAAAACTACCTACAAGACAAGCAAATAGCACACGATTTGAATATCGAGCCGAACAAAGTAAGTAAAATGCGCAAAGGTATTCGCTATATCTCTGATGAAGAAGCGATTTTTCTTGCGGAAGGTGCAGGATTAGATCCTGAAATAGCATTATTAGGTTGTCACGCTGATCGCAACGATAATCCCAACATCAAAGCGATGTGGGAAAGCATTGCAAAAAAGTTTAATGGGCATGGTTTGCAAGGAATATCAATGGCTTGCGGAGGTTTGATATTGTGGATTGGCAGCCCTAACGAAGCCCTAGCTAAGTGCGCATTATTTACGTTATGTTAAATTATATAAAAAATAGAAAGCGCCAGTTCAAGCGCTCTCTTCTTCTGTTATATGGTATTTCTCAAATTAAACATAATCAGATTTACCATAAAATACCTAATAAACAGTTTGTTTAATCAGAGATTAACAAACCATTATTAGTTGTCCTTAACCGCCAGCGAGTTTCACTGTATGACCTTTCTTTTCAAGGTGAGCCTTTATTTTCTCTCTCGCATCACCTTGAATTTCGATATTGCCATCTTTTACAGAGCCTCCACATCCACACACTTTCTTCAGTTCTGCGGCTAATAGTTTAAGTGGTGCATCATCCAAATCTAACCCAGATACAATACACACGCCTTTGCCTTTGCGCCCTTTGGTTTGTCGCTGGATACGAACAATACCATCACCTTTGGGTCGTTGAACCTTTTCATCTTCAGGTTTGATTCGGCCAACTTCTGTGGAATAAACAAGACTCATAAGTACTACTTCTTCTGTTCGGCTTTTTGTTTAGCCAGCAAGTATGCCTCTATATGCTTCTGGATCGCAAGCTTTCCACCCTTAATGAGTTTGCCGTTAAAGAAACAATACCAAGCGTTAGGCTCACCAGTATCATTTTTTATAGTGTAGCCATGAAAGTTCTCTTGTGCTGGATTACCTTCGGCCTGTTTTTTATTTCCCAGGGAACCAAACTCTTTGGGATCAATTATTGTGGCAGTATCGCAAAACCAATCAATACTCTTTTTTACTGCTGGCATGCTTCCAGACAAAACATGATTTTTGATCTGAACTTGCCATATGTCAGTAGAACTTCCAGCAGTTTTGAGGGTAAAACCTCTATATGTCGCAGCAGCCATAGTCACTTTATTTTAGTAATAAGTTAAATTAATAATAATTGTATATCGCCCTTAATCAAGTATATTGGGTAAGGATAATTCTGTTATAGTGCGCTTGAATGAAGAAAAATATTAGGGTAATCACAGATTTAGATACAAGAAATCGATTCATTAAACTGTTTACTCAATCTGTGAGCATAGACATGATGAATTCACTCACAGATGGTCAATACGCACATAACTCTCTGTTAGCATTAACAAAAGACTGGAATTTATTTTCTGATTATTGCAGGAGGAAATCGGTTAATACTCTTCCCGCTTCTACGGCGGCTGTACGTCTTTTTTTGGAAAGAGAGTCTGCTCAAAGAAAATACTCAACCCTTAGGCGTTACATTGTAACCATTTCACTTGTTCATAAAACGCTAGCAATGAGTGACCCAACAAGTCATTCTAATGTTCAGCAATCATTATCTCAGTTAAGAATCGAGAAATCCGGTGATGCAAGCCCTGCCATCCCTTTTGAACGGCATCACCTTGATCAGCTGACAGAAAAGCTCGACAAGAAACCTTCAATCAAGGTAGTACGTGACCTAGCGATTTATCACTTAATGTTTGAGTGCATGCTAAAGCGTTCAGAGCTGAAACAATTAACTCGAAACAACATTAAACTAGGAACGAATGATTGTCTTGTTTTTATTGGAGACTCAACCTACACACTTACAGATAATGCTTACAAATATTTATCAAAGTGGTTGAAGACGCTACCTATACAGAATACATTTTTGTTTAGTGCCATTGATAAGCATGGAAATATTAGTACTGACCAATTGAATGATTCTTCTATTTATAGAATTTTGAGATCAGCAAGTGACAAGCTAAAATTAAACGTCAAATTCTCAGGTCAGTCATTGAGAGTTGGAGCCGTGAAGGAAATGTCACGCAAAGGGATAAAGACGGTGGATATTCAACACTATGGTCGATGGTTAAGCCCTGCGATGCCTTATCAATACTTGGGAAATAAGGTCATCGCAGAAGCAGAAATGATGATATTTAAACGTTTTAAACCGTGGGATTAAAGTGAGCGTCTTATACAATCTGCTAGGAACTCGGAGAATTTTAAGCCACTGTGCTCGACCATTTTAGGAAACATCGAAATCGGTGTCATACCGGGAAAAGTATTGACCTCATTCAAATACACATCACCATCCGGAGTAAGGAAAAAATCGATACGAGACAAATGACGAAGTTTCATCTGTCTGAACACTTTTTCAGAAGCCTGCTGGATAATGAGTCGTTGATCGTCAGTCAGATCCGTCGCTTCAACATCTGTTGTCGAATGGCTATCTGCACTGTATTTCTCTTCGTATGAATAGAACGTGTCTTCCGGCGCTTTAATTTCTCCTGGTGGCGTCACATGCAATTGGCCTTTGTATTCATACGCTGCAACTTCTAATTCGCGGGGTTTGACGGCTTTTTCTACTAAGACTTGATCTGAATATCCAAACGCATCATTGATTGCTCTTTGAAGTTGAGCTTTTTCTGTCACTTTATAACAGCCAACAGAAGAACCTTGTCTTGCTGCTTTAACGAATACACTACCCCACTGCTCGAACGCCGCTAAGCTTTGATCATATGCTAACTTATTGTTTTCAGACAAAAAGATATATGGTGTATTTGGAATGGAAAGAGCGTCGTACCAAAGTTTCGACGTGATCTTGTTAAAGCTATTCGCACTGGCTTCAGGGCCACAACCCAAATAAGGAATACCTGTAAGCTCAAGCATCGATTGGATATCACCTGTTTCCCCCGGAAAACCATGAATGCATGGCACAACAAAATCCAGTTTTGTTGCATTTACTTCAGAGTTCAAAGTTCCAGCGTTTGTATCGAGATAAACCAGTTGCTCCCCTTGATACCAACCTTCAGGTTTCATTTCTACTCGAATCACCTCAAATTCAGGTGTTAACTCAAGTTGGGATTGTACGAAATCTGCTGAAATGAGCGACACTTCATGCTCAGCCGAACCGCCACCACAAAGTAGTAAAATTGTTGTATTCGCCATTAAGGATCTTTCCGTGAAATAACAGAGGGATTAGTAGAGTTAATCATAATAAAAACTCGGCAAGGATTCATTGATTTAACCGAATTATGACCGTTCTGACAGTTTGTTTGATGGATTAATGCACATTAAAAAAGGGGCTGATGCCCCTTTTTATGAAATTAGTTAAGCTTATTCAGCGTTGGGAACTCAGAGTTCTTAATCGCATCAATACTCTTAACGAAAGGTTTCATATCCTGAAGGTCACTAGGAAGTTTTGAAATGGCTTTCTTCGCATCAGCGCGAGTGGCGTAGTCTCCGTAAAGGACTGTGTACCACTTTGTGCCGTTGACGACTTTATAGTTTTCCCACACTGGCTCGCCATCACGTGGTAGTTTACGTGCAAACTGGTCCACTTTGGTTTGGCTGCCAACCGCAACAACCTGAATCGTGAAACCATAACGTGGGTTCATCGCTTTTTGTTTTGCAGTTGGTGGGATAATCGCGACTGCTGGCTTAGCCTTCTTCTGAGGTTGCATGTTAGTCATTTGCTTCTCAGCCATCGGCCTTACAGTCTTAACCGCTTCTTCCGTGACGCCGTTGGTAACGCCTTGCTCTGAAACAATCGGCTTCTCTACTGCCGCTGTTTTGTAATCCTCACGATAGCTTTCAGAGGACACGTCAGTTACGTAATCACTCGATACACACGCTGAAAGCACCACTGATAAGCCAACTATTGCGATTTTTTTCATGAATTCTTCAAATGCCTTTTGTAGAAGTTACTGTAAATCATGCCGTTAGATAGGATTAGAATCAACCCAACATTCTAATTATATATCAATACACTGTGACACATGGCACAAAGTCGGAGTCACGTCAGGTGATCTGATTAAAACAACGCCTAATTATCTCTGAATTCATTTAAGTGCTTGGTTAATATTAGCTTAAACGCTGAATGTCGGAGTGCATAAATGAATAGTCTAAGCCACTTACTTAAACCAAAGTCAGTCGCTGTTGTTGGAGCTTCGACCAGAGCGATGCGAGCAGGCAATATCGTTATGAAGAATCTTCTTCAAGGCGGGTTCGAAGGTGCAATTATGCCCGTCACTCCACGTTATAGCTCAGTGTGTGGTGTTCTTGCTTATAAAGATATAGATTCACTCCCCATTACACCAGATGTCGCTATTTTATGTACAAACGCGAGCCGGAATTTAGAACTCTTCAGGCAGCTTGCCGAGAAAAAAGTAAAAACGGTTATTGTTCTCTCTGCAGATATGCATTTGGCTACTGACGATGGTTGTAGTATTCAGGAAGCCTGTCTTACGGTCGCTCAACAGTCCAATATGCGTGTATTAGGTCCTAATAGCCTTGGTATTATCCTACCTTGGATCAATTTTAACGCATCATTTTCGCCGGTCACTGCGCAGCAAGGGAAAATTGCTTTTATCTCTCAATCAGCAGCGATGTGCACCACAATACTCGATTGGGCAAATGACAAAAACATTGGCTTTTCTGCTTTTATCTCTCTTGGTAATGCCCTCGATATAGACTTTGCAGATTTGCTCGATCACCTAAGTACTGATGCTCATACGGAAGCTATACTGCTTTACGTCGATACCATAAAAGACGCAAGACGATTTATGTCTGCAGCTCGCGCGGCATCTCGAAATCGTCGAATTTTGGTATTGAAAGGAGGTAAAACGTCAGCAGGTCGGTTAGCCGCTCAAGCCCACACTGGTGGAGACAATACCCTCGATATTATTTATGACTCAGCAATTCGCCGTACCGGTATGTTAAGGGTAAACAACTCACATGAGCTATTTGCTGCAGTAGAAACACTGACTCATTCAGTCCCACTTCGTGGTGAACGCCTTGCCATTATCACTAATGGTGGCGGTCCCGCAATCATGGCCGTTGATACCCTGCTAGTCCGTGGTGGGAAACTAGCTGCTCTTCCAGACGAAGTGATAGAACAGCTCAGTGGCGTATTACCTTCCAGTTGGAGTTACAATAACCCGATTGATTTAGTGGGTGATGCAGGACCTCAGCGTTATATTGATACACTCAATATTTTAATGGATAGCGACTGTGCTGATGCCATTCTGATTATGCATAGCCCTTCTGCTATCGCCCACTCCGAGAAAACGGCAATGGCTATCGTGGAAGCAATTAAAGCGCACCCTAGGCATAAACGATTTAATATACTCACTAACTGGTCCGGTGAACTTACGGCGCGGCCTGCCCGTCAAATATTTACTCAAGCAGGAATTCCAACCTACCGAACGCCCGAAAGTGCCGTTGTTGCATTCATGCACTTGGTTGAGTACAGGAGAAATCAAAAACAATTGATGGAGACACCAACCACTGCAGAACCAGTGCATATTAGAGAGTTAAATGAAGCCAAGAAATGGATAAACAACAAACTACTGGATAAAGAAACAGTATCACTAGATACTCACCAAATTGGGCAATTTCTTAAGCACTTTGATTTTAATGTCTTACCCACTTGGATTGCTTCTGATGCCAGTGAAGCGGTTCACGTTGCCGAACAAATTGGTTACCCTGTCGCGGTAAAACTCCGATCTCCAGATATTGCCCATAAGTCTGATGTACAAGGGGTTATGCTCAACTTACGTAATAGTCATGAAGTCGCCAGTGCTTCACAAGCGATTCTCGACAGAACGAAGCTTTCCTATCCTTCTGCTCATGTGCATGGCCTTTTGGTTCAAGGCATGGCAAAACTTGCAGGTGGCGAAGAGATACGTATCAAAGTCAAAACCGATGAGACATTTGGCCCTGTGATTTTAATTGGGCAAGGCGGCTCAGAGTGGGATGAGTCTATCGATGCGGCGTCTGCGCTCCCACCGCTCAACATGACACTGGCTCGCTATTTGATCGTCAGGGCAATAAAGAGCGGTAAAATTCGCTTGCAAAAGCTACCCATACCAATGGATATCCAAGGTCTGTCTGAACTTCTAGTTCGGATATCACAAATGGTCGTGGATTGCCCTCAAGTTCACGAGCTGGATATCCATCCAGTCCTTGCAGTTGGAGATAGCTTTACCATTCTTGATGCAGATTTAATCCTCAAACAATATCAAGGTGATGCTCAAAAACGGTTAGCTATTCGCCCATACCCAGTTGAGTATGAAGAAAAAATTGAGTTAAGAGATGGTGAAGTTATCCTATTACGCCCTATCCTTCCTGAAGACGAACCTGGCCATGCAGATTTTATTCGTAATGTATCTAAAGAAGATCTGTACAAGCGTTTTTTTAGTGATGTAGGAGAGTTTAACCACGAGGCTCTAGCTAACTTGACGCAAATTGATTACGACCGAGAAATGGCGTTTGTTGCCGTAGCTGACTATGATTCGCAACCGAAAATCATCGGTGTCTCTCGTGCATTGATAAACCCTGAAAATACAGATGCTGAGTTTGCGATTTTGATTCGATCTGACCTCAAAGGAAAAGGGCTAGGTAAGATTTTGATGAACAAAATCATAGACTACTGTCGCCACAAAGGAACTCAGCAAATGTCGGGTATGACCATGCCAACTAACAGGGGAATGTTGATGTTGGCACAGAAACTCGGGTTCAAACTTGATGTTCAGTTTGAAGATGGCGTCGCTGACATGGTGCTCCCGCTTCAGTAAGCCAGCAACGAGCTTGGATCACTCTTTAAGCATCCAATTTTTCTTAAGATACTTAATACACCATGATTTTGCTTCACCCATTTGGTTTCTTTTCCAAGCAAGTATGATGTCTATATCAAACGTTTCCGTATCTGAGATCTTAGCGAGCGTTCCATCATCTATTAAAGGCTTTGCCACCGATTGCGGCAGGGTTCCGATTCCTAAGCCGGATTGCAGAGCTTTAACTTTGGCCGGTAGATTGCTAACGGTTAGCCTTGGTTGTCTTTGAAGGATGTTAACGCTTATAGCTGGTTGTTCTCGTGCGGTATCAGCAATTGCGATGACTCGATACTTAGCTCTTGCTGCTTCATCGAATGGGCCGTTCCGTTTATGGACATAATGATTCGGTGCTGCGACCCAAATCATTTTCAATGAACCAATCGATTCCGCTTTCACATCAAGTGGTAACGTTTCTGGTTTTGGGCAGACCAACAGATCAGATCGACTTTCATCAAGTGATTCCCAACAACCGGCAAGAATCTCTTCTTGTAGCCGAATACGTGTTGAACTGACATTGCTTAAAGCCTCTACCATAGGGAAAAAGTGTTGTACCGGAATCACCCCATCAAAAGCGAGTGTGATATCTAACTCCCAGCCATTAGCAAGCACACTGGCATCATTAACTAGCTTTTCAGTCGCGGCTAAAATGGCTCGCCCTCTTTCAAGAATGAGCTTACCGGCACTGGTGAAACTCGCTTTGTGCCCTGAGCGGTCAAAGATCATGATGTCTAGATCTTGTTCAAGTTTCTGTATCTGATAACTCAGCGATGAAGGTGCTCTATCGAGCTCATTCGCTGCTGCTGCGAAGCTTCCTCTGCGATCTATTGCATCGAGAATATGCATGGCTTCTAGAGTAATTGGACTTTGCAATGCTGTTATTCCTATTAATATAAATTAATGATTAGCGAAAATAATCACATTTCCAGCGTACTAAATAAATCTTTACAATTGTAAATAAAATGTTTATCCGACTGTATTAAAAAGACTTTTAATTAATTAACACGAAGATCGGTAAAAGAAGCAACACGAATAAATAATACGAACGATAGTAATTATCATTTAGATCCTATAGAGTTCTGTCCGTCCCAAACATAAGCCTCATTGTGGATCTAAAGGTAATTACAACAATGTATAAAAAATCATTATTATCAGCTTCAATTATACTCGCTCTTGCCTCGAACGCGCACGCTGAAGAGTATGCATTATTTGACGAGGTCGTGGTATCCGCTTCACGCACAGAACAACAACTTGAAGATGTTGCTGGATCGGTATCTGTTGTTACAGCAGATGATATCGAAAACAACATGACATCAGGTTTGGAAGATGTATTTAAGTACACACCTGGGGTCACAATTCAAAGTAATTCACGTCAAGGTGTTCAGAGCATCAACATTCGCGGTATGGAAGGAAATCGTATCAAGGTGTTAGTCGACGGGGTTTCTCAAACAAATCAATTCACCCCTTCCGGTACTCAATCATACAACTTCATAAACTCTTCTCGTGTTGATGTAGACACCGATCTCTTAAAGTCAGTTGAAATCGTTAAAGGTGCAGCGTCATCTCTTTACGGCTCAGATGCGATTGGGGGTATCGCTGCTTTTGAAACGATTGATCCTCAGGACCTTCTTGATGGCCGTGAGTCAGGTGGCCACCTCAAGTTCAACTACTCTTCAGCAAGTAATACTTTTAGTGAGTCTGTCGCTGTAGCTAAGAAGTTTGATGATTTGGAAGCGCTTGTTGCCTATACAAGACGTGATGGTGACGAACTTGATAACTTTGGGACGCCTGACAAGCAAGATACGACAAATAATAACTTACTTGTAAAACTGGATTACAAAGTCAATGACGATCACCGTCTTAAGTTCACTGGTAATGTGATTCACAATACCGTAGATACTGATCTTACAAGCACTAGCTACACTAACTATACCGGTGACGACACCACTGAACAGCAACAAATTGGCATCGAGCATATTTGGAACACTAATGCTCAGTTCGCGGATACTCTTACTTGGCAGCTCGATTGGCTGAAAAAGGAAGAAAATGGTGTTACAAACCGCACATCGAATGGCGGAATGTTTTTGCCAACAGCAGGTAATGTTCAAAAGAAAGACTATATCTACGAAGACAAAGGGATACAGTTTGATTTGCAGCTAGATAAGTCTTTCTCTGTAGGGAATGCAGAACACTACTTGATTTATGGTGTCGAATATTCTGATAAAGACATCAAAAATCTTAACAATGAATATAACTCCATTGATGCAGACAAAGTCATTTTCTATATCCCTGCAGCATCTGAAACACGATATGGCTTCTTCGTACAGGACGAAATAACGTTTGGTAACCTTGTTGTTACACCAGGTATCCGTTTTGACTCATTTGAGACAGATCCGGGTGATGCAAGCTCAAACCCAAGTGGGAACGACCAATCAGAATACAAAAAATACTCTGACTCTGCATTGACGGGCCGCCTTGGCACAGTCTATACGCTAGATGAACAAAACAAAGTTTTTGCTCAGATTAGCCAAGGCTTCCGCGCACCAGACTTCCAAGAACTATATTACTCATTTGGTAATCCAGCTCACGGTTACATTAACTCGCCAAACCCTGATTTAGAAGCCGAAGAAAGTGTTTCTTACGAGCTAGGTTGGCGCCATAATACCAACGTTTCTTCCTCAGAAATCTCGTTGTTCTATAGTGATTATGACAACTTCATTGATTCGCAAATAGTAAGTGGTTCAAATACGCCAGCTGATCCTTCGGTATACAAAAACGTAAACATAGACGAAGCCAAAATTAAAGGTATTGAAGCTTCAAACACATTCTATTGGGATGAGATTGCTCCTGTGGAAGGTTTCAGCTCACGTATCGCCGCTGTTTACACTGAAGGTGAGGACCACGAAGGTAAGCCGTTGAACAGCGTAAACCCTTGGAATGCTATCGTTGGTGTCAATTATGACTCACCTACTGGCTCTTGGGGTACATCATTTAGCGTAAGCTATACTGCCGGTAAAGATGCTAAAGACATTAACTCATCAGGCTCTAGCGATGAGTACATCACAATTTCAAGCGCAACGGTGGCTGACCTAACAGCATACTATGTTCCTGTTGAGGATCTAACGCTACGTGCTGGTATTTTCAACCTTGCAGACAAAGAGTACTACAACTGGAATGACGTACGTGGCTTAACTGAGGAAAACAAAGATTTGACTCAAGCAGGTCGTAACTGGGCCATTACTGCTAAGTACGAATTTTAAAACCTGCCTTTACTAAGTCATTAAGAGCTTAGTTTAAAGCCATCGCTGGATACTCTGCTTTAACAGAGGTAACAGCGATGGCTTTACTTATGGCTAGCTAATATTTGAACTGAGAAACTTCCGCATTTAACTGCTCAGCCTGTGAAGACAAGCCCTGAAGAACATTATCCACATCACTAACTTGGCTCGATACCGCTGAAGATGCATCTGCGATAGAGGTAATACTGCCACTGATCTCATCAGTCACCGCTCTCTGCTCTTCTGTTGCTGCCGCAATTTGCACATTCATTTCATTAAGATCGTTCAGCATGGTCACGATCTGTTCCAGCATAACTGCGTTTTGGTCACACGTATCTACTCCTTGTGAAACCGTGCTATTAGCGTTTTCTATACTCTTCGATACATCATTAGTTTCACGCTGCAAAGATTCAATCTTCTCACGTATTTCTTCTGTTGATGATTGAGTACGCCCAGCTAGGGAGCGGACTTCATCCGCAACTACAGCAAAACCGCGGCCTTGTTCCCCCGCCCTTGCCGCTTCAATAGCAGCATTGAGAGCAAGTAAATTTGTTTGCTCTGCAATACCTTGTATGACATCCAATACTTCAGCAATGGAGTTACTTTCATGATGTAAACGACCAATAGCCTCGACAGCGGTCTGCATTTCTTCGTTTAAACGTGAGATTTCTGAGCCCAAATTACGTCCGACAGTTACCCCTTCACTGCCTGTATCGTTCGCATTCTTAACAAACTCAGCCGCTCGACTCGCAAACTGTGCCACCTCAGCAATTGAAGCACTCATTTCGTTTACCGCGGTCGCTACCGATTCCGTTCTGTGATTCTGATCCTGAACGGCTGCTCGAGTACTGTTCATATTCCCTGTCATACTTTGAGTATTACTATTGAGATTTTCGGTCGCCTCAGCAAATTTACGAATAATATCCTGTAAGTGAGTAAAGAGAGAGTTGAGGGACATCGCCAGATCAGCCATCTCATCTTTGCCGTCTTCCTCAAGGCGCTCTGTCAAATCATTGTCACGACTGATTTTTTGTATTTTCTCGCTCGCAATGCGTATAGGTCGCGCAATACTGTTACCAAGAAAGTACGAAACTAATACGGCCGCTATTACACCTACGACAATACTGGTCATCACAGTCGTAAGTTTGGACTGAACAAGCACATCCAAATCCGCTAACGCTTCTGCCTTATCTATTTCAGTCACAATAGCCCACTGCAATCCCGCAGCATCTAGAGGAGAATACACCGACAAAACTTCTATACCACGGTAATCATTAATCACATTAGAACCACTTTGCCCTCGGAATGCTGCTTTAACGCTATCCGTGTCCACCATCTGACGACCAATCGCTGAAGACTTACCTTGTATTTGATCAATTATCGAGCTAGACACACCTGAGCTTTCTAGCTCCTTAATATATTGGTCAGGGTCTTCGATAAGAAAGCGAGATTCACTTCTTAACAAATGATCGGGCCCCACAAGATAGGTCTCTCCTGAATTACCGAGTCCAGCATAACTCCAGTTTTCCTCAAAGGTCATAATGCCGTTAATCTTATCGACGGGCATCTGGAATATCAGTACACCAATAGTTTGATTATCCACTCTGACGGGAGTGGCAATAAAGGAGGCTGCCGCTTCATATGAAGGAAAGTATGGCGCAAAGTCCTCAAGGTGATATTGAGAAGACCCTAAATTTAGCGCCCCTTTGAACGCTCTGGCGATACCGCTGCCTGCATAAGGGCCAGAGTTAAGATTTGTCGCATAATCAAGTTCTTTGAATACCGAATAAATAACGTTGCCGCTAGGATCGACTAAGAAAATGTCGTAATAACCAAACTCTTCTAAAAAGCCTTTGATACTTGGGTGGTACTTACGATGCACTTCATCGTATTCCGTACCCAATGAGTCTGCCATCATTTGATGCTTTTCGCCTAGTGGATTTGGGTTGACACCAATGTAACGAGCTTGAAGTGCTTTTGCTCTTGGTGACAACCTATTCAACTTCTGCATTTCATTTGCAGAGTTTCCGCCATTAGCCGTTCGATAGGTTGTGCCAAAACTCGATGTGTAATAATTGCTAAGGCGAGATAAATCACTGGCACTCACAGATTCAACAGGATAACGCTCAAATGTGTCTTTAAACGCCACCATCGCATCCCTGACACCAATGGAATTGGCTGTGGTCAACATTTGCCCACGTATGTGTTGGAAGTAATTTTCTATTTCACTTCTTTTGTTTTCTCGAATGGAAGTAAGCTGACTAACGGCACGTTGAAACAGTGCTTGTTCTGAGAGCACTGATGCTCTCCACCCTACAAAAATCCCTGTTGCAACAACGGCAATACTACATAATAAGGTTGAAGCCAAAACTATTTTAGTGGCAATCTTCATAACCGAACCTCTTTGCGGAAACTCCATCTCCGCCTCTGTGTTTATTCAGAAGAGTCTTGCCAGCTGACGTACGATTTATATGCATTTAGTGATATAAGTGTAATCATAAAAGTCGATTTTTTCGATTTTGGTTAGGTTTATTGTTGTATGGAAAATTAAACCCTGAGGTTAAAAATTCTATAACCAATTGAAATAAAATCAAAAAAAGCCAATCCACCCTACTCATTAAGTAGTAATTGCAAACTGGTCTAACCTGTTAAATTCATCAAAAATAATTCTCGATCAACTTATATCTGCCTGTAATAGCGTCATTTAATCAACCAGTATGTCGTGTGCGAATCAATGACATCGTAGAGCTATTCATTTAGTAACGAGTTTGGCTCTGTTGTGAGTATCAAAAAGAAGTTTTCAGACAAATTTTGCAAAAAAAACCGGATAATATTCTTGTAAAATTCTCCAAATCGATAGTGAATCTTTTCAGATTTCGATATTCCCACTCAAAAAAACCAGCACTTTCATCTGTTTTTTAACGTTTGTAAGAATTAGTTTACTCCGAGGTAACGCCCCAAATCAGGCGCAATTTAACATTTTGGTTACACTTAGGTTAACTGGCATAACCAAGATTCATCACTGGATTAAGTTTATATAGCAGTGTGAAAGAATGCATATGGCTAATTCTCTAGAATAGTATTTCAGGCTATAACAGAGTTCAGTACGCGAAACTTGGTTTTGCCCGGAGGATGTTAATCAATTGCTGCCAAAGAATGCAGCGTAACAAGGAGCTTGAGATGAACGTTCAGGCCTTACCCATGAATCGATTTATCGATCATCATGGTCAAGTAGTTAAACCACTCCCTGAGTGGGCTGATGCTGCGACACTGAAAAAGTTCTATTGCGACATGGTTGTCGCACGCACCTACGACAATAAAGCTGTCGCCTTACAAAGAACCGGAAAGCTAGGAACCTACCCATCTCACTTGGGAGCTGAAGCCTTTGGTATTGCCATCGGCCACGCACTGCGAGTACAAGATGTTTTCGTCCCCTATTATCGTGATATGCCTGCAATGTGGGTTCGCGGTATCGGTATGGAGAAGAATCTTCAATACTGGGGTGGTGATGAACGCGGTAGTGACTTCTGCCCAGAGGGTAGTCACCTATCGTGCCAAGACTTACCATTCTGTGTTCCTATTGCCACACAATGTACTCATGCAGTTGGTGTGGCGGCGGCGTTAAAAATAGCAGGCGACCATAATGCTGCACTCGTCACCTGTGGCGATGGTGCAACATCAAAAGGTGACTTCCTTGAGTCCATCAACTGTGCTGGTGCTTGGAATATTCCACTGGTGTTTGTGGTTAACAATAACCAATGGGCGATTTCAGTACCACGTGCACTACAATGTGCTGCTGATTTTCTTTCGGAGAAAGCGAAAGGCGCTGGCATACCTGGTATCACGGTTGACGGCAATGACGTTGTTGCCATGTTTGACGCTGTTTCTACCGCTTTAGATAGAGCCAGAAAAGGTAAAGGCGCAACGCTTATTGAGGCAATCAGCTATCGTCTTAGTGATCATACGACCGCAGATGATGCCAGCCGCTACCGTAGCAAAGATGAACTAAACCAAGCTTGGCAATACGAACCCATTCTCCGCCTCAAAAATTACCTCCTCAATTACGGGCACTGGTCTGAAGAAGAAGAGCAAGCCTTACTTTCTAAAGCAAAGCTAGAAGTCGAAGAAGCGGTTGAACGTTATCTTAACCTCCCTCCTCAAGCTCCTGAATCTGCGTTTGACTATCTGTACGAATCCCCCGTTACAGAACTGAATAACCAGAGAGATGAACTGATCAATAAAGCGATGCGAATGCAGGGAGGCAAACATGTCTGAGATTACACTCGTTGAAGCAGTTAACCTCGCCTTGCATCATGAAATGAGCAAGGATTCTAAGGTTGTCGTTTTAGGTGAAGATGTGGGTGACAATGGTGGTGTATTCCGTGCCACTGTTGGGCTAAAAGAAAAGTTTGGTCTAAAACGAGTCATTGACACCCCACTTGCAGAAGCCTTGATCGGCGGTGTGAGTGTCGGTATGGCAACGCAGGGCTTGAGACCTGTGGCAGAGTTTCAGTTCCAAGGGTTTGTGTTTCCCGCCATGGAGCACCTGATGTGTCACGCTGCTCGAATGCGTAATCGAACACGAGGCCGCCTAACCTGCCCGGCGGTTTTTCGTGCACCTTTTGGCGGTGGTATCCATGCACCAGAGCATCATTCAGAGAGCATCGAAGCTCTGTTTGCTCACATTCCAGGGTTCAGAGTTGTGATTCCATCATCACCCCAGCGTGCTTATGGATTACTGCTAGCGGCTATTCGCAGTAATGATCCTGTGATGTTCTTTGAGCCAAAACGTATTTACCGCACAGTTAAATCTAATGTCATTGATAATGGCGAAGCTCTACCGCTTGATAGTTGTTTTACGCTTCGCAAAGGCCGTGACGTCACACTAGTCACATGGGGCGCTTGTGTGGTTGAGTCATTACAAGCAGCGCAAAGGCTGTCAGAACAAGGTATTGAAGCTGAGGTAATAGATCTCGCGAGCATCAAACCTATCGATATGGATACTATTTTGAAATCGCTCGACAAGACAGGACGCTTACTGGTCGTGCACGAAGCCAGTAAAACCTGTGGTGTCGGTGCGGAGATCATTGCACGTGCGGCCGAACATGCTATGTGCACTCTTAAGGCGCCACCAAAACGCGTAACAGGTATGGACACGGTTATGCCTTACTACCGAAATGAAGATTATTTTATGATTCAGGAAGAAGACATTGTTATTGCAGCAAAAGAACTCGTGGAGGGATGGAAATGAGATCATTTTTATTGCCAGATCTTGGTGAAGGGCTCGCAGAGTCAGAGATTGTGCAATGGCATGTGAACGTCGGTGATATGGTCGAAGTAGACCAAATTATATTAACAGTCGAAACAGCAAAAGCTGTTGTCGAAGTACCAGCGCCCTATAGTGGTAAAATTGTCAGCCGACATGGAGAGGAAGGTGATGTCATCAATATCGGTAGCCTTCTGTTAGAAATCGAAGAAGAAGGGACGACAAAGAAAGCAGAATCCAAACAAAAAGATGCTGCAACTGTTGTTGGCAATGTCTCAAGCCAAACTCATCAAGTCGATGTCGACGATTTTTGGATCGGTGCTTCACACAATACCAGCGAAGGCTCCCCGATCACAGCGATGCCTTCTGCGCGCTTACTTGCGAAAAAACTCGGGGTGGATCTTCTTCGAGTAAAAGGCAGTGGTCATGACGGTATAATTACCGACGCTGATATTTATGAAGAAGCTGGCAAACAGCAACCGGGAACAGAAGTGCTAAAAGGCGCTCGTAGAACCATGGCTGGCACCATGGCTGAGTCTCATCACAATGTGGCGTCAGTGACGATCACCGAGGAGGCTTTGTTAGAAAATTGGAAAAAAGGGGAAGATATCTCGAGTCGGCTAATCCAAGCCATTGTGCATGCCTGTGAGAAAGAGCCAGCACTTAATGCTTGGTTTGACGCCGAAACGATGACTCGATGCGTACATAGCTCTGTGAATATTGGTATTGCAGTGGACAGCAGCCACGGTTTATACGTCCCCGTTCTGCGTAACGCTAACGAGGTGAAAACGGAAGATATACGCTCGTGGCTAAATGAAACGGTGACAGGCATCCGTGACCGGAAAATTGGCCGTGAGCAGTTGCAACATGCCACTATCACATTGTCTAATTTTGGTGCCATTGCAGGAATTTATGCGACTCCCGTTGTCTCCCCTCCTCAGGTAGCGATCGTCGGTGCGGGGCGTATTATTGAAAAAGTCGTGATGCGAAATAATGAAGCGGTCGCAGTCAAAGCGATGCCACTCTCGGTCACTTTTGACCATAGAGCGTGCACCGGAGGCGAAGCAGCTCGCTTTACCAAACTATTAGTTGAGCACTTGGAAATGAAGCTTAACTAGCTTTTTTAGCCGCGACTTGGTTGCGGCCATTTTCCTTCGCGCTATAGAGTGCCTGATCTGCGCGCTCTATGGCGCTTTGCCAATCATCACTTCCGTTAAACTGAGTCACGCCAAAGCTTGCGGTACAAAAATCGACATTACTCGGTAACATTTTTGCTTTCTTAATCGCCTCTCTCAGCTTTTCGGCTACAATGACCGCATTTTCAGTATCAGTATTTGGTAATAAGACTAAAAATTCTTCCCCACCATAGCGAAAGCTTAAATCGTCTTTACGGGTTTGCAGTATCAGAAGCTTACCCATAGTCCTTAGCACTCGGTCCCCAGCTTGATGCCCATACGTGTCGTTGATTTTTTTAAAGTGATCGATATCAAGAAGTAACAAAGATAGAGGTTGCCTGTGCCGGCTCGAACGAGCTACTTCCCTAGGAAGTAGCTCTTCCAAAGCACGACGGTTATAAAGCTGGGTCAATTCATCTTTGATGGAAGTATCATAGATAGTCGCAACAAGTCGCCCTGTTAGCATCCATGTCACTGAAAAACCGATGAATATGATCATGAGTAATGTACTAACAAACGCCAGTTGATGAGCGGTTCCAGAAAGCATGAAGTCATCAATTCTTTGCTCAAACAACGTCCAGATAAAACGGAATAAATTATAGATGCCCTGTGTTGCTAATCCTATTGAAAGCAGATACTTAGAGGGTGTCATGTCGGCATTTTTGCCTTTTTGATTAGCAATAATAGTAATGAAGCATAAACTTGATACATACGTGCTCATAAGAATGACACGTGCATTGGTCGAAGGCATAAAGAACGTAAAATAGGTTAACCCGACTATCAATACTGGAAAAGTATAAAAACCTATGTTGGCAGTTTTTCTCGGGAAGCCTCTGAATTGACAAACTCCCCAAAGTAAAATGATGTAACTAAACGCCATTAAAGAGTTGGCGAGTATCTTAGAGATCCAATGAGTGATTTGATTACCAAAGCTAAGGAGAAGGAAACTCACGGAGAGTAAAAGCAGCGCAAAAGCTATTGTGCTAATACCTCTAACGGTAGGTTGAAGTTGCTGAATCAATAACAATCCAATGCAATAACATAAAGCCAACAAAACACAGATAATAGACAATGTGGCTATATCTAAGTGTATGCTCATCGAATCCCCTCACTAAACACCAATAGATTGAGTTTAGGAGAATTATTGCTCGCTTACACATAAAACCCCGCTAATTTTTAGCGGGGTTTTACTTTTAAATTGAGTTAGTTAATTCTGGTAATATTTCAAACAGGTCGCCAACCAAGCCATAATCGGCAATCTGGAATATGGGAGCCTCAGGATCACTATTGATAGCCACAATCACCTTAGAATCTTTCATCCCTGCCAAGTGCTGAATCGCCCCTGAAATCCCGACTGCAATATAAAGCTCAGGTGCGACGATTTTGCCTGTCTGACCGACCTGAAGATCATTAGAAACAAAGCCTGCATCTACAGCAGCACGTGACGCGCCAATAGCACCACCTAACTTATCAGCGAGCTGCTCGACCATCACAAAGTTCTCTTTACTAGCAAGACCTCGGCCGCCAGACACAACCACTCTCGCAGCAGGTAAATCTGGACGTGCACTTTCTGTTCTCTGACGCTCCACCAATTGGGATAAATCGTTTACGACGTTAATATCCACAGGCTTGATCTCTGCGGAAGAATCGTCGTCTATCGGTACCATATCGAATGCAGAGCTTCGAATGGTCATCATTTTAATCCGGTCTGATGATTTTACTTTTGCTAGCGCATTACCGGCATAGATAGGTCTGATAACAGTATCCTCAGACTCAATCTTAATAACATCTGACAATTGTCCGACATCCAGTAAAGCCGCAACTCTTGGCATTAGGTTCTTGCCAAACGTCGTCGCAGGAGCAAGCACATGTGTAAAGTCCGCCGCAACCTGTTGTACTAATGAAGCACAGTTCTCTGCTAGCTGATCTTGATAAGCGTCTGAATCTGCGACCAACACTTCTTTGACTGTATCGACTTTAGCGACTTGCTCTACGACTCGCTGACAAGCGCTGCCTACGACCAGTGCGCTGATTTCAGTGCTGAGTGATGACGCCGCTGACAAGGTTTTCAATGTATCCGCTATCAAGGTCTGGTTATCGTGCTCAACGATGACTAAGGTTTTCGCATTCATACTTATTTCCCTCACAACACCTTGGCTTCATTCTTAAGTTTATCAACCAGTTCTCCCACACTGGAGACCATCACTCCAGAAGAACGCTCAGCTGGAGTCATTACTTCGATGATTTCATGGCTGCGTACCAAATCAACACCGAGATCCGCTGCTGAAATAACATCTAAAGGTTTTTTCTTGGCTTTCATGATATTCGGTAATGAAGCATAACGAGGTTCGTTAAGACGCAAATCGGTACTAATGATTGCAGGTAAAGCCAATTTCACCGTTTCTAAACCGCCATCTACTTCGCGTGTTACACTTACCCAGTCTCCGTCGATTTGGACTTTGGAAGCAAATGTGCCCTGCGGTCTATGAGTCAACGCGGCGAGCATTTGCGCGACCTGATTGTTGTCAGTGTCAATGGATTGTTTACCCAGAAGGACGATGCCAGGTTGCTCTTGCTCGATTAAGCCTTTCAGTAACTTTGCCACGACTAGCGGTTCTGGTGACTCATTTACCTCTATATGAATAGCTCTATCAGCACCTAGCGCCAATGCCCCCCTGAGGTTCTCTTGACAGGCAATATCACCAATAGAGACGACAATCACCTCTTCTGCAACACCGGATTCTTTCAGGCGAACCGCTTCTTCCACTGCAATTTCGCAAAATGGGTTCATCGACATTTTGACGTTGTTGGTTTCAACACCGCTGCCATCACTCTTCACCCTAACTTTGACATAAGGGTCAATCACTCGCTTTATGGCGACTAGTATTTTCACATCTCCTCCTTGGTGCTAAAGCATTTCCAGAACGATAACAAGTTGATAGATGATGTGTTTATCGCTGTTTTATGTCGCAACTTTGCGGCTTAATATCACATTAAACACAACTCATGTCGGTTTTTTAACCTATACTCAGCTTAGTAAAGTTTACGTTTACGTCAACTGCACTATATTTATCTATAAGAATTAATTGGCAAGGTAGGTTTACACCATGGAAAGAGAATGTATGGAGTTTGATGTCGTCGTCGTTGGAGCCGGACCTGCGGGGTTATCGACCGCAATCAAACTCGCCCAACTCAGTAAAATCAACGAAGTACCTCTATCGATCTGTGTTGTTGAAAAAGGGGCTGAAGTCGGTGCACATATACTTTCAGGTGCAATTTTTGAAACCAAAGCTTTGGATGAACTTTTCCCTGACTGGAAAGAACTTGGTGCGCCAATCAATAATCCCGTCACCTGTGATGAGTTCATGTACATGACGACAGCAAGCAACCATATCAAGATGCCTGCATTTTTGACTCCCAAGCTAATGCACAACAGTTCCAACAACCACGTAATTAGCCTAGCGAACTTGTGCCGCTGGCTTGGTCAGAAAGCCGAAGAGTTGGAGATTGAAGTCTATCCGGGTTTTGCTGCTGCTAGTGTGAATTATGATGAATCAGGTGCCGTAACGGGTATTAACACATCCGATATGGGTCTGAACAAATCAGGAGAACAAAAACCAACGTTTGAGGCTGGGATAGAACTGAAAGCCAAATACACTGTGTTTGCTGAAGGTGCACGCGGCCACTTGGGCAAACAGCTCATTAGCAAGTTCAACCTCAATGAGGGTCGACAACCGCAACACTACGCCCTTGGATTAAAAGAAATCTGGCAACTCCCTCCGGACAGCGAGATCCATATGGCAGGTAGTGTGCTTCATGGCGCAGGTTGGCCTCTGAACGAAACAGACTCTAGCGGTGGTAGTTTTCTTTACCATCTAGAAAATAACCAAATCGTCGTCGGGTTGATCATTGATTTAAACTACTCGAACCCATACCTCAGCCCATTCGATGAATTTCAACGTTTTAAGCACCACCCTGTGATTCGACAATACCTCGAAAGCGGTGAACGGATTTCGTATGGCGCAAGAGCGATCGCTAAAGGCGGTTTTGACTCATTACCCAAACAGCAGTTTCCGGGTGGGCTACTGATTGGTTGCGACGCAGGGACGTTGAATTCAGGAAAAATCAAAGGCAGTCATACTGCTATGAAATCCGGCATGCTCGCTGCCGAAGCGGTGTTCGACGCACTCCAAGCAGACGATAGCCAGAAAGTAGCTGATTATCAAAGCCTGTTTGAGTCATCGTGGCTGTTTGACGAGCTAAAGCAGAGCCGAAACTTTGCCTCTTCAATCCACAAATACGGTGCGATTATGGGAGGAGCACTAGCAACCTTCGAACAAAACATCTGGCAGTCTCTGTTTAACAAAGCAGCACCGTGGGTGATTTCCGATCCACAAGCAGATTACCTTTCGATGAAAGAAATTTCCCAGTGCGAGGCGATTCACTATCCTAAACCCGATGGCAAACTAAGTTTTGATAAGCCCTCTTCTGTTTACCTTTCAGGCACACAGCATGAAGAAGACCAGCCCTGTCATTTGATTATTGCCAGTGAAAGTATTCCTATTGAAAATCACCTGCCTCTTTTTGATGAGCCCAGCCAACGCTACTGCCCTGCTGGCGTGTACGAAATTGTCACGGTAGATAACAAGCCAAAGCTACAGATCAATGCCGCCAACTGCTTGCATTGCAAAACCTGTGATATAAAAGATCCTTCGCAAAATATCACTTGGATACCGCCAGAAGGTGGCGGTGGTCCCAATTATCAGAATATGTAACTGTATTTAACGAGAAATCCAGCACTTAGTGAAAGTGATCAAAGTTTCTATTTCTTACGTATATGAGAATAGGTCTCAACTACAAACCGTGAGGAATAAATATGATTAAACGTAGTGTTGGAATTCTTGCTGTTGTCATTGGTTCGGTCAGCTTCGGAGCTCAAGCAAGCGCAGAATGTTCTGTTTCTGTTGATGCGAACGACATGATGCAGTTCTCAACTAACAGCATTAGCGTCCCGTCTAGCTGTAAAGAAGTCACACTAACGTTGAACCATACAGGTAAGCTGGCTGCAACCTCTATGGGACACAACGTGGTTATTGCCGATACAGCGAATGTTCAGGCTGTAGGTACGGAAGGTATGTCGGCGGGCGCGGCGAACAACTACGTCAAACCAGATGATGCACGTGTTTACGCGTTCACCAAAATCATTGGTGGTGGCGAAAGCACTTCAGTGACATTCAGTACAGAAAAAATGAAAGCAGGTGGTGACTACACCTTCTTCTGTTCTTTCCCTGGCCACTGGGCAATTATGAAAGGGAAGTTCGAGTTAAAGTAACTCATTTCTAAAACAAAAAAGGCACGTAACTCACGTGCCTTTTTAACGTTTGAAAGCTTAAGCTTTACATGAATATCCCGCCGTCGACTTCAAATACACGCGCATTCACGTAGTCATTCTCAAAGATAAACTTAGCGGTATTCGCAATTTCTTTGGGATCGCCCATCCGACCCACGGGTACCATTCTTTCCAGACGCTCGCGCGCTTCTGGTTTCATCGCTCCCGTCATCGATGTCTCAATCACACCAGGTGCAATAGCGGCCGCTCGAATACCATACCTTGCCAGCTCTTTACCCCAAGTCGCCGCCAGAGTCGCCACAGCTGCTTTAGACGCCGCATAGTTTGTCTGACCGATGTTCCCAGCACGAGCAACGCTAGAAATGTTGATGATGACCCCTTTTCGCTTGGAATTGATCATCTGAACCGCGGCTTCTCGTCCACACAAAAACGTTCCGGTAAGGTTCACGTCAATCACGGAGTTGAATTGCTCAAGCGACATTTTAGTCATCTCACCATCTTTGACTTTCACCAGTAAACCATCGCGAAGAATCCCAGCATTATTGATCAGGCCGTCTAACTGTCCAAAATCAGTGACAATGTCACTGAATACCTGCTCCACTTCCTGCTCATCCGTCACATTAACTTTGTAAGTCAGTGCTTTAACCCCGAGCATGTTGCACTGTTCTTTGGTATCCATCAGGGCTTCTTCGTTAACATCCAGTAGGGCTAGTTCCGCGCCAGCTTGCGCTAGTGTGATAGCCATCATCTGACCTAAGCCTTGCCCTGCACCAGTAATCGCTATTACGCTCTGTTTTAGATCCATCGGCGAACTCCGTTACTTTTTAGATTGATAAAACTCGAACAAACTTGAAAAGTCTAGCTCTTCATTGCCATTTGCGTTGTGAAAAGCATACAGATTTCGGGCTAAAGACCCCATCGGCACGGAAGATTGGCTCTGCGCAGCAGCATCCAGCCCTAACCCCAAGTCTTTAAGCATCAGTTTACTCATAAAACCTGGCTTAAATTCGTTGCTAGCAGGTGCTGTTTCCATCACACCTGGGCAAGGGTTATACAGTTCCAGTGCCCAGTTACGGCCAGAGCTTTGCAGCATGATGTTAGAAAGGACTTTCGGGTCCAATCCATTATCAATGCCTAGGTTGAGTGCTTCACAAGTCCCTGACATAAGAATACCCAACATCAGGTTATTGCAGATTTTACCCATCTGTCCATCACCAGCTTTACCAGCATGGAAGATGTTTTTGCCCATATGTTTAAGAACAGACTCTGCTTTTTCAAAGGCACTGTCTGAACCTCCGACAATGAAAGTAAGCGTCCCCGCTTTTGCCCCTGCCACACCGCCAGAGACAGGTGCATCAACAAAATCAAGCCCCTTCTCTGCCGCGCACTGGGCAACAATGCGAGCTGACTGGGGATCAATAGTCGAAGAGTCAATCAGAAAAGTGCCATCTTCAACCATATTTAGTAAGCCAACACCACCGCTATGGTCGCCAAGATATACCGCTCGCACATGCTCGCTGGCAGGTAACATTGTTACCACCGTATCCGCGCCTTTGACAGCATCTTCCACTGTGGGCGCAGCAACGGCACCCGCAGACTCCAGTTTTTTTACTGCTTCAGGCATTAAGTCGAACACCTGCACTTTCAAACCAGCAGCAAGTAAGTTTTCGGCCATCGGGCCACCCATATTACCTAAACCTATAAACGCTATGGTACTCATGAATTATTTCCTTCTTTCCCTGCTCGTAGAGCTCAGTAATGGCCCAGCTGTGCCAGCGGGTGCGACTTTTCATCCCAAAGTGATGCAAACAAGGTATCAATAACGGCTTCATCAACATTATCGACACGGCTGAACTGCCATTTAGGCTCGCCATCCTTGTCAATCAATCTGGCTCTGACGCCCTCTCGAAACTCTCCTAACAACCCAGAACGTACCGAGAGATTCAATTCAAGACGAAAACAATCGGCTAATGACAGATCTTTGTATTGATTCAGCTGCCTGAAGCAAATATGGGATGTGATCGGGCTGCCTGAGGCATGATTTCTTTTCGCAACGTCGAGCCACTTGCTTTGCCCTTCCAGCTCGAGAATGTTCTTACTTACTTCTACAACATTACTAGCGCTACACGCGCGTTGGATATCCTGCATAAAGGGCTGCATTTGCGGGTCTGGCTTGTGGCCGTTAACTTTGTCAGCGAATTCAACGAGCAAGTCTGTCACCGCGTCATAAGCGTCTTCCCGCTCGTCCCAGAGTAAAGATAACAAGCGCTCAACCAGCGACTCTTTCTCTTCTGAAAGCACCATGTGGTCAGCTAAATTTACATCAAGCGCATCGCTACCGTTGATCATCACTCCCGTTAAACCGAGGAATAGCCCTACCCCAGGTTCAAGCCTATTAAGGAACCACGTGGCCCCAACATCGGGATACAAGCCGATGCTCACTTCAGGCATGGCCAGGCGCGTTGATGGCGTCACCACTTTGTGGCTAGAGCCCATATAAAGGCCCATTCCACCGCCCATGATGATGCCTTCACCCCATGCAATAATTGGTTTGCAGTAGGTGTGGATCAGGTAATCACATTCGTACTCAAGTTTGAAAAAAGTGGTACAAAACGCTTCGATTTCCTGACTGGATTGATCTCGCATGACATCATGCATGGTGCGTACGTCACCACCAGCACAGAACGCTTTCTCGCCTTGCCCTTCCAATAAGACACAAGCAATACTGTCGTCTTCTTGCCAGCGTTCGAGTTTCTCTTTAAGCAAAGCTAACATGTCATAGGTCAAGGCATTCAGTGATGGCGCATTGTCAAGGGTCGCCACACCAATCTTGGTATTCCCGTCTTGGCAAGGTAGCTCTTTAAAATGAACGGTTGCTGTCATATTGCCTCCTAGCCATTTTTCCATTGAGGTTGACGTTTTTCTAGAAACGCGTTGACACCTTCTGTTTGATCTTGAGTGTCAAACAACTGAATAAACAGTTCACGTTCCTTCATCAAACCGTGTGCTAATGGGCTCGTCCTTGTATTTTGTATCAATGATTTACAAGCAGTGACCGAAGACGGAGATTGATTTGCCACCATTTCTGCAAGGCTAATTGCTGCATCAAGGGCATTCCCTTTGCTGACAACCTCTTCAACCAGCTTGATGTTAAGTGCTTTTGCCGCATCAATCTGTTCACCGCACAAGATAACGCGTTTCGCCCACCCTTCACCGACAAGCGCCGTCAGGTTTTGCGTACCACCAGCACAAGGCAATAGGCCAACTTTGGCTTCTGGAAGCGCCATAACCGCCTGCTCTTCTGCGATTCGAATATCACAAGCTAAAGCCACTTCCAGACCGCCCCCCATCGCGTAGCCATTAATGGCGGCAATGGAAACACCACGGAATGCAGATAAGGTTTCAAATGCCTCACCAAACAAGCGCGACATATCCACCGCGACAGATTTATCACCATCTGCAAACAATTTTAAATCAGCGCCTGCAGAGAAGAACTTCTCACCCTGTCCGGTAATGACTAAAGCGTAAACGTCTTTATTCTCATTAAGGTCTAAGACGAGTTGTTTCAATTGAGCCAGACTTTGCGCTGTCCACGTATTCGCTGGGGGGTTGTTCATGGTAACGACTGCGACATGGTTGCGAATCGTATGTTGAATGGTACTTCCTTCTGAATGATTCATCGTTGAGCATCCTTTCAATTAGAGTAGTTGAGAGCCTTCAGCTAGCATTCGACGTGCGATGATCAATCGCATGATTTCATTAGTACCTTCAAGGATCTGGTGAACACGCACATCGCGGAAATGACGCTCCATCGGGTACTCTTTGATATAGCCGTAGCCTCCGTATAGCTGAAGTGCCTGGTCACAAATCTTAAAACCGACATCGGTTGCAAATCGTTTTGCCATCGCACAATATGCCGTGGCTTCTGGGTCCTGATTATCCAATTTGCTTGCAGCGAGGCGCACCATTTGTCTGGCAGCGACCAGCTCAGTCACCATGTCAGCTAACCTGAACTGCAGCCCCTGAAACTGAGCCAGTTCTTTACCAAACTGTTTGCGCTCTTTGACGTATTGCATCGCCTCATTCAACGCCTGCTGTGCTGTACCTATGGAACAAGTCGCGATATTAATACGCCCTCCATCCAGCCCTTTCATTGCGAAAGTAAAGCCTTCCCCTTCTTTCCCTAACAAGTACTTTTCAGGTACTACAACATTGTCAAACGTGATGGCACGTGTTGGTTGACTGTTCCATCCCATTTTGGGCTCTTTTCGCCCGTAGCTGATACCTTCAGCATCCGCAGGAATCACAAAAGCAGAAATACCTTTTGCTGAGCTATCGCCTGTACGCGCCATCACAACTAACACTTCCGTGTCACCAGCACCGGAGATAAAGGTTTTACCACCATTGATGATGTACTCATCGCCCTGCTTTTTCGCAGAGGTTGTCAATGAGGCAGCATCAGATCCCGCGTTTGGCTCAGTTAAACAATATGAACCAAGCCAATCGCCAGTGATCAGTTTTGGACAAAACTCTTCTTTGGCTTCTTCAGTAGCAAAACTGGCAATCATCCAAGTCACCATGTTGTGAATGGTCATGAATGCTGTGGTGGAAGTGCACCCCATCGCCAGTTGCTCGAAGATGATTGAGGAATCAAGACGGCTCAGCTGCAAGCCCCCCTGATCTTCCGGCGTATACAGGCTGAGAAAACCTAATTCACCTGCAGCTTTAAGTACATCTTTTGGAAACAGCTGCTTTTCATCCCACTCTGCAGCCATCGGCGCTAACTCATCCATCGCAAACTGCTGAGCGGTTTCAGCAAATGCACGTTGGTCTTCATTAAGTTCAAAATCCATTTGTCCTCCCGTTATCGCAGTTGAATGGTTAGGTTTGGCCCTGTCGGGATATCATCATCAAACCAGCGTGACGTGACGGTTTTGGTTTCGGTATAGAATCGAACCGCTTGCTTACCATAAGCATGTAGGTCGCCATAGAAGCTGCCACGCCATCCAGTGAATGAGAAGAACGGCAAAGGCACTGGAATAGGGACATTGATACCCACTTGACCAACTTGAATTTCGTGTTGGTATTTGCGTGCAGCCGCACCGTTTGCGGTGAAAATCGATGTTCCGTTGCCGTATGGGTTGTTATTGATGAGTTCAATCGCCTCTTCTAGTGTCTCGACTTCCAGGCAAACTAAAACAGGACCAAAGATTTCCTGCTCATAAACCGACATATCAGTCGTTACACCTGTGAACAAGGTTGGGCCCAGCCAGTTACCTTCTGGCATGCCTTCAACATGGCACTGAGTTCCGTCTAGTTCACACACAGCCCCTTGCGCTTTGCCTTCTTCAATCAAACTCACCACGCGATTCTTAGCTTCTTTGCTGATCAATGGGCCGTACGCTGCGTTACCATCATCCCATGCACCCGGAGTCATCTTCGCCATTTCCGTTTTAAGATCATCGACCCACTCTTTCGAGCTTCCAACGAACACGGCAACTGAGATTGCCATGCATCGTTGACCAGCCGCGCCAATTGAGCTGCCGACCAAGTTATTAATCACCTGCGCTTTATTGGCGTCTGGCATCACAACCATATGGTTTTTCGCACCAGCGAACGCCTGAACACGTTTATTGAAGTTGGTGCCCGTCTGATAGATGTACTGAGCAACTGGCACAGAGCCTACGAATGACACAGCACGAATCAAAGGATGAACGAGCAGTTTATCGACCTGATTCTTACGGCCATGAACAACCTGAAGAACGCCTTTTGGCGCGCCAGCCTGTTCAAATAGCTCAGCCAAACGCATCGCAGTAAGCGGTACTTGCTCAGAAGGTTTAAGAACAAAGGTGTTCCCTGCGGCGATTGCCAGTGGGAACATCCACAAGGGAATCATGGCTGGGAAGTTAAACGGTGTGATACCACAGCATACCCCTAGCGGTTGAATCATCGAGTAAGTATCAATTTCCGTCGCAACATTTTCGACGGTTTCGCCCATCATATTGCTTGCGATATTCGCGGCTTGTTCAACCACTTCAATACCGCGCCAAACATCACCTTTCGCATCGATCGTAATTTTGCCGGTTTCTTTTGAAAGAAGCTCCGCTAGCTCATCATGGTGCTCTTTAAGTAAGTGCTGATAACGCAACATCAAGCGAGCTCGCTCCGATACCGCAACTTCCTTCCAAGATTTAAATACTTCAGCGGCATTTTGAATTGCTTGCTCAATTTCCTGTTCAGTCGCACAAGGAAGTTTGGCAATGACTTCACTGGTTGCCGGGTTGGTCACCTCAACCCATTCATTGGTCTGTGACTGGCAGAACTCACCGCCAATAAATAAGGGAACTGACTGAGTCATAATGATGTCCTTTTCTTTTATAGTGGGATCTCAATGCCCATTGCGGTTGCTTCACCGCCACCAATACAGAGTGATGCAACACCTCGCACCACGCGTTTGTTGTTCTTGTTTCCATCTGTGCCCAGAGCCTGCAACTGACGAAGGCTATGAATCAGCGTGACAAGAATCCTTGCACCACTGGCACCAATGGGATGGCCTAATGCGCACGCACCGCCTTTCACGTTAACTTTCTCGCTATCGAGGCTGAGCTGTTTGACAGCTATCTGCGTCACCACAGCAAAAGCTTCGTTGATTTCCCATAAATCCACTTCGTCCACCGCCCAATCAAGCTGAGATAGAAGCTGCTCAATCGCGTAAACAGGTGCCAATGTGAATTCAGCAGGAATACGGGCATGCGTTGCATGACCTTTGATAATCGCCAGTGGTTCCAAACCCTGTTGCTTGGCAGTCTGCGCATCCATCACCACAAGAGCGGCAGCCCCGTCGGATATCGCGCTGGAGTTGGCTGCAGTAATCGAACCATCTTTGGCGAATGCGGGCCTTAACTGAGGTATTTTTTCGGGTTTGATTGAGCGTGGTTGCTCATCATAATCAAGCGGAGGATCTTTCTTGAGGACAACAGGGACAATTTCACCGGCAAACAAATCCTGCTGCTGTGCTTCAATGGCTCGGTTAACCGACAAGGTTGCCCACTCATCCATCTGCTCTCGGGTAAATTCAAGCTTATCGGCAATTTGCTGACCAAAAACTCCCATGAGTTCACCTTCATACGCATCCTGCAGACCATCTAAGAACATATGATCGTAGGTCGATTTATGACCCATACGCATCCCAGAGCGTGACTCCTTGAGCAGATACGGCGCATTAGTCATGCTCTCCATACCTCCCGCAACAATGCAATTGGCACTGCCCGCTCGAATAAGGTCGTTTGCTAGCATTACTGCTTTCATACCGGAGCCACAAACTTTATTGATGGTCGTACAACCTACCGCTTTCGGTAGATCAGCCCCTAGAGCCGCTTGTCTCGCTGGCGCTTGCCCACAGCCTGCGGGCAACACACAGCCCATATACACTTCATCGACTAACTCTGGCGATAAAGATTGCTCTTCCATTGCCGCCTTTATCGCGACCGCCCCTAGCTTGGGTGAAGAATATTCAGAAAGCATGCCCTGAAAACGCCCCATTGGCGTTCTCTTCGCTGCAACTATCCAAATCTCTTTCTCTTGCATTGCCTGCTCCTCACAAGATTGTTGAGTAACGGCTTTACTACCTCTGCGACCACAAAGCAGCTAAATTCACGACGCTGCTTTCACTTTTCAAAGCCATTTGTTTTTTGCATGGTTATTTCTTGACGTTTACGTAAGCATAGCACTAACATTTACGTTAACGTAAAGAAACACATTCACAACCTGTAAAATCTTTTTTACCGTCGTAGTGGAAAGTGTGATTGTCTATCACCTGGCAGTTGGGGAGTTTCATCTGGTGGAAACATACAAAATCAGCGAGCTCGCTAAAGAGTTTGATATCACAACAAGAAGTATCCGCTTTTACGAAGATATGGGCCTAATTCAACCTGAGCGCAAAGGCAGTATGCGAGTTTATCAGCGCAGAGACAGGGTTCGTCTTAAGTTGATTTTACGAGGGAAGCGACTTGGTTTTTCATTGGCCGAGATACGCGACTTGTTAGAGCTTTACGATACTAATCAAATAGATACCCAGTTGATTAAGATGCTCAAAATCATTGATGAGAAGGAAGATGTACTCAAACGTCAACTTGAGGACATCACCATCGTCCTTGACGATTTGAATACCGCTCGCCAACGATGTGAAGAAGCGTTGCAGCGTTCACAAGCCAGCTAAAGCGCTTCTCGAGACATCATTAATCCGCCAGGGATCGTAACCAGCAAAAACCGCTGAATCGGAGGCGATATGATATCTCAGTACACCCCCCTCAACTTTGGGCTCGATGAGTCTGTGAATATGTTGCGGGAACACGTGAATGCTTTTGCCCGCGAGCACATTGCACCTATCGCGGCCAAAGTGGACGAGGAAAACCAATTCCCGAACCACTTATGGTCGCTAATGGGTGAAATGGGCTTGCTTGGCGTGACCATAGACGAACAATATGGTGGCGCCGCAATGGGCTATTTAGCACACGTGGTAGCCATGGAAGAGATAAGCCGTGCGTCTGCTTCTGTTGCACTTAGTTATGGTGCTCATTCTAACCTGTGTGTGAATCAGATTTTCCGCAACGGAAATGCTGTTCAAAGAGAAAAATACCTACCTAAATTAATCGATGGCTCCTACATTGGTGCGCTAGCAATGAGCGAACCCAATGCAGGTTCAGACGTTGTCAGTATGCAGCTCAAAGCCGAATTAAACGGCGATCATTATGTGCTGAATGGCACTAAAATGTGGATCACCAACGGCCCAGATGCGGACGTACTCGTCGTCTATGCTAAAACCAACCCTAGCGCGGCTTCACGAGGCATCACCGCTTTCATCATCGAACGTGATTTTGAAGGGTTCAGTCACGCTCAAAAGCTCGACAAACTCGGCATGCGAGGCTCAAACACCTGCGAGCTGGTTTTCAACAACTGCAAAGTACCCGTTGAAAACGTACTTGGTGAAGTAAATCAAGGCGTCAAAGTCTTAATGAGTGGCTTAGATTACGAGCGCGTGGTACTGGCTGCTGGCCCATTAGGCATCATGCAGGCTTGTTTGGACCTTGTTGTGCCTTACGTTCATGACCGTAAGCAATTTGGTCAGTCCATCGGTGAGTTCCAGTTAGTTCAAGCCAAGGTGGCGGATATGTACACCCGTGCCAACGCAGCACGCGCTTATGTCTATACCGTTGCCGCTGCCTGTGACCGCGGTGAAACAACAAGAAAAGATGCCGCTGGCGCGATTCTTTACAGCGCCGAATTAGCAACACAGCTTGCACTCGATGCCATCCAGCTGCTAGGCGGTAATGGATACATCAATGAATTCCCTGCCGGTCGCTTATTAAGAGACGCCAAACTCTATGAAATTGGCGCAGGTACTTCTGAAATTCGCAGGATGCTTATCGGGCGTGAACTGTTTGAAGAGTCACGCTAACGAGGATGTTATGGCAATCATAAAAACTAAAATCAAAACCGACTCTCCCCTGTTCACTAAAAATCAGCAAGCGATGAGTGGACTGGTCGAAAAATTGAACGCAGATGTTGAATCCATCAAACAAGGTGGTGGCGCTAGGGCTGTCGAAAGGCAGCGAAAGAAAGGAAAACTTCCGGTACGAGAACGAATTAATCTTCTGCTCGATCAAGGATCAGACTTTTTAGAAGTCGGTCAGTTCGCAGCGTGGAATGTTTATGAAGAATCAATCCCTTGTGCAGGTGTCGTTGCAGGTATCGGCAAAATAAAAGGGGTTACCTGTATGGTGCTGGCCAACGACCCATCAGTCAAAGGCGGTACCTACTACCCACTGACAGTGAAAAAACACCTCAGAGCACAAGAAATCGCTGAACGCTGCCACTTACCCTGTGTTTATCTGGTCGACTCTGGTGGCGCGAACTTACCTCACCAAGCTGAGGTGTTCCCAGACAAAGACCATTTTGGGCGTATTTTCTTTAATCAAGCACGCATGTCTGCCAAGGGTATACCACAAATAGCGGTTGTTCTTGGGCCTTGTACCGCAGGTGGCGCTTATATTCCGGCGATGGCAGATGTCTCTGTCATCGTGAAAAAACAAGGCACCATTTTCCTTGCCGGACCTCCTTTAGTTAAGGCGGCTACAGGTGAAATCGTGACGGACGAAGAACTCGGCGGTGCAGATGTTCATTGCCGTAAATCAGGGGTTGCAGACTACTACGCAGAAAATGAGCAACAAGCTTTCCATATGGCGCGAGAAGCACTTGCAAGCAGCAATCAAGAACCTGTGATACCCCAGACGGAAAAGGTGTTGCCACCACGTCTACCCGCTGAAGATATCTACGGCATCGTCAATGCCGATCTGCGCTTGTCTTTCGATGTAAGAGAAGTGATTGCGCGCATTGTTGATGATTCCGACTTCGATGAATTTAAAGCCCTGTTTGGCACAACACTAGTGTGTGGCTTTGCTCGTATCGAGGGCAAACTGATTGGTATTGTCGCCAACAACGGCATCTTGTTTGCGGAATCAGCGCAGAAAGGCGCCCACTTTATCGAGTTGTGTGCCAAGCGAAAAATTCCATTGCTGTTCCTACAGAACATTACGGGATTCATGGTTGGCAAAAAAGTTGAGGAAGGTGGCATCGCCAAACATGGCGCCAAACTCGTCATGGCAGTGGCTTGTGCTGATGTGCCTAAGTTCACCATCATCATTGGCGGCTCATACGGAGCGGGCAACTACGGTATGTGCGGTCGAGCTTATGAGCCAACGATGATGTGGATGTGGCCTAACGCTCGCATCTCAGTAATGGGCGGTGAGCAAGCAGCTGGCGTGCTCACCCAAGTGAAACGTGAAGTCCTGAAACGCCAAGGCGAACCTTGGTCAGAAATGGAAGAAGGTCAGTTCAGGCAAACCATCGTTGATCAGTATGAAGAACAAGGCCATCCATACTACGCAAGTGCTCGCCTCTGGGATGATGGCATCATTGATCCTAAAGAAACTCGACATGTTCTCGCCCAAGCGCTCACCGCGACAGAACATGCTCCGATGCCTGATAGCCATTTCGGTATCTTTAGAATGTAGGAGCCTGACATGACCACTCTGAAAGATACCGACTATCTCACTTGCAACGTCGATACGTTCGGCGTTGCCAATCTGTCACTTAACCGGCCAGACAAGCACAATGCGTTCAACGCGCAGGTTATCGAACAGTTAATAGAATCGATTAACTCACTGGCACAGCGGTCGGATGTTAGATGCTTAGTGTTACGTGGTAATGGAAAGCATTTCTCCGCTGGCGCTGATCTTGGCTGGATGCAGTCAATGGTAGGTAAAAGTGAGCAGGAAAATCAGCAAGATGCGTCAAGACTTGCTCAGTTGATGCGCTGCTTGGATAACTTCCCTCACCCTACTCTCGCTGTTGTTCATGGCTGTGCGTTTGGTGGAGCTCTGGGGCTCATCTGTTGCTGTGATGTCGCGATTGCTGATCATAGCGCCTTGTTCTGTCTCAGCGAAGTAAAGCTAGGATTGGTACCAGCGACCATCGGCCCCTATGTGAAACGTGCGATCGGTGCTCGCCAATCGAGACGCTACATGCTGACTGCAGAACGCTTTGGCGCCAACAAAGCGGTTGAGATTGGTTTAATTCATGAAGCTGTTGAAGCCAGCGAACTGGAGAAAACCGTCACTGAAATGGTAAATCAGTGGCAGCTCAATAGCCCTGCTGCTCTAACACAAACCAAAGCTCTGATTCGCGAGTGTGATTCTCAGGCGCTTGACGATGCTTTAATTGAATACACCAGTCAATTAATCGCAAAAGTCAGGGTGTCTGAACAAGGGCAAGAAGGTCTTAAAGCTTTCTTTGATAAGCGACCACCAAATTGGGCAATGGGAGGCCGTAAATGACGACGACCTCGTTACTGCCAGAGTCAGTCAAGATAGTCGAAGTAGGTCCTCGCGACGGTTTGCAAAATGAGGAATTGGTTTCTACAAAAGTGAAAGTTTCACTTATTAATCAACTGTCCTGCTGCGGTTTAACACACATTGAGGCGGGTTCCTTTGTTTCGCCAAAATGGGTACCACAAATGTCAGATTCGATGGAGGTGATGTCTCAAATCACTCGTATAACAGGAGTGACTTACTCGGTGCTGACTCCCAATCTGAGAGGCTTCGAACAAGCCCTAAACACCAGTGCCGATGAAGTCGCGGTATTCACATCGGCTTCAGAAGGTTTCTGTCAGAAGAACATCAACTGTTCTATTGAAGAAAGCCTGGAAAGATTTCGCCCAGTGGTGGCTCAAGCAAAAGACAAAGGCATTCCGGTTAGAGGTTACTTATCCTGTATCGTCGATTGCCCTTATGACGGCCCAACCGAGCCCAGTCAGGTCGCCAAGGTTGCTCAAGCACTGCTTGATCTTGGTTGCTATGAAGTGTCTCTTGGAGACACGATTGGTACGGGTACGCCAGTACGAATTGCGAACATGCTCAACGCGGTTTTTGAGCGAGTGCCTTCACAACAGGTCGCTGTTCATTTCCATGACACTTGGGGACAAGCGCTTGCCAATATATACCAAGCTCTTCAAATGGGCGTTCGTGTTGTAGATAGCAGCGTAGCAGGTTTAGGGGGATGCCCTTATGCCGCAGGCGCTTCTGGTAACGTAGCGACAGAAGATGTGGTTTACCTTTGCCAAGGTTTAGGGATTGAAACAGGCGTAGATCTAAACCGTCTCGCTCAGGCTGGATGGGAAATCAGCGACGCCTTAGCGCGCCAGCCGACTTCCAAAGTTTCACTGGCTTTGCGTAGCTAACAAACTCTCTCTATTTTTGGGCTGATAGGATTGAAGTAACAAGCAAACCATTATCAGCCCAATTCCTCCCCACCCTGACACGCCAATATGCTCTCCGACTACGACTACGGCAAATACTGCTGCTACAGCAGGCTCAAACAGCGTCAACAAACTCGCTTTGCTGGCAGACACCGTTTTTAACCCATAACCAAAGCAGACATAGCCAAGAAACATTGGAACAAACGCCATGTACAAAGCGACGGATGTATTTATTGGTGTCGCAAACAAATTACCACCAGTAAAAAACAATGAAGGTAACAACAATAGTGAACCCAGCCCGAAAATACTCCCCATCGCAGATTTGGAATGTATGCCTTCAGTGATGAGCATTTTGGCTGCCCACGCGTAAGTGGCATAGGTGAAACCCGCAAGCAATCCGAGCGCTATTCCTATGAATTTCATGTGTTGAATATCAGTTTGTGTGGAAGTTGATGTCTCTGATAGAGTCAGTAAAAGGATACCAGTTGCGCCCACGATGAGGCTTATCACCCAGCGGGTATCGATTGTTTTCTCTTTGCCAAACAGGCACTCCAGAAATGCAACGAAGAATGGCGCACTCGCGATAGAGACTACCGTCCCAATCGCCACACCGGCCATTCTCATAGAGCTATAAAACGCGAGAGGGTAAACGGCCAAAGCAAGTGCTCCGGTCAACAAAATAGCTTTATTGGATTTCAATATGCGCCGATCTTTTCTGATCGTGTTGCAAGCAAACAGAGCCAGGAGAAGTCCACCCACACCCATAGAAAAAGCACCAATAGCCAACGGGCTTATATCAGGCGCATACGTGGCTGCGGTACCAGTCGTCCCCCACAATAAAGAAGCAAACAGGATGACCAGAACTCCAAGATGTCCATTGTGTGTTTTTAGCGTCTGACTCATAGCTGTCTCTTTGTATTTATCATTTTGATAAGCACAGCTTAAACAAGCAAAGAGCATAAGACTTTGCAGAAAAGACACTTTACTTGATTTTATAGACTCAATTTCATCAACCACGTAGCTCTCGGGGAGACAGCCCAAATGATAATGAAAAACGTCGGCTAAAGGCTGACAGGTCAGCGTACCCGACTCTCTCAGCTATTAACTGAACTGGGATATCCGTATGCGTGAGGAGTGCCTTGGCTTTTTCCATTCTTTGCTTGGTCACGTATTGCAGAACACTTAATCCAGTGGATTGTTTAAAGATCTTTTTAAACTGCGTCGGGCTCAAACAGGCGACCTTAGCTAAGTTATCTACCGTAATCTCTCTGGCTAGGTCTTCCTCGATATGATGCAGCACGGCTCTAACCCTATGATCAAGTTGCTGCCCGGCCTGTTGTTCCGCCAATAGCTTCATAAACATGTCGACCATTGGCTCTTCGATGGTAGGGGTTACCCGATGCTGAAGCTGAGATTCAACAAATGTTAGGTAGGACTGAAGTGGTGAAGAAATCGGAAAAACCAGAGTGTCCATATTCAACAAATTCTCTGGCATGGTGTTTAAATCAGCGACAATGAAACGCGCAGCCTCTTTAGCGCGAAAATGGTGAAAAGTGTTGGCCTGTATCACCACGCACTCACCGACCGACACTTTTCCTTGATAGCCTTCCAGCTCAATAATGATGGTACCTAAAATAGGAAGCACAAGTTGATGATGTTCATGAGCATGGCCTCTACGTTGACGGGTATAGGCTCGAATGGTGAGATTGTTTTCCAACATCGGACTGGGTTCACTCCACAAAGTGAGACTGATAAAACTTAGGTGTCACAGCAAGTTTCTTTTTAAAATGTCGCTGAAAATGCGCTTGATCTGAGAAGCCTAGATTGTTGGCAACATCAACAATATCTTCTCCAGACTTGAGCATCACTTTCGCACGCTTTATCTTTTCGTCCATAAGATAAGCGTATGGCGGTAACCCATACTGGTCCTTGAAAGCACGTAGAAGCTGATACCGGCTCATTCCCACTTCCTCTGCTAACGCTTCTAGGGAATGGGAGTTACTCAGTTCATCCATTAACTTCTCGCGCACCACCGCAAGACTCGACAAGCCGGTCTTTGCCATCGGTTTAACTCTCTGTCGAGAACTAAGCTCAATAAAATCATATAAACAAGATTGAGCTAACAACACATTTTCTTCGCTCTGAAGCGCGGAAAAAAGAGTCAAATATCGTTGCTGAAATTCCGGATGACGCTCTAAATCGTTTTCAAAAGCTAGGTAGTCATATCGTTGATTCGAACTCATTTCTCGCTGAATTTCACCCATTTCCAGCGCATCAACAAACAACATACTATAGGACCATGTACCTTGGTGTGGATTACACGAATGAATATCTGCAGGGTTAATAGTAACGATATCCCCCTGCCCAATTTGATGTGTATTGCGCCGATTTCGGTAATCTGCACGGCCCTGATTGATAATGCCAAATGAAAATTCATCATGGGAGTGAGCGTCATAACATGCCGTCGACTGATTGGCGACACGTAGCTCGATCCATGGAAGAACCGTACTCTGTTTGAAGCTCGCACTTTTATCTTTCTTCATTCTCTCACCATCGCATTCAGAGCCAAATCATCACGACAGACGCGCATAACATCATTGCCATGAATCTATTAAATTGGCGGTGAGCTCTTGGATTTGCAAGTCGATTCGCTAAAACACGGCCAATCATCGCCCATATGCCAACCCCGATCACACAGACTAATAATGAAACCAGAGTAAAGAGCCACAAGGAATATTGTTCATTTTCCTGCCCTATTACATAAAGACTTACGCCGGACATCGCTACCAACCATGCCTTAGGGTTGAGTATTTGAGTCAAACTTCCGGTCACCCAGCCGGAACTCTTCCCTTGTTGAACAGTGACACCTTGTACCGGCGCTGCAAAGATTTGGTAAGCAAGGTAAAACAAGAAGCTACTTCCAACTAACTGCATCCAAAACTCAAGCTTCGGTAACGTCGAAGCCAGTGTTTGCATCATCTGCCCGGTACCAAACACGACAGCAGCATACGCTATCGATGCGCCCAGAACGTGCTTTGACGCAGCCCTTAGCCCATCATTTACCGCAGTAGTTGTCGCTAATAAATTCACAGGGCCAGGTGTCACGGCTCCAACGAATGCAAACACCACCATCGCCAATATCAAATTTTCCATCTCGTTATCTCCTCTTTTTTACCAAGATAACGACTAGGAGAAAGCCAGTATTGAACGATATTGCAGAGCATCACTCATTGGAAACAGGCTAAATAGCAACAAGTCAGGCAGAACATCTAATACCTTTACCTTTGCGGTAGCCAATCCAATCTTGCCAAAGTTCCTAACATTTATAATCTCCCCTCTACCTAAATTTTCTTGTTCGAATAATTCGAACAAGTGCGTTAGTTTTATCCGATTTCTTCTCACCTCATCGGCACTTAAACTTAGTTTTAACCACTGAGGGAAAGGTATAAACCCTCTACTACTAAATTTGAAAAATTTGAGGAAGATAGTATGAAAGCTCTATTAAAAACACTGACAGAATCAAACGCAGGCTACAGTGCGTTGGCCTTACGTATTCCGGTCGGCATTATATTTATGGCGCATGGTGCACAAAAATTGTTTGGCTGGTTTGGTGGCTATGGCTTAGAAGGCACAGGTCAATGGATGGCATCTATCGGCCTTGGACCCGGTGTTCTGATGGCATTTTTAGCCGGTAGTGCTGAGTTCTTTGGTGGTTTGCTCATCTTACTTGGCATGCTTACTCGCCCAGCTTCTGTCGCTCTTGCCTTTACTATGCTTGTTGCCATTTTCTCAGTTCACTTTGAAAACGGTCTGTTCATGGCAAACAATGGCTATGAGTTTGGGTTAGCACTCATGGCAGCAAGCATTTCATTGGCATTATCGGGATCAGGTAAAGCCGGTCTCGATCAATATATCGCAAAGACACTCGCTTAATCCCAAACTAGGAGGGCATTATTATGATTACCGTAAGACATTCAAATGACCGTGGTAGAGCAAGTTTTGGCTGGCTGGACAGTAAACATACGTTCTCCTTTGGCAATTACTATGACTCACAGCACATGGGTTTCTCAGCGCTACGAGTCATTAATGACGATGTTGTTCAGCCAAGTGCCGGGTTTGCCACACATGGCCATCGAGATATGGAGATCGTTAGTTATGTTCTACAAGGTTCCATCGAACACAAAGACAGTCAAGGCAATATTCAAACCTTACCTGCCGGAGAGTTCCAGCTTATGTCCGCTGGGCGTGGTATCTATCATAGTGAATACAATGCGTCTGACTCCGAAACTCTGCGATTTCTACAGATTTGGATTCAACCAAATACGTTTGGTAAAGAGCCCAGCTATCAGCAAAAAGATTTTGGTCACACAGAAGGCTTAACACCTATCGCCACACCTGATGGTCGCGATGGCACCTTACATATAAAACAGGATGCCTTTCTAAATCAATTGATTTTGTCGCCAGGCCAACACATTGACTATGAAGTTGTACAAGGAAGAAATGTTTATATCCATCAAATTAAAGGGCAACTGACAGTCGATAGCACCATTCTTCATCAAGGTGACGGTGCAAAAGTGGAAGATACCACTTCTCTTTCTTTTGCAAACACAGGAGAAGAAATGGTGACTGCACTGGTATTTGACCTGCCGTAAATTCCTCTAGATTACCTCAGGGAAAAAGCGTACCTCCCTGAGGTTTCAACGCTAATTTTCCAAAACTTCAGCTGTTCGGCTAGCCAATTTTGTTATGAGAGCTTCTCTTCTAAGTTCGAGAATGTCATCTATAATTCTCTCTTTGCCACTTAAACCAAAATGTTCAGAGTAGTTCTTGATTGTGTCCACTTCGTGCCTATCCAGCTTGTACACATTACGCTTCAGATACGCCTCAGCTTCACTTTTTATTAATCCATTATCTTGTAGCTTTTTGATGATAATATCGTCTAGCGTGTTCAACTTTCTTGTCATTTTCTTCTGCTTCTAACCGTAAATTTCGTACATCATTCTAAAAAACGAACTAAAAGTAATATCCGGACGGGAAAGTACCTTCTGTCTATGACAAGAAAGTGACAATTTTCCGCCATTGCTCCAATGCTCGTATTCAGTGCTGTACTCTCTCATTGACAACGCGAATTGATATTCACCAATAAAACATAAATCATCACAAATCACTTATTATGAGCCCTAACGCAAATTTGTCTGCTGTTCAAACTTTAATCACACAGTTTTATATTTCAGCTACGAATACAGTATTAACAACTATATTAAAAACCGAATTATCATCAATAATTCCACTTTTCATGCAAAAAGCAGTGAAGAAGTTCAATTTATCCATCTAGAGTTAGCGAATATCAGAATTGTTTGTTGGATCAAGTTTTCCGCCAAAGATGTTGCGGACCTATTTATAAAATGAATAATACCCATTTGTTACACACATGTAACAAACACAACATCTATATAAATAATATTCATATAAACCATAATGCATAGGCAGGAAAAGCATGACAAAGCGTATATCGCTTGCCGTTTTGGCAAGTCTTTTTGCAGGTAGCGCTGCGGCATCCAACTTGGATGACAAAATCAACGAAGTCGTTGCACCTATCGTCAACCCATTTGTAGGAATGATCTTCTCAACCATTCCTTTCCCTTTTACAGACGTACAGGTGCCTTGGATCGTTCTTTGGTTGGTTGTTGCGGCAAGCTTCTTTACCTTTTACCTTGGCTTCATCAACTTCCGTGGTTTCAAACACGCAGTTCAATTAGTCTCCGGTAAGTTTTCAGATCCAAAAGCCAAAGAAGATGGCGAGGTATCTCACTTCCAAGCACTGACTACAGCGCTATCTGGTACTGTTGGTCTTGGTAACATCGCTGGTGTTGCGGTCGCAGTTTCTATCGGTGGCGCAGGTGCAACATTCTGGATGATCCTTGCTGGCCTACTTGGTATGTCGAGTAAGTTTGTAGAATGTGCTCTTGGTGTGAAATATCGTAACACCAACCCAGACGGTTCTGTTTCTGGTGGTCCTATGTACTACCTAAGCAAAGGTCTAGCTAAACGCGGTAACGCTGCATTTGGCCGTACCCTAGCAGTCCTGTTCTCTGTGTTTGCGATTGGTGGTTCTCTTGGTGGTGGTAACATGTTCCAAGCTAACCAAGCGTTCAAGCAGGTAGTCGGTGTAACAGGTGGCGACGCTTCGTTCTTTGCTGATAAAGGCTGGTTGTTTGGTCTTATCCTAGCTGTCATCGTTGGTATTGTTATCATTGGTGGTATTAAGTCTATCGCTAAAGTGACAGAGAAAGTAGTTCCTTTCATGGCGACCATTTATGTCGGTGCGGCACTTATCATCATCCTAATGAACTTCGACCGCATTGATGACGCATTTGGCGCTATCTTTAACGGAGCATTCACTGGTGAAGGTATTGCTGGTGGCGTAATCGGTGTGCTTATCCAAGGTTTCAAACGTGCAGCATTCTCGAACGAAGCGGGTGTGGGTTCTGCGGCTATTGCTCACTCAGCAGTTAAAACAAAAGAACCAATGTCAGAAGGTTTCGTGTCTCTGCTAGAACCGTTCATCGATACCGTTGTAATTTGTACTATGACGGCTCTAGTTATCATCATCACGGGTTACCTAGATACTGATACTGGTCTAGCAGGTGTTGAACTGACTTCAGCGGCATTCGGTAGTGCGATCAGCTGGTTCCCTTACATTCTTGCTATTGCCGTTGTTCTGTTTGCTTTCTCTACCATGATCTCTTGGTCTTACTACGGTCTGAAAGCGTGGACTTACCTATTCGGAGAGAGCAAAACAGCGGAGCTTATCTTCAAAGTTAAATTCTGTATCTTCGTTGTGATTGGGGCAGCAATGAACTTAGGCCCTGTTATCGACTTCTCTGATGCGATGATCTTTGCAATGGCATTGGTGAACATCATCGGTCTTTATATCCTAGTTCCTGAAGTGAAGCGCGATCTTGCTGATTACCTTGAACGTTTCAATGCTGGTAAGGTCTACAAAGTACAGCAACAGAAACAAACGCAGACTGAAGCCGTAGAGCAATAAACACCTCCCTCTCTAATAATAAACCCGGCATTTTCGCCGGGTTTATTATTTCCTCTTGATGTCGTCTTTCCAACATTCCACTAAAAAGTCTATAAATTGCCTAACCACTGGCTGCTGATAACTACGAGATAAATACACAGCCCAAAGGGCATAACTTGGACAGTGACAGTCACGGAGAATCGAGACTAATTCCCCCTTTTCTATCAATGGATTCGCCAAGTCACACGGCAAGCGAATAATGCCTTTGCCATTGAGAGCGACCTTAACCAAGGTTCCTAAGTCGTTCGCTCTAATGTTACCTGATACTGAAACATCGATCGTTTGATTATCTTTAACAAACGACCAGTTTTTCGTGTTTAAATGTGTTAAGCAATTATGCTCGCTTAACTCTTCAGCTACTTTCGGCTCTCCGACGCTATCCAAATAAGTTTGCGAAGCACATACCGCCATATCAATAGCCATCAATCGACGAGCAATAAGATTGTCTGCGGGTGTATCGGTAAATCTGAGTGCAACATCGACCCTTTCATCCACTAACTCTGAATATTGATCCGAAGCCAATATGTCAATAACGACCTGCGGATATCGCGAGACAAATTTCTCGACGATATCTATCAATAAGTTTTGTGCAAGCCCTATAGGGGAGGCAACTCTAATTGTCCCAATTAACGCGTCCTTACGATTATTCGCTTCCAGCTCTAATGCAGCAGCCTCGTCCAAAATGCGTTGGCATCGTACATACGCTTGCTCACCAGCATCCGTCAGGCTGACTTTTCTTGTTGTACGATGAAGCAAGCGCTGTTGAAGCCAACTTTCAATCTCCTGAACGTGACGCGACACCTGTAGACGGCTGATATCGAGTGCATCCGACGCTTTGGTAAAACTCTTAGTGTTCGCTACTTCTATAAAACTTCTGATTGCGGTTAGGCGATCCATATATCACCATTAGTCACATAAAAGGATACAATGTGTATCATTATGGCTAATTTATAACTCATTTAACACCTATTAGACTGCAATTGTTGTCAATAAATACAAAATAACTCATAGGAGAAACAAAGATGAAAATTGCAGTATTAGGTGCATCAGGCTGGATCGGTAGCCACATCGTAAACGAAGCAAAAGCGCGCGGGCATGAGGTTATCGCTTTAGTAAGAAACCCTGCTAACTTTGAAATAAAAGGTGTTGAGACAAGACAGTTTGATTTACTGGATAGTAGTGCTGATATCATAGCCGCAGTTGATGATGCAGAAGTCGTGATCTCAGCCATTGGCGGACGCGCCGCCGGCAATCACGACATCGTCGCTAGAACAGCAGAAACTCTGCTGACTCAGCTGCCTAAATCTAGCGCATCTCGACTAATTTGGGTCGGTGGCGCCGGTTCTCTGGAAGTTGCACCTGGCGTTCAGCTTATTTCTATTCCAGAATTTCCTGACGAGTATAAGCCAGAAGCTGTCGCTATGGGAGAAGCTTTAGAGGTGTTTCGCTCGGCTGAAACTTCTGTCAACTGGACCTTCATCAGCCCTGCAGCAGAAATTTTCCCTGGGGAGAAGCAGTCCCCCTACCGAATTGGTGGTGACACACTGCTGACAGACAGTGATGGCAACAGTCGAATCTCAGTCGCTGATTATGCTGTTGCTATGATCGACGAACTTGAGTCAGCCAAGCACCTAAACCAACGTATTGGTGTTGCGTACTAAGTAAAAAGGAGCCTTACATGGCTCCTTTTTACTTATAAAAGTGATGATATATCGACAGCCCTAATACTGACTCATCACAAAGTTTTCACAATCAACGAAAACGCCGGATGGCTGTGTTAAGCTTTTCCATGAACTCAGGGTGTTGTTCTAGAAAACGTTTTGAGATATAGAGGCCAAAAGCCTTTTCTTCTTCTAAAACCACACCATACCCTTCTAAGTCGATCACATCATGGAGAAATACCACCTCAGCAACAAGAAAGGCATCAATCTCCTTATTATCCAGCTTTTCAACTAATCCTGAGGGATTGGTCGCTGGCGGACTAATTTGATACCCTTGGTTTTTGAGCCAATAAGAAGTGTTCGTATTGAGTAAACTCGCTACCTTGGCGTTTGCTTTGAAGGTATCACTATGGGGATCAAATCCGTTCATATCTTCGGTTCTAACCACCCAAACCCAACGATTGATCATCACGGGTTCTGAAAAAACCGCATACTTATCCCGTTCTTCGTTTTTCGAGGCCATGAAGAAGCCATCAGAGCGCTCTTTTCTTAATTCAGACAATGCTCTACCGTGGTTTGATGACACTGTTACCGTATAATTTACTCCGATAGACGACAAGATCGGTAAGACCTTTTCAAGACCAATTCCATCTGGCTGTCCTTGATCATTAACCATAGTGTAAGGCGGAAAATCTGGCAGGAAAAAATGCATATCGTATGCAGCATGCGTCTTCATACTCATAAAAATGAACACTAATGCTGTGATCAGTAAGGGTTTTGTCATCATATCAAACAGTTATCTCTTAATAATTAATATAAGTATAGATAGCAAATGTCTTTTTGTTATTTATATAGGTTACATACTGACACACCATGCAAAGTTAAACCAATATTGGACTTGTTGAGTATCAGCTTAAATTCCACACTATAGTCTAGCGAGATGGCAATGAACGGGTGAAAAACTGCGCTCAGTTTTACTCCAATACACATTAAACGAATGCAAGATTAAATTATTTACGTGATATCCATTCAAATTCTTTTTTTATAAAAAACCACTTTCTTCCCTGAGATGGAAAATCAGAAATAAAACTTGAATAGGAATATGTAAATTTATATAAAATAACTGCCCAAAGTATTCGAGAGTTTAATTTTTGGATACAAAAACAACCTACGTTAATAACGTCAAAATATATAACAAGAACAAGTCCGTTTAGTTGAGCTTAACTCCATAGACTGAGACCTATGCCATAAAAACAATGTTCACCAAGAGCATGGGCATACAAATAAGCTGAATATAATACTTGTAATGCATTAATCACGAAAATACCAAGTCAAAAATGAACACTTGAAATATTAATTATTGAAAATTTAAATAAATCACAATTACATTTTAAAATATCATCGATATATTTATACCGGTAATAAAAGTAATTCACATCGTTTAATTTTATAAATTTAACTATCGAGCAATTAGATAAGTAACTTATTAAACCCGTACTATTTTCAGTTCTAGGTTATGACAACAAGAGGATACACCTAATGAAAATCAATAAGAAAAATACAGTATTGCAGCTGAGTTTACTCACTGCGGCACTGAGCAGTGTTTATGTCACCCCTGTGTCAGCTCATGGCTATATGGTCTCACCACAAGATTATGCGAATAGCTGTTACGAAAACACAACCACAGATCCGAGCTTGTGTAATAGCACTGTCAAAAATCAAAAAAATGAGATTAATAGCGGCAGTGCTGCTGGCGATCACCAAGCAGTCATCAAAGACGAAGAGCTATGTTCAGCTTCTAAAGGTGGCGATTACTCAGTACTTGATATCCCAAGTGCTAACCGATATGCCACTGAAATTGAGCTGGACGAAAATGGCGAATTTGAAATCACCTATATGCACACAGCAGTACACAAAACATGGTATTGGGATCTTTTCGTCACTCGTGACGGCTTTAATCCAGATACGGATAGGTTGACTTGGGCAGACTTGGAAAGGCTTACCGTTATTGACGGTAAAGGAGGTTTACCTGATCAGGTTATTAAGTACAAAGTAAAATGGCCAGAAGGCAAAACGGGCAAACACATTATCTACCAAGTTTGGCAACGCCCTAACCCAGATCATAAAGCTCATGAAGTTTTAGGAGTGCCGCCTCAAGATGTATGGGACAGCCCAGAAGCCTTTTATAGCTGTGCCAACGTTATAGTCGGTGACCACGAACCGGGGCCAGACGAGTCACCATGGGTGAAAAGTGAAGAGTTTGCAACGGAAACAATCGACGTCGCTTCTGGAGACCAAGTCAAGGCTCGTTTGATGTATGAAGGTTATGAAGATTTCGAAGTCTTACAGGATATTACGCCTGAGAACGAAAAAAACGATCTTTGGAAGATTGACTTAGCAGAGTCCATCAACAGTAATCAGACTATTTCACAATATGTGCAAGTGGGTGTATTAAACGATGAAGATGAAGTGATCATCAGTGACGACCCATCAGAGAATAATATCTACTACACCAACGAGAATTGGTCACACTTGATTGAAAAAGTCGATCAGGATGCCAATGACACCTCTATAGAGTGGTCAAACAAAGAAGCAGAGTATGAGTTAGCACCAGGCGAAACTCTTTCTATTCCTGTTGAGGTCACTGTTATCAATGGCAAACAAGATGTTTACTCATATACAGCGACATTGAGAACCGTTGGCGGTGAGAAACCAGAACAAATCATCAAAGGAACAACAGAGCAGCCTGCATCTTTTGAAGTCAATGCATTAGGAAACTATAGCGTTCGAATTCTTAGTCAGGTTGATGGTTCCATTGAACAAGCCGCATACGAATTCTCCGTTGTTGAAGAACAAGGCGAGATTGAGTATGACTACCTATACCCAGAAGGCTTTGGCAGCTACGTGGCCGGTGACGTGGTGAAGTTTGAAGGCGAAGGTATCTACGAATGTTTCGGCGACTGGGCTGCACACTGTAACGACGAAGCGTTCTTACCTGGTGTTGCCAGTGACCCTAACTGGGTCGATCAACAGTGGCGTAAGCTAGATTAAAGTCAATCAAAGGCCACCTATATTTAGGTGGCCTAGTTCTGTAAGTTTTCTATGTCGTATTACTTCAACGTCTTATTGGCTCTACTTTTGCTTTTACCTAGTGTCACCTTCGCAGAGGAGCCGATTAGTGCAATACAAGAGCTAGGCCGTCATCTGTTTTTTGATACTCGGTTATCCGTCAAAGAGAACAGAAGCTGCGCACTTTGTCACTCACCCACACATGGCTGGAGTAACACATTTACGAAAACCATCGACATTAATGGCAACCACAGCACGCTAAATACTCCTTCACTGCTCAATGTATCTCTCTTTACTCACTTTTCTCAGGCCGATCCCACTCGCAAGATGATCGACACTGCGATCACCAACCCAATGTTTTCGACTCACCCCATCGAAATGGGTATAACACCGAAAAAGTTGATCTCACGGATAGCTCAAGACAGTTGTTATCCATCGATGTTTGAACGTTCATTTGGTGATAAAAACATCAGCGTAGAGCGCATAGTACGGGCTCTAAAGCAGTACTTAACGCTGATCACTAGCCAAGAGTCACGCTACCTACGGTATAGGGATGGAGATATCACAGCCCTAACAAAACAGGAGCAACATGGCCTGCAGCTCTTCTATAGTGACAAACTCAACTGCTCAGCCTGTCATGGCGGCCCCTTGCTGAATCAACCTGTAAATACCCTAAGCCATTATCAAAATACGGGTCTCTACGGGGTACCTAACAAAAATGGGATGCTCTCCTACCCTATTGGTGAGCCTGGGGTAAGGCAATATACAAAACGATGGGAGGACGATGGGAAGTTTCGCATTCCTTCTTTAATCAATGTATCAAACACTGGGCCTTGGGGACATGACGGTAGCTTCCAATCATTGGAGTCCGTCATAGAGAGTTATGCCAGAGGCGGAAGAAAACTTAGCTATGGGCCGAATAAGGGCGATGGTTACCATCACCCGGCCAAAAGTACTCTAATTAATGGATTTAATATAACGACCAATGAGAAAAAAGCGCTCATTGCTTTTCTTCGCTCGTTATCTATCGACCAAGACTGGACACGCTATCCATTTAATTCACCATTCGGTTCCTCTGTTAGGACCAAGAATGAGCACAATTCAACACCATCATGCCTACATCAACAACAATCGGAAACAATATTAAGATGATACTAACACGCCCAATATTCATCAGCCTGACAACCGCTATCGCGCTTATTAGCCCTCAAGCCCTTGCCGATATGGATTCAGCACGCAACCAATATTTTGCTAAAGAATATCGTGCCCTATGTGAGCTACCAACCAACACATTTGAAACCGCACAGTCACCCGATGAAGCTGCTCAACAAAGCTTGAGTGTTTCCACTCCCTTAGCGATCACACTTAAACTCAATAATGGTGGACAAGCTTACCTAAATCTATCTGTTGAGAATTGGGATGAAAAGCTCATTGTCTTCCACAGCACGGGAATAAATATAGAAATGAAAGACGCGGATACAACAGGGCAAAACATTACTAACCAGCAATGCGATCAACCAGATATGACCATCACTCACATAAACACTCATGAATGGGGTAGCTACCCAGTCAAAGTTGTAGGCACACCTAATGAAACGATCACATTAAAGATTCACCAAGAACAAGATCGCTGATAACACAGTACGCTTTGAGCGCATTATTGCGAATAAGACAACCACTAAAACTGATAGCTGGGTAATAACAAAATCCAATCATTTTAAATAGTTGCTGAAGATAGAAAAGAATCAGAATTTGTACTTTACTGAAGAGAGACTAATTTCATAACGGCAGGGAACATCAATGGCGACTAATGACAAAAAAGACAGAAAATCGAATGCTAACGTTAACAAGGAGGAAGCCCCCTCAAAGAACAAAACAGCGGCTAGTAAAGTTCGATTGTTCTCACGCCTAAACATTAAGGTTCCACTTCCTCGTGAGATCGCCATGATTCTGCCTTCTCTCATGCTAAGTAAAGAAACAGATAATGTTTCGAATGAATCTCATACTGGTGAACAGCCATACGATTCAAGCTCTGTGGTAAAAAATGAAACAGTTCAAACAAGCCATGACACTCCAAATACTCCGGCGCCAAAAGCGAGTCTAAAGAGCGAAGAAGCCGTTGCTGAAATGGAAGAAAAGGGGCATCTCCAAGACTCTTTGTCTGTAACGCCATCTCATCATCTATCAACTAAACAACATCCGCTTGTGCATCAGATTACCAACCATGTCCCCCACACTGACACACCAAACACCGTTACTACAAAACCGTCAACACCACTGCAAACGCCAGCGCTAACTTCGCAATCTCAAATAACCTATATAGATGAGACAATGAAAGGTAAATACGGGTCTTTACATATCAATAGCGACGGTAGTTACACATTCACACTGGATCCAAAATCTCCAGCTTACATTGCTCTACAGAAACAGGAGCCAGGAACTGATACATTCACTGTTCACTTGTCGAATGGAACAGATGTTGTCATTCAAGTTCCGGTTCAGGGGCACCAAGATTCACCAAGCATATCAGGTGATCTTAGAGGTAGTGTTATTGAAGATCGTAATGTCGACTCACATGGCTTGATCACTACCTCGGGCAAAATCGATGTGATTGACCCTGACCATGATGAGAGCGCCGTTCAAGCTGAAACTCTCAAAGGGAAATTTGGTACATTAACAATCGACGCCCAAGGTCACTGGCAGTATCAGGTCAACAATTCGCAAAGCAACATTCAAGCACTAACCAGTCAAACTGAATTGCATGAATCGTTTACCATCCACACTAAAGATGGCACATCTCAAGTCGTCAACATGTCGATTGGTGGCACCGACGATCACGCATCGATTAGCGGTGGATTTGGCTCCATTACTGAAGATAAACAAACCTTTGTGAGTGGTCAGCTATCAATACAAGACCCAGATGCCAATCAAGATTACTTTATTGCTGGTCAACAAGCGGGGGTATATGGTGCTTTAGAGTTCAACAAAGACGGTTCATGGCGCTACATTCTCGATAATAATAAAGCGGCAGTTCAATATCTCAATCAATCTGAACACCACCAAGAAGTATTTACCATTCAGTCTGCGGCCGGAACAAGACATTCAATCACCATCAAAGTTGAAGGAAGCAATGACGTTCCCACCCTCTCCGCTCAATCTCATGCCGTAACCGAAGATGGAAAGCGGTTAACGGGACAAATGCAAGGTCATGATATCGACCATGGTGCAACATTAACCTATTCAATAGCTCAACCGATTGATGGCTTAACCTTCAATCCAGATGGTAGTTATAGCTTTGACCCAACCAATGCGGCTTATCAACACCTTACAAGTGGGCAAAAAGATACGCTCACTATTCCTGTTACAGTCACTGATGAACACGGCGCGAGTGCCACGCAAAACCTTGAGATAGTGATTACTGGTGCTAACGATGCTGCCAAAGTGACGGGTGTTGATACAGGTAACGTTCATGAAAATCAGGCGGGTCAGGATATGTCACCGGACTATGCCCAACCTGGCATGTCGAAAATTAGTCATGATGCTCTATATGCAAGTGGCCAACTGTCCATTGCCGACCTAGATGCAGGTGAAGCCAAGTTCGATACTAAAGGCGGCATCTATTCCTATCACGGCCAGTATGGCCACCTCCTACTTCGAGAGGATGGCCATTGGGACTACAAGGTTGCAGCAGGCCAGACTGATTGGCTAAGGCAAGGTGCGACTACCACTGTGGGAACAACCATAGATAAGTTAGGCGCAGGTGAAACACTAACCGATACCATCACCATTCAAACCAAAGATGGAACGACTCACGACATTGTCATTACCATCCATGGCGACAACGATGCGCCTTATGTTTCGAGTGAAGTGCAACTCAACTCGGGCAAAGAGGATATCGCTCAAACTATTACAGCAGCAGATTTGTTGGCTAATACCATCGATGTTGACCATAACGACCAAGGCCAACTGAGTATCGCCAATCTCATCGCCGACCATGGCTCAATTAAAGATAACCAAGACGGTACTTATACTTTCACTCCCGATAAAGACTATAACGGACAAGTACACTTCACCTACGATGTGAAAGACGCACATTCTGGTGTGACGCATACTGGGGCAAACATGACCTTAGCTCCAGTAGGTGACGCTGCAACAATTACGGGTACCGATACCGGTTCAATAACCGAAGATAAGCACGTTCTCCCCGATTCAATGCATCGTATTCAAGTGGTTGGCAGTCTTTCCGTATCCGACCCTGATGCTGGCGAAGACCACTTTAAAGCATCGGGAGCTTTTGGACATGAAAGGGCCATCAGTGACCCCTTCCAAGGAGAAATGCATATCGACCGTCATGGCAATTGGGATTACGTTTTGGCAAATGGTAACCCGGCGGTCCAAGCCCTTAAGCAAGGTGAAACCAAAGATGTCATCTACGAGGTTCACTCTGCGGATGGCACACCGCACCGTATTACGATTACCGTTACAGGCACCGATGATGCTCCAACGGTGTCGTCATCAGTCACATTGACTGCGGGAAAAGAAGACACAGTCGTGACCTTGCAAGCCTCTGACTTACTTGCTCATGCCAGTGATATTGACCATGACGCACAACTCAGCATACACAATCTCTCTGTCGACCACGGACAAGTTATAGACAACCATGATGGCACTTTCCGTTTTACACCTGATAAGGATTACACTGGTCCAGTCCAGTTTAGCTACCAAATACAAGATGAACATGGTGCATCTGTACAGCAAACCGCCTCGATGAACTTAGCGCCGCAAGATGATGCTGCGGTGTTTAGTGGGCAAGATACAGGGAACGTGACCGAGGACTATAAACCATACTCAGCGGTCAACGGTAATTATGCATTCACAATTCAAGCTCAAGGTTCGTTAACAGCGACTGATCCTGACCTAAACGAATCAGGTTTTGAGTTTAAAACGTTAGTTACTTCGTCATTACACCCTGAGTGGGCGCCGTATACCTCATCATTAGGTGGCAAACTTGAAATAACTCCTGATGGCAGTTGGTCTTACTATATCGATAATCGGAAACCTGAAGTTCAACAGTTGGGAAAAGATGAAACCTTAACGGACACCGTTACCGTTCATTCTAAAGATGGTACCACCCACGATATCGTCATCACCATTCATGGAACCAACGATGCACCAACTATATCGAGTGAGGTACAACTTAATTCGGGCAAAGAGGACATCGCTCAAACCATTACCGCTACGGAGTTATTAGCAAATGCAATCGATGTTGATCACAACGACCAAGGTCAACTGAGTATCGCCAATCTCGTTGCCGACCATGGTTCAATCAAAGATAACCACGACGGTACTTATACCTTTACCCCCGATAAAGACTACAACGGGCAAGTACATTTCACCTACGATGTCAAAGACGCGCATTCAGGTGTGACGCATACGGGGGCGACCATGACCTTGGCTCCAGTAGGTGACGCTGCAACAATTACGGGTACCGATACCGGTTCAATAACCGAAGATAAGCACGTTCTCCCCGATTCAATGCATCGTATTCAAGTGGTTGGCAGTCTTTCCGTATCCGACCCTGATGCTGGCGAAGACCACTTTAGAACATCGGGAGCTTTTGGACATGAAAGGGCCATCAGTGACCCCTTCCAAGGAGAAATGCACATCGACCGTCATGGCAATTGGGATTACGTTTTGGCAAATGGTAACCCGGCGGTCCAAGCCCTTAAGCAAGGTGAAACCAAAGATGTTATCTACGAGGTTCACTCTGCGGATGGTACTCCGCACCGTATTACGATTACTGTTACAGGCACCAATGATGCCCCGACGGTGTCGTCATCAGTCACATTGGCTGCGGGAAAAGAAGACACAGCGGTGACCTTGCAAGCCTCTGACTTACTTGCTCATGCCAGTGATATTGACCATGACGCACAACTGAGCATACACAGCCTCTCTGCCGACCACGGACAAGTTACAGACAACCATGATGGTACTTTCCGTTTTACACCTGATAAGGATTACACTGGTCCAGTCCAGTTTAGTTACCAAGTACAAGATGAGCATGGTGCGTCTGTACAGCAAACCGCCTCCATGAACTTAGCGGCGGTGAATGATGCTGCAACGATCGGAGGAAAAGATACGGGCGATGTCACCGAAGACCGTAATTTGGCTTCGAGCGTGTCAGGATTAGCCGGACAGTTGGACACATATGGCACTCTAACAGTCACGGACCCAGATGCGGGCCAATCGGAGTTTGATGCCAAGCTGCTAGCTAACTCGTATCATACCCAGCTTGGTGGACGTTTGTACATCAATGACAGAGGCGATTGGGGGTACTCAATTGACAACAGCAAACCAGCTATCCAACAACTTGGGCAAGGGGAAACGCTCACTGATACCGTTACCGTTCACTCCAAAGATGGCACCACTCACGACATTGTCATCACCATCCATGGCGACAACGATGCGCCTTATGTTTCGAGTGAAGTGCAACTCAACTCGGGCAAAGAGGACATCGCTCAAACCATTACAGTTAGGGAGTTATTAGCAAATGCAGTCGATGTTGATCACAACGACCAAGGTCAACTGAGTATCGCCAATCTCGTTGCCGACCATGGCTCAGTCAAAGATAACCACGACGGTACTTATACATTTACCCCCGATAAAGACTACAACGGTCAAGTTCACTTTACCTACGATGTGAAGGATACAAACGGGGGTGAAGTCCGCACAGGGGCTAGTACTACCCTCTTACCAACTAACGATGCTGCAGTATTTAGTGGTCAAGATACAGGCGATGTAACGGAAGATTACAAACCCAATGCTTCTGTTGTCGGAAACTATTCATACACAATCCAAGCTCATGGTATGCTCACAGCGACAGATTCAGATCTTGGCGAATCAGGATTTGAATTTAACACATTAATATCTGTACCTATGCACCCTGAATGGGCACCTTACACATCATCGTTAGGCGGTAAACTCGAAATAGGTCCAAAAGGCGATTGGGGTTATTACATTGATAATCGTAAGCCTGAAATACAACAACTAGGTGAGAATGAAACCTTGACCGATACCGTGACCGTACACTCAAAGGATGGTACTACCCATGACATTGTGATCACAATTCATGGCACTAATGACGCCCCTGCTGTATCAAGTGAGGTTCAGTTAAACTCTGGCAAAGAAGGCACCGTTCAAACCATCACCGCGTCTGATTTGTTAGCAAACGCTAGTGATATTGATAGTAACGACAAGGGACAATTATCGGTTGACAACTTAGTTGCTGACCATGGCTCCATTCGAGATAACCAAGACGGGACTTATACGTTCACCCCCAATAAAGGTTACAACGGTCAAGTACACTTTACCTACAATGTCCAAGATGCACACTCTGGTGCAACACACGCCAGTGCAAGTATGACGCTAACATCACTAGCTCCCACGCCAGTTAGCCAATCTGATGAGACGGTAGATCAACAAGTACCAACCGTTGATGTCATACTTTCTCCTGATGAAGTTACCGATGAACAAACCGCTCCGCCAACAGGTGAAGGCAATTCACACCACGGCGCAGCTGCATATCTCTCTGCTCTCGGCTTAAACTCCGAACAAGCTTCTACAGAAACATCAACACCAACACCATCTGAGTTGCCAAATGATATTGATATTGTATTGACTGAAGGAGAACATACTGAGCTCCAAGAGCAAGCCGTGGATACAGACATGTTAGAACCAAAACATGACCAAACTGATGACAGCGATAACAAGCATCAGGATCTAATAAACCCTGACGAACACCATGATCATACTGACCCTAGCCACTTAATTGATCCTTATTAAAAATAATAACATTCAAAAGAGAGAGGCAGCGATTATGCTGCCTCTCACTATTCATTTAACCTAAAGGATAGAGTTAACGCTCACCAAAGGCGACACTAACATTGGTATAGATCGGTTTCCAAAGATACTGAAATACGGACTTTTCGCCTGTCGTAATATCTGCTTCTCCTGTCATACCCGGTAGAATTGAAAACCTTTCAGGATCATTGTGAAAATAGGGTTCGTCAACTGAGATAAAGACTTCATAGAAGATTTCACCTCGCTCATTCTGACTGGTTGTCGGTGAAATTTTTTCTACTTCTCCAATTAAAGCTCCGAAGCGACTGTAATCGAACGCATCAACTTTAACTCGGGCTGGTTGTCCTTCATGAACAAAGCCAATATCCCTAGGTGATAGCTTAGCTTTAAAGTCCGCTTTCCCCGTTAAAGGGACGATTTCTACCACTACGCCACCAGGTTGAATTACACCACCAACTTGAGTACTGGGAACGCTTTGTACCAGCCCTTTCAATGGTGAGGTCACAACTGTGTTTGTCACTTTCGCCTCACTCGAACGCACTCTCGCATTTAAAGCAGACAAATCTGAAACAGCTTTTGAGCGTTCATCACTCAGTTTTGAACGAGACTCTGCCAGCAGCTGTTCTATTTTTTGCTCGTTGGTCGAAGCTTGCTTCTCAAGGACGGAGCGCTTACCTATTGCCTCTGCTATTTGCTGCTCAATACTTGCCATTTTTTGTCTCATCTCTAGCACTCTTAATCGAGAGATGTTCCCTGCCTTGAAGCCCTTTTCGAGTATATCGAGTTCTTGCTTGGTCGCCTGTAATTGCTTCTCGTAAGAGGGTAAGGCTTTTTTCACCGAACGAAGCTGCTCTGCAATTTGTTCACTATCCTTTTCTAATACCACCCGCTGTTGATAAAACAAGGCTTTTTGTGCACTCAACTGAGCCAGCTGCTCACTCACTAAAGCCGGATATTCTGCGGAATACAAAGAAAAATCAGGCTCTCTTTGATCAAGCAAAGCGTTCATTCTTTCTACACTAAGCGACAGTGTAACTTGTTGGGATTTAAGCTCATCCAAAGTTGTCTGTTGAAACGTTGCATCAAACTCCACTAGCGGTTGTCCCGCTTCTACTAAATCTCCTTTCTTCACCAGCACACGTTTGAGTTTTCCTCCAATTTCGCTTTGTAACACCTGCCGCTCCCCCTCAGGAATGACTGTCCCTTTCGCTTTGGCAATTTCATCCACTTGAGTTACCAGTGACCAAACAACGAAAGTGACCACGCAAATGGCTACCGCCCACGTCGCAATCAATAATGATTTTGACGTTACACTCGACTCCACTAGTTCACCGTATTTATGTTCAGCCATTGGATACCTCATTGATAAATTGTTGTTGCTCTGTTTCTTCTTGTTTTATTGGACCTGCATACGCTACGGAGCCATCATTTAATACGACCACCTTATCCGCTAGTTTAATTAAATCAGGATCATGAGAAGTGAAGATGATGGTTGATTGTCCTCTTTTACGGTGAACAAAATCTGTGAATACCTGTTTCGCCTTAGGGTGATAATCTGGAACAGGGTTATCCATTAACATGAGTTTGTAATCATAAACTAGTGCCTTAGCATCAATAAGGACTTGAGCAATCGTACCAGATAGAATATCGAACAAGCTGTCCGGTATGAGTGAGCTAATCACCGTATCTAAACCTTTAGGCAGCGAGTCATACCATGCGCTCCCCCCCACAAGAGCGAGTGCATCAACCATCTTCTGATCGGTCACCTGCTTCCCATCAGCTAGCCATTCCCTTACCGACAGAGAGAGTAAGTCTGGATAGGCTGCGCGGATGAAACACCAATGACGGAATAGTTGTGGGTCATATTGAGACAAATTCACCCCTTCAAGCTCAATCGCACCATTCTGTGCAACTTGAAGCCCCGCTAGAGATTCTAGCAACGTAGATTTACCACTACTGGATGGTCCTGTAATAGCAACAACTTCTCCTCTGCCTATCTCAAAGCTCACCGCGGAGAGAGCAGGACGTATCTGTTTTGGATATCGAAGCGTCAGTTGGTCTATTTTAATGGAAGGGGCATGATCAGGTAATGCGTGATGCTGATAGCTGAAATCACGCTCTGAAGGTTGGGCAAGTAAGCGATTAATTTGCAATTTAGACTGATTAAAGCTGGCAAACCTTGACGCACTGTTGGCTAGCATTTGAGCTGGCCCAGTAATACGAGAAATCAACATCATCGCGGCGATTAACCCACCTGGACTCAATACCTCTTCGAAAATCAAACCAATTCCAAGCCCCATAACAGCGATTGTTGAGCATAAGGAGATAGCGTAATAAATAGAGGTGTACCTGTGCTGTCTAATCGCTTGATTAAACCCAACTTTTGAAGCAAGGAAGTTTGCCTTATCAAAACGTTTCAACCAATACGGCGCAAAACCAGAGGTGCGTAAATAAACCAGTTTTAAGGAGAGCTCATTAATAAGATTCTGTCGATTGGTACCTGCTATAGTCGACTGCATTGAGCTCTTACTAGAATTAGCCAACGCGTGCTTGGAAAATATGGCATACAATATAAGCGAAACAATGGGTACTAAGACAAGCCAACCGCCCAAAATCCCGATAGCAAGAATAAAAATAACAACGAACGGGATATCAAACAGCGCTCCTCCCAACGGCCCCGACAAAAGGCTCGATACCCTTTCCGATAAGAGAATCTGATTCTGTTGGTTGAACGCGATCGATTGCTGATTCTGAGTGTACGAATTTTTAAGAGTTTTTTTGACTAATGCTTGAGAAACCTCTCGGCTTAAACGATTAGCTAAGCTGACCAATACTTTTCCGCGTAAGGTTCTAAGCAGCCCCATCATGACAAAAAGAAGCGCTGCACCAATGGTAATTCCCAATAACTCATGCGCTGCATCTCCTCCAATCACATGGTCATAAATTGCCATAGTGATAAATGGAAGACCTAAGGCAAAAACATTCGTGAAGAAGCTTACAATAAGTAATTTCGGTAGCATTGGCTTAAATGCATCGAGCCTTTCACCAGTCCAATCCGAAGGGTGCTTTTCTAATGGCAACCCCAACACAACCACGTAAAAGTCGGCAGGCTGGCTTTCCACTTCCAAATTTACGCCATCACACACTTCGATACGCCCATCTTTGTAAACAGCAAGATAATACTTCGAGCTCTGATCCCGGTTAAGCTTAGGAACAATTTCATAGGGAAGATAAATCCGGTCAAACAACGATAACAATTCATCGATATTCTCAAGCCCATTTTCATCAATCCACTGTTTAGAAAATAATTGTATATTGGTACTGACTTCCAAGCCTTTTAGCAAAGCGATTCCGGCTTGTTCGTAACTGTTCATCATGCTGCCGCCCCTTGCTTCTCTTCCACAATCATAGTTCTATCCGTAAGTTCAATGATTGCCGGATGATGAGAAACCAACACAATCATCCGCCCTTGAGTTTTTTCCTCTCGTAACACTCGATTAAGGGCTTCTAACCCATCAAGGTCGAGAGAGGCATCAGGCCTATCAAGAACCACTAATGGTGAGGTTGCAGCGAGCTGAGCAGCTAGGTTTAGGAGCTTGATATCGCCCATACTTAGTGGGCTCGAAAAAGCGTGGCCAACTTTCGTTTCTAGCCCGTCACTTAATTGAGCTAGTTTGCTACTTACCCCAAGCTTTTGGGCATATTGTTGTGCCCTTTCGGTACGCTCTGGATCAAAACCACACAAATTGTCGAGTAAAGATCCGCTGACTAACTGCCCTTTAACGCCAGCGTATGAACTAATAGATGACAGAGATTCTATTGAAGCACTGTCATGATTTATGAGAAAATCTCCGCTTTGAGCCCCGTCAACTCCAGGAATCACTCCAGCAAAGAAACTGTCGATGTGCCTTTCATCACTACTCAAATGAATGATCTCCCCTCTAGCCATTTCAAAAGAGACACTGTATGTGTGGCTATAACGTTGGGCGGTTAGGTTACATACGGCAATTGCATTCACTGATTTAATATCGCCTACTTCAAATGAATGTTGAGGCAAGTTACGAATTCGACCAATAGCCTGATTAGCGGAATGAATGGAATTCAGTTTCACACGCATGCCAATGAGGGCACTTAAAGGGGCAATCGCACGCCCCGACAAAATCGAGCATGCAGCTAAACCGCCTGTTGTAAGATCTCCATCAAGAACCCATATGCTACCGGTGATCACTATCACTACCGATGTCATTAAGGACGCTAATTGAATAAATTCTAGTGCAAAGGCGTTTTGTTGCTCTTCACTAGATTTGGATAAGAACCTTTCATCGTTAGTGCGTTTAAACTGACGATAAAGCCTCGACTCCACAGCTTGTCGTTTGATGCCTTGCAGAGTTTGTCCGAGTAGCAGCATAAATCCCTTTCGGTCTTGCTCTTTCTCTAACGCGTCTTCACCTAAACGCTTAGATTTTATCGAGGCCAGCCAAACGACTGCACTGGCTAAGACCCACACAGCAATAGGAACAAGAACTAAGCTGCTACCAATGTAATAAACTAAGCCGAGAAATAGGAGAGCAAAGGGAAAATCGATAAAACCGGAAACCATACCCCCTGAATACCACTCTTTCACTCTCGATATAGACGATAAGCCATTATCAACACTTGACGCTCCTAGCATGCGTAGTTCATTAGGCTTGGCATTAGTCACGGCTGAAACAAGTTGATCAAAGGTCTCTTTTTCCGTATTGCTTGCTGCAGCGGATAGTAACCAACTTCGCACATAACGAATGAATGATTCCAATAAAACGGCAGTACATGCTCCAACGATTAGTAATGTTGCCGTACCGTAGCTCTGGTTCGGCAGGATGCGATCGTAAATTTGCAACACCGTCAATGGAACGGCAAGTGATAGAAGATTAATTAGAATAGAGGGTACCATCACCCTCCCAATGACATCTTTATTGATCGTCTGCGTCAGCTGCATACCTAGCTCCCCTGTATTCATATGAGACAAGGTTGGTATACAGTAGGGGGTTATTCAAGTTAAGGTTCTGAATTTTAGATTAAATTTGATACATGACGACAAATTACATTGGCCATCAGCAATTGACCACTTACGCCTGAGAAAAAGAACTAGTGTGTTCTGGTCAAAAAAACACTCAAGGTTCTTTCAGTTTTTGCTTCCCTAACATACATTTCTAAACAACTTGATGGAACTATTTCCAATTAGCCTATCAATGTCCGAAAATAGCCATAGGATTTCCGCCTTTATCAGTTAAATCTCTACTATGCCCTCCCCTGATAATGATAAAATCTCCATATTAGTACTATCGAGAAATTCTATGTTTATCCATCGCGTTAACGACATTGACTGGCTGGTGATTACCGCTTTTGAAGAACTGAAAACCATATTCATCGAAGAAGCCGGGGAAATCCCCTCTTGCTTCTCTACTGCGAGTGAATTGAACCTGATTGACCAAGCCAAGCGTACTTATGGATATTTGCCCAAACTCAGCGGCGTAGTCACAGATACCGGTACGTTTCAAAGCCAAGATAACGAAGAAGATTTGAACCCACAACTTGCCTGCCTAGTTGAAGGGCGTGGACGAGTGTTTATCTATCACGGCGGCTTTGTCGCTTTTGTGGATGACGAACAAACCTTTATTACCCGACTTGACTAACAACCATTCGGAAAGTTGAAAGCTGCGGTTAAGTGAGGATCTGTTCCCCTAGCATGGTATATAAGAGGGATTAGAACAATCTGTCAGATTTGATTACATCGTCATTTTGGACTGACAGATTGAATCCTTACTAGCCCACAATAAGAGTGATTCTATACGGTCTTATTTTTCACAGTAACCAGTACCGTAACGTTGAGAATTTGCCTTTCGACCATTTGGGCCTACTGAGTAAAAAGTAGTGATCTCATCGCCTTTTACACTCACAATCACTGCGTAGTGTTCAGGATGGTCATTGGTTTGTGGGATTTTATGGAAACAACTCCTTCTATCCGCTAGGTCAAAGTAACCTTTGGTGGCTTGATAAAGAATTTCATCTGCATTCATTTCCATGTTGTAACCGTTGACAGGCTTCAACTTCCATTTGCTTTCATTGTTGAGATAGCTCGTAGGAATTGAGTAAATCCCCTTTTCCGGCACAACCTCATTGCCCGAACCAAAACATTTATCATTGTTTGGTGGACACATAGAAATGACGCCCATTTCGTATAGTTCTTTATATCTTGGGGCATAATGTAACCCGCCTAGACTACCGTCACTTTCTCTCTCTCCACAGAATATATGGTCAAACCCATCATTCTTGGTCCACAATGTTACGAGCTTTTCTATGTTTAAAGATTCATCAATAGATAGCAGTTTCTTTGTGATATCTGGATAATTTTCAAATAAAGATTGTAGGTCCTGTTCAGATACACCACTTCCCCATTCTCCACATATTCTAAGTACGTCTTTATCAATGGATTTGTTTTTAAATGTATATTCAGGAGCGAAAGCCGTATTAGGGTCATCATCAAAAAATGGGACTTGCTGGGCATGAACATTGATGGCTGTGAAAAGAAGTGCCAATGATGATATTGCTAATTTCATGTTTATTTCCCTTTTTGATTATCTATTAGAGGTCATACTGTATTTTTGGGCCACTACATATCTCCTACCCACACTTGATTTGGAGCAGATTATCACATAGATCTTCATAAGACCCTTGTTCGCCACTCAAAAGAAAGGCCCCAAAGGAGCCTTATTCGTGCACGATTGCTTGTGTGCAATTCTTAAGCTTAGGAATTCAATAGGGTTTGTAATTTTCGGTGTTCCAACTTAGCCCACTAGACAATGGTCACTTATCTCTCGACAACAATCGAGCTGAACGCGCCATTAAACCGCTAATGAGAGCGCAATGCTTTACAGTCAGTGAAATTCCCTATGACTACACGGTCAAGTGCATTGTAGCCTAGTGACTTCATGGAGTGTTTACTTTAACGACGTCCCATCCAAAAATACTCAGACTCACCATCCTGATAGAAATGTTCAACAGCCGCCCTCAAAGTCCCCGCTTGAATATGGCCTAATTCAACTAACCGGTCACCATGAGCATAAATAATATCCGCAGCTGACATAAAAATACCATCTGAAGCGTCAACCGTATGAACAGTTCCCCCTCTACTTTGTGCAAACCTATGAGCGACATACACATTAGAAGTAAAGGATTGAACTTCTCCAGCACTCCCGCTAGTTCTTGAAGTGTGCTTAATGATCGAACTCATACGCTCATCAAGATTTGGGTAAGAGTCTGGTAAACTCAAGGCAAACACATCACCTCGATAATATTTACTATTAGGCCCCTTAGGGATAGAGGACTTGAAATCGTTGCGTGTTTTCCCCAGCAGATTAAGTATTTGATCAAGGCAAGATTTACGACTTTCTTTTTGCTGTGCTGCTTTCTCACGCTTAGCGATAACCCGCCTTCTATTATCAGCCCATCGTTTCTCATCAGTTTCATCAGACGTTAATTCAGCCCTGCGTTCTAGGCGTTGGTGTGCAGCACGTTCTCTTGCGGTTTTTTGTCTTACTTCTGGTTCTAAACGTTTGGATTTATATCTCATAGGAGTAGGCTTTAATGATAAATAACAAGGATGATAACCATATTTTCAGTAGCTTATAATTCCCAGTAAGACAATCTGACGATTTCACTAACAAAAAAGTCACTTTGACAAATCAAGCACTGCCGAAGTTAGTTTTTCAGAGATCTTTTCTAAACCGGAAACTGCCACAATACATGCTTTGACGTTGCTGCTGTCGTGGTAACGAGAATAAGCACATCCCCATTCTTTATCAATTTTGTCCAAATACTTCACCTGACCAATCTATATGAAAGATTGCTTCAAAATTGAAGCTACAAACGTTAAGGGTACCTGTTATATGTACAGTAGAATTAGTTAATTTTTATAAACTCGATATATTAATGATTTAAAAATTGCTAAATAGCTTTAAGCAAAAAAATGGCAAGAGTCAGGTTTGGTCTTTTGTCCTCCATTCGCTCTGATGCTTATTGCAACTCATTTAGGGGCAAAAACAAGTCAATATGAACCTTGCTGACCTAAGGGCACAAAGTGAATTTCAGAAATCAATAGAGCAGTAACTAGTGTGGCGTCAAGCGCTGCTTAGCTTATATCTAACCATATAAGATCAAAAAAGCGAGCACGAGGCTCGCTTTTTAACTATCTGTTTTGTTATATATTACAGCAATTCTACCGATTGTTGGGCAATCACAAATTCTTCATTGGTTGGAATAACCATAGCAACCGCATTAAGCATGTCTGATTTTGCAATGATACCTGCGCGTCCAAATCGGGCATCTTCGTTGCCCTGCTCGTCTTCAACAAAGCCAAGTAACTTTAGGTTGTTCAGTATTTCACGGCGAATAGGTAGCGAGTTTTCACCAATACCGCCGGTGAAAATAATCGCATCTAACGCATTCAGCGGAATCAAATATGAGCCGATGTACTTGGCAACACGATAAGTGAAGACTTCAAAAGCAAGTTTAGCCCCCTCGTGTCCCTTTTCCATAGCTTCTAAAATACCGCGCGCATCAGACGTCAAACCAGAAACCCCCAAGAAACCAGACTTCTTATTCAGAGTCTCAAACACCTTCTCTTGGCTCCAGCCTTTTTTCATTAGAAACTCAATTATCCCTGGGTCAAGATCCCCAGAGCGAGTTCCCATCATCAAACCGGCTAATGGTGTAAAGCCCATTGATGTATCAACAGACTGACCGTTGCTGATCGCACAGACCGAGGCTCCGTTACCCAAGTGAACAGAGATAAAACTCGACTCTTCCACACGTTTATTGAGCATTTTGGCTGCTTCACGGCTTACATAATAGTGACTAGTGCCGTGGAAACCGTATCGGCGGATGCCATATTCTTTATACAGTTCGTTAGAAATCGCACCAGTAAATGCCTTCTGAGGCATAGTTTGGTGGAATGCCGTGTCAAAAACAGCAAATTGAGGAAGGCTTGGGAATGCTTGCATGGCTGCTTGAATCCCTTTTGCGCCTGCTGGGTTGTGGAGCGGTGCCAGATCAGACAAGCTTTCAATTTCTGCTAGAACTTCGTCATTAATACGAACTGTGGAGGTGAATTTCTCGCCACCATGCACAATACGGTGTCCCACACCAACTAGATCGTTTGTCAAACCTAATGACTCCATTAGGCTAACAATTCGGTTAATTGCGTGTTGATGATGATTGTCTGGAGCAGTGATGGCCTCTTCTGTCTTCTCACCTTTATACTTCCAGCCAATGACTGCTTCAGAGAGCCCAAAACACTCTCCTAAGCCTGTGATAACAGCGTCACCTGTAATGGAGTCGATCACCGCAAATTTAAGAGAAGAGCTACCAGAGTTAATAACCAGCACAAACGAGTTAGACATGGAGTATGTATCCTGTTTCAGACTGAATTTTGGAAGCAAAGTGCTTCTTTTTGTGTGCCTTACATTATTCAATATTTTTTTAATGATTCAACTTTATTTTAAAAAAGGACCTGTAGGAAACGATTTTTTGTTGATCTAACGCAACTTACACTTTATTTCTAGCCATAAATTTAATGTTAGTTTTATAAATATGAAATCCAAGCCTAAACTCTATTAACAGAGTGACACTTTTGCGAGTTTACCCAAACCTGTTCCTTATGGTCTAACTAGTGACGACTTTATCTATTGTTCTGGTCATTTCAGGCATCATCATTCTATTAGCGGGGTACGTTCCCGCTAATAAAGTTTGTCGGAAGACAAAGCACTTAGGGTGGCAGGTTTTAAGCTACTTAATTCTTGGTTTCGTCGCCGGCTATACCTTTGTTTTAGTAGCTATTTTTTATGATCCTATTGTTACTCCTGTATTATTTGGCCTCTGCATCATTCTTTTTTGCGGTAGTATTTTCGTGTATATGGTGACCACCTACAGTTTACAAAGCATCAACCAACTCCATGTTCTAGCCGACGAAGAAAAGCACAATGCGCTTCACGACTCACTCACCACACTCCCCAACCGAAAACACTGTATAGAAACAATTGAGTTCTTAATTGAGTCCGATACCCCCTTTGATTTGATGCTGCTTGATATCGTGAATTTCAAGCAAGTTAATGATGGAATGGGTCACTTCTGTGGTGATCAGTTATTGATTCAAATCGGCCAACGAATTTCATCTCTGCTGCGTAAAGAAGATTTCATTGCCAGAATTGGTGGTGATGAATTTGTTCTTATTTGTCCAAATAGCAGTGAATCCGCATCAAAAGTATTGGCTAAGCGTATTGATACAGAACTGCGCAAACCCTTTTGTATCGACGGTTTTGAGTTGAGCACCGGTGCAATTATTGGCTTAAGCGAATTTCCAAGACACGGAGAAGACGCAGAACAAATCATTAATACCGCTGATGTTGCTATGTATTGGGCCAAAAAGTCTGGTCGCTTGTTTGCGTGCTATGACGATAAAATGAGCCAAGGAGCCAAGAAAAAACTGCGCATCACTCGCGAAATTGATGCTGCACTTCTTAATGACGAGTTTTGTATCTATTACCAGCCGATCCTGTGCGGGAAAAGCGCGATTGTCTCTGGCTATGAAGCACTAATCCGCTGGCAAAAAGAAGATGGTACCGTGATGAGTCCGGTCGAATTCATTCCTATTGCAGAACAAAGTAACAAAATCACCTCCATTACTAGTTGGGTCCTTAATCAGGTGTCTACCGATATCGAAAAGCTAAAATCTGAGAACATTCGATGTCCTGTACATATCAACTTATCTGCGAAAGATCTCATGGGAAATAACCTCAAAAGGCATCTTGAAAAGTTGATTCAGATATACCCCGATATCACAGAAAACCTCATTCTGGAAATAACAGAAAGCACAGCGATTAATCGTTTAAGAAGCCCTGAAGAATTACTAGAAAGCCTCAAAATTCTCGGCTTCAAGATCAGCTTAGACGATTTCGGAACGGGCTATTCTTCCCTCTCGCTACTCAGAGACTTACCCGTTGACCAGATCAAAATTGATCGATCTTTTTTGTATCAACTAGAAACCAATCAGCGTAACAGCTCGATTGTCTCAAATGCCATCGCATTGGCCCATGGCCTCGGCTATACCGTCGTCGCTGAAGGGGTTGAAGATAACAGCGTTCTCGAACTATTAAGGCATTACGGCTGCGACTATATTCAGGGCTTTCTGTATAGCCCAGCGTTAAAAATCGATGAGGTAATCCGTTGGACTCACAATCATAACCCCCCTCATATCATTGAATTAGCGGAGGAAACGTAAGGGAGAACCCAGAAATTTTACCCACCATTTCTACCCACCTTTCATTTTCCACGGTAAGCTTTTCCTTTTGACTGCCATAAAACGATTGGCCTAAAAGCCTGAAAGTAGTAAAACTGATCATGAAATTTCGATGCGAACAACTTACCCATTGGCAGAGGTTCCCCATGAATATAGGCTCAGTAGCGAAACTTACCGGATTATCCAGTAAGTCCATTCGCCTGTACGAGGAAAAAGGCGTCATTTCTTCCCCTAGCCGCAGTGAAGCAGGTTATCGAGAATATAATGAACAGCATGTTCAAGAGCTTAACCTGGTTTCAAGAGCCAAAAATGCCGGCTTTTCACTGGCGGAGTGTAAAGAATTTGTCGAACTCGCCCACAACCCAAAACGGAAAAGCAGTGAAGTAAAAGCGAAAGCTCAGGAAAAGCTAAAAGAGGTGGAAATCAAAATTCGGGAATTGAAAGAAATTGAAAAGCAATTGAAAGGCTGGGTGAATGCCTGTCCTGGTAATGAAAGCAGTGAATGTCCTATTATTGAAGAACTGACCAAGTAGACTTGGTTATTTTCCTAATCTTTTCAACCCTTCACCATGAAGTACATCCGCAGATCATGTAACATTGAAAGACCACACTGATAGATCGGATGTCTTCATGGAAGCAGAATTACTGGAAATAAAAAATTTCCTCTCTCAGCACCCTCCCTTTGATGAACTAGAAGAGGAAGTCCTTAACTTCATCACCAAACATGTCGAAATTTCTTATTTTCGCGAGGATACGCCCGTCATCCATTTTGGTGATGAAATCCACGATTTATACATGGTTCGGAGTGGCGTCGTTGAAGTCTATCGACGTAAAGGTGAGCTCTATAATCGCCTCGATGAAGGAGCCCTATTTGGTCAAATGGGCCTGTTGACCAACAATAAAGTTCGCTTTCCGGTCAAAGCTATAAAAGACACCTTGGTATACTGCATCCCTGAGCCCGTATTTCAGGAGCTCTACGACAACCACGAAGCTTTCGCTGACTTTGTAGAGGTCGAAGATACCGCCCGCTTACGCCAAGCCGTTTCAAGCACCAATGAACAAAACGATCTAACGACGTCCAAAGTGCGCACTTTGCTGACAGGCGAAGCCCCCTTCCTAGAGAAAACAGAAACTATTCAGAATGCCGCGATAAAAATGGCTGAAGAAAACGTTTCATCACTGTTAATCATTGATCCAGATATCCTCGAAGATAACGAAGAAGATAACTCACCGCTTGTCGGAATCATTACAGACCGAGACCTATGTACCCGAGTACTCGCCGAGGGACTCGATGCCAGTGATGAAGTATCCAGTGTGATGACCACTGAGGTTATTTCGTTAGACCACAATGCCTACGTCTATGAAGCTATGCTCACGATGCTACGCTACAATGTACACCACCTTCCAGTTTTGAAAGACAAAAAGCCCATTGGTATTATTGAAGCCACTGACATTGTTCGTTATGAATCCCAAAACTCTCTACTGCTAGTGAGTAGCATCTTCCAACAGCAATCCATTGAAGAACTCGCTTCCCTATCCGAGCAAGTCAAGGATAGTTTCGTGCGTTTGGTGAACGAAGATGCCAATTCACACATGGTCGGGAGTGCGATGTCAGTGATAGGCAGAAGCTTTAAACAACGCATTATTGAACTCGCAGAAGAAGAGCTGGGCGAGCCTCCTATTCCCTATTGTTTTCTCGCTTTAGGTTCAATGGGGAGAGATGAACAGATCTTGGTAACCGACCAAGATAACGCCATTATTCTAGATAATTCATACGTTGAAGAAAAGCACAATGAATACTTCGATGCGCTGGCAAAGAAAATCTGTGATGGATTAAACGAATGCGGCTACACCTACTGCACTGGCGATATTATGGCAACCAACCCTGACTGGCGCATGACACGGACAGAATGGGAAGAATGTTTTGCTGACTGGATTGATGATCCAAATCCAAAAGCACTTTTAAATGCCTCTATCTTCTTTGACTTGGTCGGTGTTTACGGTCGTCTGAAGTGGGCTGAGCAGCTCAATGGTTTCATCGTCAGGCGCGCACGTAGAAACAACCGTTTCTTAGCCTGTTTAGCTCGAAACGCGATGAATCGCACCCCACCACTCGGATTCTTTAAAGATTTTGTCATGGAGAAAGACGGCCAGCATAAGAATTCCATCAACCTCAAACGTCGTGGCACTGCCCCTCTTGCAGATCTGATCCGTGTACATGCTTTGGCGGTTGGCTCGCGTTCAACCAACTCATTTGAGCGTCTTGATGACATTCACGAAGCCGGCATTCTCCCCAAAGGGAAAGCACGAGATTTACGAGATGCCTTAGAGTTCATCTCCATGGTGCGTATTCGCCACCAAGCTTTTGATGTCGAAAATCAAATCGAGCCAGATAACAACATTGAACCAGAGAACTTGTCCGACTTTGAGCGTCGCAACTTAAAAGATGCGTTCCAAATTCTCAGTAATGCACAAAATTTTCTTAAGTTCCGCTACCAAGCCAGCAATAACTTTAAGTAGGTAAATGATGATCAGAAAAATGATGCACACACCTGCCATTGACTGGGAAAACAAGTTTGCAGCAAAGCAACAAACAAGTCGAGATGCTTCACTCAAGGACTATTACAATGCTGGTATCCCTAGTGCTGAAACCAACCTCGAAGATGTAACCTTTTTGGCGATGGATTTTGAAACAACAGGTTTGGATTCCGACAAAGACGACATTATCACGATTGGTACGGTGCCGTTTAATCTCAATAGAATCTTCATTAACCAAGCCCATCACTGGACAGTACGACCGCGCCAGCAATTGGCTGAGGAATCTGTCATTATTCACGGCATCACACACAGTGATATTCTTGACGCCCCTGATTTATCAAATATTTACGATCAGGTGTTGCAGCAGATGTCAGGTAGAATCATGGTGGTGCATTATCAAAGAATAGAGCGAGAGTTTCTTGATCAAGCACTGAAAGACCGCATCAATGAAGGTATCGAGTTTCCTGTTGTCGATACGATGCACCTTGAAACACTCCATCAACAGCGCCTACGTGGTGGGATTCTCAATAAAGTTCTGGGCAAGAAACCTGCCTCGGTCAGATTAGGCGCAAGCCGTGAACGTTACGGCCTTCCACCTTACACACCACACCACGCTTTAACTGATGCAGTCGCTACTGCCGAATTACTGCAGGCACAAATCGCTCATCATTACGAACGGACGACAAAACTCAATCAAGTGTGGATTTAAAAATAATATAGAGCCGGTGCAGAAACCACCTTATAAGAAGGTGGTTCTACCAACAAACTTTACAAACGATGAATGGGGTTAAAAAACAAAAAAGCCCCCGAATCTGGGAGCTTCCATCGTTCATTCAAAAAGGAAAACAAAAATGTTATGAATGAAACAGCAATTATTTTGAGCTTGTCATCTCTTTCTTAACCATTACAGCTGACGTGACGATGAAAGCGATGATGAGACCTAGCTCCATTGATAACCCCTATTGTTTGCAAAGTTGATAGACTGGACTGATTTTTAAACAGCGCCATTCTAACACTTTTAAAGATCAATGATAGTTATTAACGAGATTTTTACGATTTTTGTCGACTCAGATCAAAATCGGTGCGCCTAGCCTCATTTTCAACAAATTTGTTCATCAAAATTACTGTTATTTTTGTTAAAAGATTATGCTAAATACATCCTACTTCATGGTAACTTTTCCGCCAATAATTTTATAAGCTGGCGTTCCTCTTATTAAAGTTTCTCTCGCAAACTCTCTATCGCACTCAGGGCAATAGCATGTCTTTTTTGTATAGTCCTCAACGATCCGCTCTTTAAAGCACTTCACTAAAGCCCCTTTACCACCTTTACGATACTTGAACAGTTTGGATTGACACTTAGAGCAATAAATATCGACCGTTTTGTTCGGTTGCTTCTTATTCGGTTTGGCCATTTAACATCTCTGAACTTTGAATAAGCTTCTCTGGTTTTAACCAGACCTGACTGAAATCAAACCAACCCAACGCGTTACATTTAGCATTCTGTAATGAGCCACATTGGTCTTTGCTGATACCCAACCAACAATGAAACATAGGGATAATCTGCATTCGTTCAACTAGAGATTTACCTAAGTCTTTTGCTGGGAATGCACTATTTTCTTCTGCCTGCCACACCTCAACCAAGCCAGACCAATATTTGAAATCTTCGGGTTTGCTTAATTGTTCAATATCGCTGTAGTTAAGCAACCATCCCGCTAGTCCATCTTCTCGGTTGTTGGCGATCCCCATAGGCTTAACCCAGATATCAACATCATCAGCATCCGGTAAAGAAATGTCATACTTAATTAGCTCAACTTCAAGGTTGTCTTGCTTCAACAATGATTCGATGCATTTCACTAAGGTTGGAAACATAGGGTGCTGACCATGGTAAGCAATGGTCACCTTTCGATAAGAAGGTGGTGACGTGTAATGCCCTTGCCTAGTGTGGTGATACCAGCCCGGCTTTAGGCCATGTGCAGGCAATACACCAAGCTCCACAATCTTTTCTTGAGGAAGCTCCTGATAGAGATTTAGCGAACCAAGCCTATGACTAAAGTAATTGGCCCAATCGTCAGATTTCGCAAGGCCACTGCGCCTATTCAACAGCAAATAGGTGCACCCCGGGTCCAATTCAACCTCATCACTGTAGGTCCCTGTTTCTGGCTTAATCGGATTAGTCATACTTGGGAACACCATTGACGAGTGAATATCATCAATAACCCAAACTTCTACACGATCCATTAAAGGTCTGAAGCCAAAATAACCATCAAAAGCCTGTAAAACAAGGCGTTTATCATCATTTTGAATTACCTTATAAGGGCCTGTCCCAATTGGGTTTAAATCATAATCTTCAGCCCTAGACTTTTTAGGTAACAAGACTTTTGCATCCGATTCGGACAATAATAGCGGTAAATGATAGTTATCTTTACTTAATAACACGTCAATCACAAAACGGCCTGGGCTTACCACGTCATGGATATGTGAATACAGATTTTTCTCTTTAAGCTCCAACAATGAGTCCACCACAATATTGGTGGTAAGCAAATCGCCATTGTGAAAACGGACATTCGGCCTCAGATAAAAGCGCCAATGCCTTGGTGACAGCATTTCCCATGTGTGGGCAAGGTCTGGACAAAGTTTTTCGCTTTCATCTAAGCGTGTCAGGCCACTAAATATCTGACGTGCAATGTGCTGTTCTGAACGACGGACAGGTTTGGTAGGATTGAGCATTGACAGTGGACGATAATACGGTAAACGAAGAACTTGCTGCCCTTCAAGTTGCTGGACACCTAAATAGCTCTCAACCACCTGCGCAAGTTTAGCTGAGTCTTGGTCAAGCACTTTCAGCGCCTGACCGATCTTACCTTCCTCTAAATATCGACGAGCAAGATTTTCACTGACATCGGTTCGGCTTCGCTTGAAGTTGAGCTGAGAAAGTTTTCCGCGGCCTGGTGAGGGGTGCCATTCTATCCAGCCCTCTTCTTCCATTTTATTTAGCACGATACGTGCATTACGGCGGGTACAAAAAAGGATCTCGGTAATTTCTTCAAGTTGAACACCACAATCTTTGCCATTGTAATGCTCAAACAAGGTCTCGAACTGAACACGCAGTCTAGGGCTACTCATAAAGAGGAAATCTCATAGATTTATAACTGGGTTAAGTTTCCTTATTTAATTTAAAGAAGCAAGTGAGTTTTAGTGTTATTGAATGTCGATCCCGATTTCACTCGCGATTTCGGACAGTTGTTGTGCGTTATCCAATTTAATAGACCACTTTGTCTCCGAGCCATTTGCAGCAATAACATTGACACCTCGGCCTATGAGTTGAATCGCGTCGATTTGGGCAGAAAGAGTGATCATATGTTCCGAAGCGACCTTCACAACAATTTCATGCACCGTCACGATGATTTTTCCGCTTTTAAACTTAATGACCATTACTGGTTTACCTTAAGAGATTGCTTAGCGTTGCGTTTTTTCTTAACCGCAATAGTCAATCGGCTAGTACATACAAGCCTTTGGCGGTCATCAGTAATGTTAATTTGCCAAACTTGCGTCGATACACCGAGGTGAATCGGCTCTGCCCGGCCAATCACATAGCCTTCACGCATCGATCGAATATGGTTGGCATTAATATCCAAACCAACACAATACGCATCCTCATCAACACAGAAATTGGCAGCAACAGAACCCAGAGTTTCCGCCAAAACCACTGAAGCCCCACCGTGAAGCATACCTAAAGGCTGGTGAGTGAAGTGACAGACAGGCATTGTCGCTTCAATGAAATCTTTTCCAACGTTGCTATAAATAATCTTGAGGTGATCTATCAAAGTGTTTTCAGACGTCGCATTGAGACGCTCAAGATCAATGGGTCGTTTCCAGATAGTCATATAGATTCTCGTAATGATTCGTTACAACGCATTGTAACCTAATGGTATGATTAGCAAAATAATAAGAGTGAAACGGAGTAATCCATGCAAACATGGTTGAAACACACAACCCTAGCCGCCATCATAGGATTGGCCGCTTGTACCTCTTCACCCACAGGGCGCAATCAGTTACTGCTCTTCTCTGATAATGACATGAGTACGTTGGGCACCCAGTCTTTCGAGCAAATGAAGCAGCAACAGAAGATAAGTCAAGACTCAAAAATAAATGCCTACGTGCAATGTGTGGCTAAAGCCGTCACGAAGCAAGTACCGCAACAACCTGAGTTTAAGGAGTGGGAAGTGGTCGTATTTGACAGTGACCAAGTCAATGCTTTCGCTCTTCCTGGTGGCAAAATTGGCGTCTACACTGGCTTACTCAAAGTGGCAAAAAATGAAGACCAACTTGCCACTGTGATTGGTCACGAAATCGCTCATGTTCTCGCGGATCATAGTAATGAGCGTTTGTCCCAATCTCAGTTAGCAAATGCAGGATTACAAATCACCAGTATAGCTTTGGGCTCATCCGAATATGCCCAATACCAAAGTGCAACAATGGCAGCGTTAGGGCTCGGTCTGCAATACGGAGTGTTACTCCCTTACGGTCGAACGCAAGAATCAGAAGCAGACTTGGTAGGGTTGGAAATCATGGCTAAAGCAGGTTTTGACCCTAACCAAAGCATCAGTTTGTGGCAGAACATGGCGAAAGCTTCCGGTGGAAGTCAGCCACCTGAGTTATTGTCTACTCACCCTTCACATGGAACTCGGATCCACGACTTGTCAGAAAAAATAAAAACACTACCAAACTACAACGTGAAAAAACCGAATTGTTCTTAAAGTAATGGGGAGCTCGTACTCCCCATTCTTATGTTCCAAGAATCATCAGTGGTAAGCGCAGTAATTGGTCACCAGTACTCGCGAAATACCAAATGATCCCAATCAATCCAGTCACTAACGCCAAGTACCATACCGCAGCGACGACTTGACCATAACGATCGAGCGGCAGCAAGTGACTGTGATGTCGACTACGCCACTCAATCACGATTTCAAAAGTCCCTAAGGCAAGCAATAAGCCGAACAATGTCAGCCCTAGTGAATAACTCAGTGCAACCCCACCCAGTGCTGCAGCGGTACAGAGGAGAATCCCCATTAAGCTATTCATAGAAAAGCTAATGCTTTTTAAAATATGCCCACCATCAAGAGGTAATATTGGCAATAGGTTAAACAGGTTTAGAAATGCGTTAAATACAGCTAAACCGGCAAAGAACATCTCTCCCGTCACCCAATATAGTACTACCAGAATCAACGAGAGAACAAAGCCAAACATAGGCCCCATTATTGAAATGACTACATCTTGCCAACGTGTGTTGATCTTCTCATCACTGAGCGCCAAACCTCCTAGAAAAGGAACTAAATAGATACCTTTAGTCCTCATTCCAAAGTATTTCATCGCTTTAACGTGCCCATATTCATGGAAAATCAAGCAAGCAATTAACGCCAGTGCAAACTGGAAAGAAAACAGCCATGAGTATGCCGCGAGACTGGCTGATGCAAGCGCTACCTTAATGAGTTTTGCGCTCTTAAAAGCTTTTACACCAAGTGACAATAGACCCAACAGGCTCCATTTTTTCTCTGGTTGTAGCGGAGTGAATGGTGTCTGCTTTTCAATATCCTTCGTATCTCGGCTTCCTTGAACGACAAGCTGGTCATTCAATATCGCTTTATATTCGATCAGGAACGGTTGCCATTCCAAAGAGGTTTCAAGTCGACAAATCAGTTCTTCTTCACCATTAAGCAATTTAAACTCGTGTGCAGACTTTTTACCACGCTCTGAATCTGCGTCCAGTTGAGAGACCAATTGATTGTCCCAAAAAAGTTGTTGCCAGCCAGCGAGGGAACCTTCTAAGCGCAAAGGCTTTCCCAAAAAATCAATAGAAAGCAGTTCCAATGTTTGTCCTAGTAATTTGTTATATAAGCGGCGCCAATTATGCCAATTGTTAGACAAATGGCAAAGAAAACTCACAGATAATAGTGACACCGTCACACCTGCCATTCAGTTAAGATTAAAAAGTAACTCAATGACACCTTCTCTATACTCCTCTGTTCAATATCCCTTTATTTTCGATGGATAAAGTGGATAATAGCGACCTTAATTAAGTCCTTATTAATATGTGAGTTCAATATGTCTTCTGAAGCGACCATGCTAGAGCGTTGTCAATCCAAATGTGAATTGTGCAGCGGTGATTCTCCACTGACAGCCTACGCTGTACCACCACATAGCCATGTTACTGTGGATCACGCCATTATGGTTTGCGAGAAATGTCTTGGCGAAATCGATGACCCGAAAGACATCAACCACTGGCGCTGTTTGAATGACAGTATGTGGAGTCAAGTTCTAGGTGTACAAGTCACTGCATGGCGTCAGTTGACGCGCTTGAACAGTGAAAGCTGGGCACAAGATGCGCTAGATATGATGTACATGGAAGAAGAGCAAATGAACTGGGCCATGATTGGTATGTCTGCCGATGACAAGCCTCTTGACTGTAACGGCGTTGAGCTTAAAAAAGGTGACGACGTAACGGTTATCAAAGACCTACCTGTTAAAGGCACTAATCAAGTCATCAAGCAAGGTACCGTTATTCGAGGTATCAGCATCGGCGACGATCCTAAGCTAGTTTCTGGTAAGGCAAACGGCGGCCAATCCATGTACGTTATCGCTGAATACTGCCGTAAAAAGTAATTGTTACTTCATGATTACTCGGGGGCGCTATTCAGCGCCCTTTTTAGTCCATCTCAGTTTGAGATGCTCTCTCTGCATCACTAAGGACACCGCTTAGTTTGGTATCGCATAGTTTAACTTGCCTTCACGCTTTAACATCTCGTGATACTTTCCGGAATCTATCATTTTCTGGAACCCTGATTCACATTGTGCAAGGATTTCTTTGGCATTAGGAAAAGAGCGGGAAACCATCAAATGGAGTGAAGTTCCAGGGAAAGGTTCCGGTAGGACATCGAAGAGGTGCTGCGAATCAGGGAAAAGTTTCGCGATCCACTTCCATCCAGATTCAGGATCAGCAGGCAAATAGTCTATGCGACCTTTTTGAAGCAATCTAAACGCCCTCTCTTCCGTTTGAGCTAAAACGTATTTCTGCCCCTGTTCATCAAACTGTTCTTTTATGTAATAACCAAGATAAGTACCTATGCGATAGGTCATTAACTTCTCAAGGCTAATAGGTTCAGTCTGAGGTACAGAAGGCCGGTAATAAAATATTCGTGGTGGGTTTGCAGATTGAGTTAAAGCAATCGAAAAATCTGCAAATTGTTTTCTCGCTTGAGTGACTGCATAAGGGAATGCCGCAAAGGCTGACCCATGTTTGACCATAGTCTCTGCCCTTAGCCAAGGGACATAAGTTATGTTTATTTTCGTTCCTTCACTTTCACACATCTCGATCACTAGATCGACAAAAAAGCCTTTTCCCTGGTTCTTTGATGCGTCAAGTACATAAGGGGGCCAAATATCAGTAACAAATGTAACTGTTTTTGCGTAAACTTCTTGGAGAGAAGAGACCAGCAGTAACAATAAAAGTGGCAGTTTTGCTAAACGGCTAAAATCGCCCATATTAATGTCCTACTAATAAGCTCAACCTTTATACTTCTAGTACAAAAGTAGCAATACCTCAATCATGACACTGTAACATATAAATACGCGCTACTTTATTTCTCCCCCAACAGTCTGGATTCTCTCGAAGCTGCCTGGTTTTGTGACCCATGCAACAACAGCATCAATATCACGTAATTCATTAGTCAACTCAAAGCGCCATATTCCTGTATTTGAACGACTCTGCTGACGCTCTTTAGCGATGAAGTCATGCTCGAGTGATTTACCCTTATTCTCACCGGCTTTCACAAGCGTTGTTCTGTTATTCGCTAAAAAGATGATGGTCGCATCAAGGTAACCGGACTTATCGAAGCTTAGAGTAAACTGACTGCCCTTTCGGCTAAGTGTTAGCCTTTCAGCATTTCTTGGCTCTAGTGCTGGTAATTCTCGATTCAACCAGTTGAAAAAACCACGCCATTCTTTACCATCAACGATGAAGCCTGGCGTGTAAACACTGCCAACCACATCGTACGCTCGATACAACCTTTGCAATTGCGAATATTCAGGCTTAGCAAAATCATCTTGCCAACCTAAGTAATCCCAATAATCAACGTGATAAGCAACGGGAATAATGTCTTTCCAAAGACGGTCGTCTTCTTCAAATTCCGACAAGTATTTGTCCGCAGGTGGGCAGCTGGAGCAGCCCTCAGATGTAAATAACTCTATTACTTGCGCAGGTTGACCTTCGTGTGACCAGATTTGTCCACTAGATAGACTCGATACAAAAGATATTGCTAGTAATGGGTTCATAGACAGATCCTCTATTGTTCTACTGACTATGACCGATGTTTCGGACACTCTATTTCATGAGGGAAAACAAAAAAAGCGCTAGCATTTCTGCTAGCGCTTTTTTTGTTTTACGACTTGGTCAATTAACGAGTTAGACCAATATCCTTTTGCATGTGGCCAGACATATCGCTCGCGTAGTAAGCGCGTGGCGTATCGTCTGTGAAAAGAATATCTAATAGGTGTGCAATCAATCCTTTGAAAGTAACCGAGTAGGTTTTTTTGTCCATAGAGATTGGAGCTTCGATAGTTCCGATGTGCATTGCCTGTGCCATGATTGCCTCTCTATAAATCGTGTAATTCGTTTCGATGGGGGAATATTAAGCAATTATTTATTGTTCAAAAAATGACAAATTTTATTATTTGAGATTAGTTTTTCTAATAAAACAACCTCTTAACATAAAAATTCAAATAAAATGCAAAACAACATCTAAATAGTGCATTTATATCCGAAAAATCTGCATTTTTTATTTTTAAAGCAATCATAAACATGCTTTAAGTCACAAATAATTTACAAGAAATACGTATAAAAAGGAGCAATTCGTCTCCGTTGAATTAGTTTATTTATCAATACTTATTTCGAGGGGGGTAGCCGTTTTTCTTTGTTTATGTACAGAAGCAACTATCGCCACCAGCATGGTGATCAATAATACAGCTAAGGATAATGGTGTCGGAATTTCCCACGGAGAACCCACCAACATCATCTTGACCCCGATGAAGATCATGATGAATGACAGAGCAGGTTTTAGGTAGATAAACTTATCCATCATCCCTTGCAGTACAAAATACAGCGAACGCAACCCCAACAAAGCAAACACATTGGCCGCTAGCACTAAGAAAGGCTCCTGAGTAACTGCAAAAATGGCTGGTATCGAATCAAGTGCAAACATCACATCCATAAACGCAATCACGCCGATAACAATCGCCATTGGCGTCAATACACGTTTACCCTGCTCCACAACACTCAATGCATTACCACGAAAATCCGGCGTCACACTTGCCCACTTTCTAATTAGCTTCTCAGGCAGGGGATTAATGCCCTCTTCAGCTTTATCCCTAGCAAGCTGAATACCAGTCCAAATCAGAAATAACGCAAATATGTACAAGACCCAATGGTACTGTGCGAGCAATTGTGCACCAACTGCAATCATAATGGCACGTAATACAAGCGCCCCGATCACCCCCCATAGCAGTGCTCTTGGACGTAAATGTTCCGGAACCATGTACTGATGAAAAATAATGGCAAAAACGAACAGGTTATCAACACTCAAAGACTTCTCTAATAAATAACCAGTGATAAATGATATGGTGGCTTTCTCTGCGCTATATTGGCTTCCCGGGGCGTATATATCCCAGAAGAAATAAATACTAACGGCAAAGGCAAACGCAAGCAGAAACCAAAATACGCTCCATACAGCCGCTTTTTTAATACTGATATTACCGCCACGAGTCTGCCAAATATCCAATGCCACCATCGACAGTGTCAGCAAACCAAAACCAAGATAAATTGATAGGGTCATTATACCTCCAGAGCGGAGGGTTCAGAATTGTGCATGACTCTCCCACCGCAAACAAAACCAATCCAATGTATGGCTACATTGGATACTTGATTGCGTTGGTCTCGTCGAAAAGCGCACTAAATGAATAGAGCGGCATTTATACTTACCGGATAGAACGACGTCTAACGAGATGACGATAAGTAAACCAGAGGCGACTACTCCCCAAACAGTGCGGATTGTATTCTGACGTTTAGGCTCCGTCTATAGCTAGAAACGAAAAAGGAGCCGATTTGACTCCTTTTTTACATTACGCAGTAACTCTTGCTAAGTTATACTCCCCCAATAGGGAGAAAGTATACCAATGCAGACCAAACGCCTATCCAGCTAACCACGACAGCTACGTCGATCCAGTCTCTACTCCACATAGATTCCTCCGAGTAACATTTACTTACTCAATTAACTCAAAGGATTAATTAGCAACCTTTATGCCACCATATTTGCACTTTCTCTTGCGGTCTATTCAGTGTTTCAGGAAAGTCTGTTAACAACTCAATAAAACAGTCCGCCATCGAGCTTGTCGTCACCACACCGTCATCAAGCATATTTAACAAAGCTTCATAACCTTCTTTACCTTTCATCGTATAGGCTGAAGAGGTTCCGGTGTAGTACCGCTCTTCTTCAATCTTTTGCCAGCCTAGCTGATCACTATAGATTTCTAGACCAACGATCCGGTTTCCTTTTTCCGCTTCCGGAAGGTATTGAAAGTTCAGGTTGTAGGTATATGGATAGGATCCGTCGCCAGTACCTTCTACACCATTATTTGTGGCATTATTGATTGCCCCTTCAAGTGCTGCGGCAATGTCCTTCCCTTTAAGTCGATAGACACCAATTGGTACGGCAAACGGTAGTAACTTGCCAGCAATATCGGCGACTGACACATTACCAACATTCAACGAATTACGAACACCACCTGCATTGTGAATAGCAAATTCTGCATTATGTCCAAGTTTGTTCATAGAATGAACAAAAGACTCAGCGACCAAAGGTGCCAACTCGCTCGCACCTACTTCATCAGGAATTCTGATATGACGTAGTGGTTTATCTGCATGAGCAATAACATTGCGCTGTAGCGCTCTAACCCGAGTCACATACTTTTCATTCAACAACCCCTGCAATTGTTGATCTTTTTTGCACACCAATACATTGGGGTGCTCATCAATAAATCGTCGTGCAAGGTTATAAGGCAATTCTTCGGTGCACTCATTCATACTGGCATCAAGGAATAATCGACGCCCTAGTAACAGCTCATTTTGCCCTTTAAACCTGATGATCTCGCCGTGTTCATTAAAATCAATATCACAGTGCCCCATGCTGAGGGCGTGGTAGCCAGCTTGAACAACATGAGTACCGTTAATTTTAATACCGTATTCATCATCTTTTTGCAGGCCGAGTGAACTGAAATCACCTTGTAAGCGATGACTATGCCCCCCCACAATAATGCTAATTCCTTCCACCTGCTCTGCCATATCTTGATCAGCTTCATAACCCATATGGCTTAAGAGGATGATCTTATTAATGCCATGATTTCGAATGTCCTCAACAGTGCGCTTTGCGGTTTCAATCGAGCTCACAAATGGGGTATCTGGATCAGGGTTAGAAATGTCTGCCATTTTTTCGAGAGCTAGGGAGAAAATAGCAATAGGCTCTCCATTTACCTCTTTCACAATCCATTGAGCTGATTGGCTTTCCGGTAAGAACGAATATACCCATGCTTTGTCTCTCAGCGTCGACTCTTTATGTGAGTGTTCATTCGACAGATCCCAATTGCCAGCAAGTAGGGGAAACTCAATTTGCTCAGCAAATTTGGCAACCGGTAAATTCCCCATATCCAGCTCATGATTACCTAACGCCATTGCATCAATATTTAGAGCATTGAGCATGGTCGCATTCGCTTCCCCTTTAAATAGCGAGAAATATAATGTCCCTTGAAAGCAGTCTCCTGCGTGTAGGAATAGCATTTCACGCTGATCTGACAAAGACTCTTCAAGTTGCTTTTTACGTGTTGCAATACGAGCAAAGCCCCCTGCGCTAACGTAAGGTGTCAGGGTTTCCCCTTCAACATTGATCGTTAACTGCAACGACGTTGGTTCGAAGTACGAGTGGGTATCATTGATGTGCGCAAGCCTTATCTTGGTTGCTTTATTGTTTTTATATTTCATATTTTCTTCTCTCATAATCCACTACATCGTATCCCATCCTCTATGACAAATTCATTAACTTTCACATTTTTCTTGTATGCCTGATTCTCTATACATAAATAAAAGTGAGTTTAATCGCCTAACTCTATTCATCTTTTACACCAAGAAAGCACAAACTTTGTGAGTTAAGCTTCTGCTTATACGAGGTTTTTCTATTATGCTTTAAGTAACAGTAGCTCAAACGGAGTCAGTACATGCTGCTAGAGCGGATTGAAATTTCTGGCTTTCGTGGGATCAAACGACTATCTATTGCGTTTGATGAACTCACGACCCTTATTGGCGAAAATACTTGGGGTAAGTCTTCATTACTTGATGCCCTGTCTGTCGCGTTGCCACCTGAAGGCGTGCCATACCAATTCGAAATGACGGATTTTCACGTCGACTATTCGATTGCTCACCCACAAACTCAACATCTACAAATTGTTATTAGCCTAATATCCAACGATAAAAATGAAATCAACTCAGGCCGTTATCGAAAAATCAAGCCCGTTTGGATTCAAGATGCACAAGGCGCGAATAAAATCATCTATCGGTTAAGCGCTAGCCGTGATGGGTATGATGTTACTACTCGCTATGCCTTTCTTGATCGTGAGGGGAACCCTCTCCCACTTCACCACTCTGAAAAGCTAGCTCAGGAGTTAATGACACTACATCCCGTCATTCGTTTAAAAGACTCCCGACGCTTTGAACGCCCAATAGGTAACTTGGGTGATACCAATGATCGAATAGAAAAACGCATTAACAACACATGCCGCCGTCTTATGGCAATACCCGGGCATGTAAATAAAGGAGAAATGAAAAGCAGCCTAAGCTCAATGAGCCTTCTCGTTGATCATTACTTTTCCTTTAAATCCAGTACACGTAAGAACCTACGTAAGCAAAGAGACGGTATTTTCTTTAGTGGTTCATCCAACAATAAAAGTATTTCACAAGTTGTTGAAGAAACAAAAAGTAAACAGACCAGACTTCTATTTATGGGCTTACTCAATGCCTACCTACAAGCCAAAGGGCCGAACAAGCTTCGGCGCTGTGCAAGGCCATTGTTAATTCTTGAAGATCCTGAAGGTCGGTTGCACCCTACCCACTTAGCCAGAGCCTGGAGTCTGTTACAACTTCTTCCCATGCAAAAAATTCTCACTACAAACAGTGGGGATCTGTTAGGGCAAGTTCCACTTTACAGTATCCGGCGTTTGGTTCGACAGTCAGACCGCACTATTACCACCTATCTACCATCTCAAGGCTTTAGCAAAGATGAGCTCAGACGCATCGGCTTCCATATTCGTTTTCATCGCTCAGGCGCATTGTTTGCGAGGTGTTGGCTTTTGGTTGAAGGGGAAACTGAAGTCTGGTTGTTCAATGAATTAGCCAACCAATGCGGTTATAATTTGGCGGCTGAAGGTGTGCAAATCATAGAATTCGCTCAATCAGGTCTAAAATCCTTAGTCAAGATCGCCAAAGCTTTCGGTATTGATTGGCATGTTGTCACCGACGGCGATGCAGCTGGTAAAAAGTATGCTGCCGCAGTGCGGGCTCAATTAGGCAACGATCAAGAACGTCATCGTCTGACAGAGTTACCAGATAGAGATATTGAGCACTATCTCTATAACAATGGCTTCGAACCCTTCTTTAAAGGTATGGTCCGAATTCCCCTTGATCATCCAATTCCGGCCAAGAAAGTAGTCACTAGAGTACTCAAGAAATTTGCGAAGCCTGACCTTGCTCTTGCGATTGTTTCTCACTGTGAGAGTCAAGGCATGGAATGCATCCCACTGCTGCTTAGGTGGACGTTAAAACGCGTTGTTACCATGGCAAACGGCAACACATAAAAAAGCGGCCCTGATTGCTTTCAGCAACCAAGGCCGCGTATCAAATATCAGCGATACGAATCAATCGGGGGTTCACAATCATGAGCGAGTTGGCAACTCGCTGGCAGATTGTGTTTGAGAAGACTTCTGATGCAGCCATAAGCCACTTGCTTTCATTAAGTAACCAAACACTCCACCTAAGATCAACGAAGGAATAACAAGCTGCCAGTTACCATCTGCTGCGAAAGTTGCGCAAGAACCGATAAAAGTACCTGGTATATACCCAAGCCAATTTTGCTTTGCTTGAATACACATCATGAATGCCACGATAGCAGTGATCACATAACCAAGAATTTCTAGCGAAGCATACTGGGAAGCATGGATAATCACCATTGCCCAAAATACACCTGTCATGTTGGTCACCAAGCTCTCAGCCAGGCCCTTAAGCCCACTGGTTGGAGAAGCAAAGTAACTGGTACAACCTAAGAAACCAGCCCATGACAATAGGCCAAGTGAGATAGCAATCCACCCCCAAAGCCCAGAAAGAATACCTGTAGTTAATGAAATCGCGACAAGTGTGCTCATACCGCCTCGCTAAGTGTGCTTTCCACACATCAAAAGTACAAGACGGCATGTTAAGGGTTAAATAAGCGAAACAAAACGATCCAAATCACAATAAAAAGGCAATAAAATGAAATATTAAAAATATTTTGTGACGCAAACGCTATTTCAACAGATAGTGAAAATATCAAAGGACTGACGGTTTACCTTTCATCATCCGTAAGCCTTCTCGCTTAATACACTCGACAAGTGGGTTTTCCAACATATCTGCACGCCATATAAAAGACAATGTCCTCTCCATATTCAGTTCCGGCACATTCAACGCCACCAGTTGACCATTTTCAATAAAGCGCTCAACATCCAAATAAGGTAAGCAAGTGAGGTATTGTCCATTTTCAACCATGCTACGTAGGACAGGTACATGCTCATACTCACGCCAAACGTCTAAATCTTCAATTAAATGATGAATGGAGCTATCAAATATTTTGCGAGTACCACTACCATGCTCCCTCAATACCCACCTAGCTTGCTCTAACTGCGCCAAGCTAACCGTGTTATGTTTCGCAAATGGGTGATGAGCAGCTGCGACCACGGTCAAATGATCACGACACCATACCTCTTGGTGGAGACGGTTATCATCACAACGCCCTTCAATGATACCCAGATCGTACTTATAGTCTAAAACGCCCTGCATGACGCTATCCGTACTTTTTACTTTCAGTGAGATTCGCATCTCTGGGAATGAGTTATCAATAATACTGATAAGGTCCGGAACCAAGTGTTCCGCAGGTGTTTGACTCGCACCTAATTTGATGTGACCACTGAGCAAATGTTGCTCGTAAAAGCCCATTTCAATCTGCTGCGCATCTTGTAATAAGCGCTTCGCTTTCGGTCTGAGCCACATCCCCCAATGGGTCAGTGCCATTTGTTTACCTTGTCGTTCAAACAATGGTCGGCCAAGCATTTTTTCGAGTTGAGCGAGCGACATGCTGGTTGCAGACTGAGTTAACGCTAGCTTATCAGCCGCCATGCTGACACTCCCCATATCTGCGACTGCGTCAAATACGGCGAGTTGTTTAAGAGAGTATCTCATTAAGCTTTGATCCTTTGCTTAGAGAGTGTGAGTACACAACTGCTTATAAATAAGCAAGTTGTTTCATTCTATCCTTCTCACTTTCTATATCAACATTTTTGATGAGGTTTTTAAATATTATCAATTTTACGTGTATTGCCGAACACCATAACCTGAATTGGCAGTGAGATGCTTTTACTGCATTAACAGGAGGTAATCATGACTAATCAATTCGGGAGCCGATATGACACAAGCTCAAGCGAATAATCTCTACTTTTCTCCTAGTGAGATGATGGCTGAGGCGGAAAAATTTGCCCTTAGTAAGGCCAAAAAAACCAGCAGTATGACGTTAGGGCTCGCTGTAATGGCAGGAGCTTTTATTGGGCTCGCTTTTCTGTTCTACATAACCGTCACTACTGGCAACACAGAATCAGGTTGGGGGATCAGCCGACTCGCTGGAGGTCTAGCGTTCAGTATGGGGCTGATTCTGATTGTTATTTGCGGCGGAGAGCTATTTACCAGCTCCGTTCTATCCAGCATTTCGTGGGCCAATAAACAAATTAGCCTTGGAAAAATGTTGTCTATATGGGGAAAAGTTTATGTGGGTAACTTTTTAGGAGCCATGTTGCTGCTAATTATTGTTACTGCTGCTGGCCTCTATCAAATGGATAACGGTCAATGGGGCCTCAATGCACTCAATATTGCACAGCATAAACTCCATCACTCTACAATAGAAGCATTCGCATTAGGGGTACTGTGTAACCTATTGGTGTGTCTTGCTATTTGGCTAACATTTAGCAGTGCAAATGCCATGACAAAAGCAGCAATGACCATCATGCCTGTAGCCATGTTTGTTTCAAGTGGCTTCGAGCACTGCGTTGCCAATATGTTTATGGTGCCGCTTGGTATCGTAATCCAAAGTTTTGCACCAGAAACCTTTTGGACCCAAGTGAGCGCAAACCCTGCTCAATACAGCGACCTTAATATTTATCAATTTATTACCGCTAACCTCATCCCTGTCACTTTAGGGAATATTCTTGGCGGAGCGGTGTTAGTGGGTCTTGCCAATTGGAGTATATATCGCAGACCTCAACTTAAAGCCGCATCTATTTCAAGTATTACAACAACCACTAACATTACGTCAGTCAAGGAAAACACCATGAACAACACACTCATCGTAAAAGACTTTATGAACCCAAATCCCATTACTCTGAGCCCTGAGATGCCTACTGCTAGCGCAATAGATACGTTACTAAAGCACCATTTGGTCAGCTCTCCTGTTGTTGACTCTCAAGGTCGATTAATTGGTTTCTACTCTGTGCATGATGTGATGGTGGATTTATGGTGTCAGGATTACATCCCAGTTGAAGGACAGAAAGTGGTGGATTTGATGTCTAGGGATATCATTGCCATCAGCTCTCAAGATACGTTAGTTGATGTCGCTGAGTTTCTCTGCATCGATAAAGAACAGCTTTATCCGACAACCAGTATGGGGATAGCAACACAGCTTAGTTCTCTTTCTCTTGAAGAACGAGCGAAGAGTATCAAGGTACATAAACCACACGTATTGCCTGTTCTGGAAAAAGGTGAGTTTGTGGGCGTGGTAACCAGAGAAGATGTACTGCGGGCTATGCGTTCAATTTATAGTGATACCGTCACATTAGTCACAGAAGCAAATCAACGAGAGACTGCATAACCAATTTTGGTCAGGAAATAAGTCGCTTGATCAAAAAAGTCCCCAACATTAGTTGGGGACGCTTTACTTTGACTGTATTTACTTCTTGATACCTTCGACATGCAACTCCATGTCGACGTAGCTTGAAGCTCCCATCACAGGAATGTCGAAATCCTCCAGTTCGAGACGTGTAGTGCCATAAAAGCCCGCACGTTCACCACCCCACGGATCTTTACCCGCACCAACAAATTCAGCATCGATGGTAATCTCTTTGGTGACGCCATGAAGGTTAAGGTTGCCCGTCACTTCAAGTTTGCCGTTACCTTTGTCCTTTACACTCGTACTTTCAAATGTTGCGGTGGAGTACTTAGAGGCATCAATGAAGTCTGAGCTGCGAATGTGCTTGTCACGTTCTGCATGGTTCGAGTCTAAACTTGTTGTATCAACGATGACCGATACTTTTGAGGCATCAATATTTGCAGGGTCGTAAGAAAAGTCACCTTCAAATGTGTTAAAACGCCCCTTGATAAAGCTGTAGCCTAAGTGGCTAACTTTAAAGTTAACCGATGCGTGAGCACCTTTATTGTCAATTACGTAGTCCGCTGCGCTTGCACCAAATGGCAATGCCATGGTCATAGCCAATCCAGTTGCAAATAACATCTTTTTCATTTCGAAGCTCCTATCATCTTGCGTAGCGTGTTGTCTTTGTTAATCACGTGGTGTTTTATAGCAGCGAGTGCATGAGCCGCTGCCATTAGAATGAGTGCCCAGGCTGCATAGAAATGTATTTCGCCTGAAAGATCGGCTTGATTTTCAAACAGTGCGCCTAGCCCAGGGACTGTAAACCAGTTGAAGACGTCAATACCTCTGCCATCTTCTGTTGAAATAAGGTATCCGGAAGCAAAAAGCACAAGCAGCACAAAGTACATTGCAGCATGAATCAATTTAGCGCCCAATCTTTCATAGGCTTTACCTTCCACTTCAGGAGAAGGTGTTGCGTGTTTCCAAACAAAACGAAATAGTGTTAGACCGGCAAGCAAAATACCTATCGATTTATGCCAGTGAGGTGCCGTTTTATACCATTCGCTGTAATACGTTAGGTCAACCATCCATAGGCCTACAGCAAACATACCAATGATGACTATCGCTGATACCCAGTGAATACCCCGAGCGATAGGGTTATAGTTTTTAACTTGTGACTTCATTGCACTCAATCCAAATATTGAATAGTTCTCTTTTTCATTGAGACTATCGCCTCCTTTGTTTCTATAACAGATTATTTACTATTATTTACATTCGGGAAACGGAGTGAATTTGATTAAGTCTTTCAAAAAATTTGAAGGAACTTTTTACTTCATAGGTTAATCAAAAATCGCTAACCTGCTCTATCTCATAAAGTGCATCAGCAATGTCTAGCATTTTCTTCTGCATGACCGCCTGTGCATCGGCTAAACCTTTATTATAAAAAGCGGGCCCAAACGTCTCTGTTATAAAGTCGATAAAAAAGTCAGCATCAAACTGACCAATCTCTATATCTAGCTCATCTTCCAGATATCGCAATAAAGCAGATGACATTGCTTGTTTTTGTTGTGACGTGAATTCAATCTTAGACATAAACCCTTAACTCTGCTCAATATTTTTCTTGGTAAGTGTAACTAAATAAAACCATCACATGCTAATCTTGTTTGGGTAAATATCGACTCATGGAGAGAAGTCTTGTTACTTGATGTGCTAATTCAAAGTGTCAATGAATTTCAGGCAGATTGTATGAAGCTGTGTGAAAAACATTATCCGACGATCCATAATAAGGGAATGAGTGAGCACCACTTGAGCTTGGCCTTTTCTCGCCGTTTATCAAGGACATTAATTGAGTTCGGCCATCACTGTGAATATGTCGCTTTAGAAGCGTATGCAAATAATGAACAACCTCATCACTATCGAGTCACTTCGGATGTGGGGACTGTTTGGATTCTCTCATCGCATTTATTCAGCGCAGGAAGCAACTGTCGGCAAAAGTTGTTTAAAGCGATTACTCAATGGCAAGAAGAATACGCCTTTGCGATTCAACCCAACGATTTATTACTTCTACTCAGCGATCACTGGATTTCTCGAAATAAACAAAGCAGGGAGTTACTCCATTGGTGGACAGGTCAACTGCCAGATGAAATCGACCAATACAAGCTACAAGGTATTAGTCTGTTTGAAAGTGACTCTCAATTAGCCAATTCGCTGGAGCAACACTTCGGCCTGAGCCCCTACTTTGTTAAATGCACTCATCCACTCAGACGCTCGACGGATAAGCAATTAGTTCGCAAATACATTCAGCTTTACTCCGTCGTTCAACTTAGTTAGTGAGACACTCACTTTATCCTTGTCATCGCACTTTCACGTTATTCAGCCATACTCACAAAGTTAACCCTTTGATGAGTTCAGCGTGAAAAAACTAAAACGTTACCAATATGAGCGTTATGCTGTCCTATGTAACTTAGCGTATTCCAGAGTCCTCAAACAAACTCGATATGGATTCGCGCCTAATGGCCAAAGAGTGATAGCGAATCGGTTTGGAAAGCCCATGATTCGTGTGCTCTGGGCCAATGACAATGAAGAAGTGATTGTCGTTATCAAGGGATCCCATAACCCTTGGGACTGGCTACTCAATCTGGCTCTGTGGAAACGACATTGTAAAGCGCTTGGCCTTAACTACGCTATTCACGCGGGCTACTACTACCTGATTTTTCAAGAAAGCCTCCCTTTGCATAAAAATGACAGACTCGGCGCCTCTGTCTATGAACAGCTAACTTCAATCATCGTCCCCTTAATAGAACAAGGAAAAAAGATCACTTTCACAGGACACTCTTCAGGAGGTGCTATTGGCTGTGTACTCGCGGATGCACTCGAAAAGCAATTTCCTAAATCAATCAAACGTGTTGTCACATTTGGGCAACCTTCAATCGGAGGGTATGGGTTCAAGAATCGTTATACACTCGGACATAAAACCTATCGTATTTGCTGCGATCTCGACATAGTGACTTTCCTCCCCCCTTTACCACTTTTTTACTGGCATGTGGGTAAAATGCTGTGGTTGTATAATGGGAGAATATACGAAAATACCCCAACTTTAATGCGCTTAGGTCGCTCCATAGGATCTTGGCTAATTCGGCCTTTTTCCTATCATCTAATGACCAAATATATTCGTAACAAAGACTTCTTTGATGAACGTTAGACCGAGTAGATCTTGAAATCACACCGATAAACTTTCAAGACAGAACTTAAGTTTCTAAATAACTGCCAAACATCATGGTAAACATGTTTAAAGTCACCGCTTATAAAGGCTCAAGCCTGAAGTGTTCCTTAAACCGATGTGCCGACTAAGTCAAACGCCATATGTAACATTTTTATCATTTACAAACATCTTCATCTGTCTTCCAAACTATTAATAACATCTACAACACTCTGACATTACAACATCATTTGCCACTTTTAATAAGTTAATCAATTTATTGTTCTAGATCATCAGATGCTTAACTAGCACTCGTGCTACAACCTCATTTTATGTACATTCTTTGTCATAGTTTGAAACAGTTTTTATATAATTTTCATATCTTAAGGTGATATCTATGCTGGAACTCTTAATAGGGTTAGTCGTCACTGTTGCTGTCGGCTACTTCATTGTTAAAGGATATAAGCCTGCAGGCGTTCTTTTAACTGCAGGTATTTTGTTACTCATTCTAACTGGCCTCATTGGCCACACGGTACTACCATCAAAAATTGCCTCTACGGGTAATATGTTTACAGACTCTCTTGAGTACGTAAAATACATGCTCCAATACCGTGGTGGTGGCTTAGGCATGCAAATCATGCTGCTTTGTGGCTTTGCTTCCTACATGACCCATATCGGTGCTAACAATGTCGTCGTTAAGCAGTTTTCCAAACCCCTTTCCGTTATAAAGTCACCTTATGTGTTACTCGTGGCCGCCTACATCGTGGCATGTTTGATGTCACTTGCCGTTAGCTCTGCAACCGGTTTAGGCGTACTACTAATGGCAACGCTTTTCCCTATGATGACTGCAATGGGGATCTCCAGACCCGCAGCGGTAGCCGTGTGTGCCTCACCAGCAGCAATCATTCTCTCTCCAACATCAGGTGACGTTGTTATCGCGGCTGAAAAATCTGGGTTAGATTTGGATGTTTTCGCCGTCCAAACAGTTTTACCTGTCTCTATTTGCGCCATTATTGTTATGGCTGCGGCTGCGTTTTTCTGGAACAAGTATTTAGATAAGAAAGATAACTCACCAATGGAACGCGTCGACGTATCTGAAATAGAGGTGAAAGCTCCAGCATATTATGCAGTGCTTCCATTTCTACCTATCATTGGTGTGTTTCTTTTCAATGGACGAACGCTTCCGGGTTTAAAACTGGATATCTACACCATTGTGGTTTTATCAATTTTCATTGGTGCTCTTATCGACTTTGTGACTAAAAGGTTCAAAGGTAAAGAAACACTGGAAGACTTAGAATCCTGTTATGAGGGCATGGCCGATGCGTTTAAAGGCGTAGTAATGCTATTGGTCGCGGCCGGTGTTTTTGCTCAAGGTCTGATGTCAATTGGCGCGATTGATAATCTACTGCATCTTGCAGAAACAGCAGGTGCAGGTGGTATCGCATTGATGTTGATTCTTACTGGTCTTACAGTTGCAGCCGCAATTGCAACGGGTTCAGGAAATGCTCCTTTCTATGCTTTTGTTGAATTAGCGCCTGCATTAGCGGCAAAAATGGGATTAAACCCAGCATTCTTAATTATCCCGATGTTACAAGCATCTAACTTAGGTCGCACGGTTTCACCTGTATCCGGTGTAGTTGTTGCGACGTCTGGTATGGGTAAAATAAGCCCGTTTGAAGTAGTGAAGCGTACATCCGTACCCGTTCTGTGTGGGCTTATTACGGTGATCCTCGGTACCCTTGTATTGGTTCCGATGAACGCATAATATATACCCAAAAGTAAGGGCGCTCGATGAGCGCCCTTTTTATTTGAATTCGAACTAACTATTTAATCTCGCCATAACGTTCTAGATACAATACTGTTGCCGCTGTACGGGACGGTACTTTTAACTTTTTGAGTAAACTCTTCATATGTACCTTTACAGTCGACTCAGAGATAAATAGGTTATCAGCGATTTGTTTATTCCTATATCCCTTGGCTACTTCTCTTAAGATTTGCATTTCTCGGTCGGTCAATTCATCAAAAACATTCGTCATGTTTTCTCTATCAACAAGGTACTTCGCTACTTCTTTGCTGTAGGCCTTGTTACCCTGTAATGAATATTTAAGTAACTCCACCAATTCATCCGGCTCTGTATCTTTCAATAAATAGCCATCAGCCCCTGCCTTTACAATCGCTTCAATATCTGCAGGACTATCCGAGACCGTAAGAATCACGACTGTGGCATCACAGTCATCCGCACGCAGAGCATTAAGAGTATCAAGTCCAGACATACCTTTCATGTTGAGATCCAATAGGATCAGGTCCGGCTTGTGCTCATGGTTTTGCGCAACTGCGTCAGTACCGTTACTTGCTTCAGCAACAACAGTGAACTCATCTTCAAAGCTTAATAGCTGATGAATACCTCGTCTCATTAGTGGGTGGTCATCCACCAGCAATACTCTACACTCTGTCAATGTTTTGTTCCTTAGTCTTTGGATATTCTAATAAAATTTCACAGCCAGCGTTATTTTCTGTAATAATTTCAAGCTGGCCATTCAAGCGTGAAGCACGCTCTTGCATAATGCTCAAACCATAATGGTTGACCTTCTCTACCGATTTATCAAACCCAACGCCATCATCTTTGATCGACACAATCACCGTAGTCGCACTTTCACAGCATCGGATTACAATTTCGGAAGCTTTAGCATGTTTAATAGCATTAATTGTTGCTTCACGTATCAACTGTAATAAATGCACTTGTTGGTTGGCATCCATCTCAATCGAAGACAGCTCGTTACTCAACACAATAGCCGATTCTGTCTGTTCACCAAGTTGCTCGGTCATTTCTTGCAAAGCTACACCAAAGCTACCCTCTTTAATCGTCAGCCTGAAAGTTGTTAAGAGTTCTCTCAACTGAGTATAAGCCGAAGAAAGCCCTGTATCGAGTTCCAGTAAAATTGGCTGTGTTTTTTCCAGCTGTGGTGACTCTGGCAATTTACCCATACTTCGCTTGAGCAATGAGACCTGAATCTTCAGATACGAAAGCGCTTGAGCCAGTGAATCATGAAGCTCACGTGCGATTGTTGCCCGTTCTTCCATTAATAGAAGTTGCTCGGCCTGGCGCTGAGCTTGGTTATAGTAAATCGCTCGGGAAATGATCTGGACAAAGTTATCAATCAAAGCTGGGTCTGGGCAAGGTAGTGCCACTTTCCAATACAGGGTCCCTAGTTCTTGCCCATCAAGAGACAGCGTCTTTTGCTGGCATTCCGAGTCACACCCAGAACACTCTTCACCTTCATTCAAAATCAACGCTTTCTCACCCGCTTCTCGGATTTCTAAGCGCACAGCTCGAATACCTTCAAGGCTTGTTAGGTGCTTCAATATAGCTTCAAAGTTCTCTTGAGTAATTCGTGAAGCTGTCAGCTCCTGTGATGAGCTATAAAGTACTTCAAGTGAGTCATTAGCATGCTGAAGCTTTTGAGTCTTTTCATTAACAGCATGCTCCAAGCCCCGATATAACTTACCCAGATCGGCCGCCATGTTATTAAAGGTTCGGGTGAGGATACCCATTTCATTATCACTCGAAACATTCAGAGAGACATCAAATGAACGGGACTGAATTTGTTCACTCGCAGTCACTAAAGCGTTAAGTGGCTTCACGATCTGCTTACGAATGTAATGGACAACAAAAATACTGACGATCAGGATCCCGCCTAAGCCCATTCCCCCAGCCCAAGCCAGTTTAATCAACTTTTGCTCAGAGAAGTTCTGCAACTTAAAAACAAACTCATCAATTTGATTTACGAATCCAGCAACCAAAATGAGATAACGTTCTCTATCGTGACTACTCAGTACTTCTTTTAACTCATGCCAGCGTATGATTAACCTGTAGTAATCGTGAGTAATATCTTCCGGCACTGTCCAGCTTTGGAGTGCTTTCATAGAGGGGGAATAAATCGAGCGCTCAAACATGTCAATGTGCGCGGCATAATCCACTGACATGATCTGAATGTCGTGTGCCAGACGATAACTCTGCATGCGCATCGAACCCGCAACATTCACGGCCTCTGCATCATTTAGGCTCGATGCTAGAGTGATGATAGCGAAGCTTGTTGTTGCTATCGACAACGACAGAATGAGCACCATCGCTTTTGCAATCGTACTCGTTACTGATTTCTTCACACTTTTAAACACTCACTCTCCTACACTCAAAGTCAACAGTGCGACATCACTATTTATAGATTTGTATGTTGACGCAGACAATATCTGATCAAATGTGGTGGAATTTATTGATCTAAAACAAGAACCCCCTCCATTTACCACCTAAGGGTTATTTATACAAATATGTCAAAAACTACAATCTGTGTGAGGATAAATGACAATTTATTAAAAGAAATGTGAACTATGATTAGTTTAGATTTCATCAACTTTAGGTAGCGCAGTGGTCGACCTTTCAAAACGACGTTTCTTCTCAAGGAAGAAGCTAGAAAATAATGAGTTGCACCTACCATGGTTATCACAGCCAGGCTTTTTCACCGACCAGTGCACACGATGTGGCAAATGCAGTGACGCTTGTGAAACCCAAATTATTGTCAAAGGGGATGGCGGTTTTCCTCAAGTTGATTTTTCCGTGGATGAATGCACCTTCTGTTATCAATGTGCAGAAGTCTGCCCTGAACCTTTATTCAGCTCAAAAAATGAGCAGCCATGGAACGTAAAAGCTACTATTAATGAAAGCTGTTTAGCGAAACAAAATGTTGATTGCCGTAGCTGCAGCGATATGTGTGAACCTATGGCAATCACATTCAAATTAGAAGTTGGCAAAGTAGCACAACCCAATATAAATCTTGATGAATGTAACGGCTGTGGCGCCTGTGTTTCTGTGTGTCCTACTTCATCCATCAATGTGAGCAATTTGTAATAAAAACGGAAGATATCTATGTCACTTAACGAAGTGCATATTTCTAGCTTAGTGGTTCATGTTTCTCCTGAACACCTGACCGAGATTAAGTCTCAGATCGAAGCATACGACAATGCAGAGATCTATGGTGACAGTCCAGAAGGCAAAATTGTTGTTGTTTTGGAAACCGAAAATCAGGGATTCATTACTGACACTATCGAAGCTATTAACAACTTACCGAACGTTTTAAGCACAGTACTGGTCTACCACCAAATTGAAACTGAGCTAGAAGAAGACGAATCAAAAAATAAAAACACTGGAACTCAATATTCCCAAACCGAGGGTGAAGTATGAAGATGACAAGACGTGCGTTTGTGAAAGCAAACGCAGCAGCATCAGCAGCAGCGGTCGCAGGTATCACTCTACCAGCGTCAGCGACTAACCTGATTGCTAGCTCAGACCAAACAAAAATCACATGGGACAAAGCGCCTTGTCGTTTCTGTGGTACTGGTTGTTCTGTCCTTGTAGGTACACAAAATGGCAAAGTCGTAGCTACGCAAGGTGACCCAGAAGCACCTGTAAACAAAGGCCTGAACTGTATCAAGGGCTACTTCCTCTCTAAGATCATGTATGGACAAGACCGTCTAACGCAGCCACTACTGCGTATGAAAGATGGTAAGTATCATAAAGATGGTGACTTCACTCCTGTTTCTTGGGACGTCGCATTTGACACCATGGCAGAGAAATGGAAACAAGCCCTTAAAGACAAAGGTCCTACTAGCGTAGGTATGTTCGGTTCTGGCCAGTGGACTGTCATGGAAGGATATGCGGCAGCCAAAATGATGAAAGCTGGCTTTCGTTCGAACAACATTGATCCAAATGCACGTCACTGTATGGCTTCTGCTGTTGGCGCTTTCATGCGTACTTTCGGTATTGATGAGCCTATGGGCTGTTACGATGACTTCGAAAACGCTGACTCTTTCGTGCTTTGGGGCTCAAACATGGCCGAAATGCACCCTGTTTTGTGGACTCGTATTACTGACCGCCGTCTAAGCCACCCACACGTTAGGGTGAATGTACTGTCTACGTACTACCACCGTTCTTTTGAGCTTGCAGACAAAGGTTATATTTTCGAACCTCAGTCAGACTTAGCTATCGCTAACTTCATTGCCAACTACATCATTGAAAATGATGCAGTGAATTGGGATTTCGTTAACAAGCACACTAACTTCAAGCAAGCAACTACAGATATCGGTTACGGTCTTCGCGACGACGATCCAATCCAAATGGCAGCGGCGAATCCTAACTCTGGCGCTATGTCTTCTATCTCTTTTGAGGAATACAAAAAATCGGTTGCGCCATACACGCTAGAGAAAACAGCCGAACTTTCTGGTGTTTCTGAAGAGAAACTCGTTGAGCTTGCCAAGCAATACGCAGATCCAGATACGAAGGTAATGTCTCTTTGGACTATGGGTATGAACCAACATACTCGTGGTGTGTGGATGAATAGCTTGATTTACAACATCCACCTTCTTACAGGTAAGATTGCAACTCCGGGTAACAGCCCATTCTCACTCACTGGTCAGCCATCTGCATGTGGTACAGCACGTGAGGTTGGTACCTTTGCACACCGCCTACCAGCGGACATGGTCGTTGCTAACCCTAAACACCGTAAGATTGCAGAAGGCATCTGGAATATTCCTGATGGCGTCATCCCTCCAAAACCTGGCTTCCACGCTGTACTTCAAGATCGCATGCTTCGCGACGGTAAGCTGAATGCATATTGGGTAATGTGTAACAACAATATGCAAGCCGGTCCAAACATTAACGGCGAGCGTTTGCCAGGTTATCGTAACCCAGAAAACTTCATCGTATGTTCTGATCCTTACCCAACTGCAACAGCCCAAGCTGCTGACTTAGTCCTTCCAACTGCAATGTGGATTGAAAAAGAAGGCGCCTATGGTAACGCTGAACGTCGTACTCAGGCTTGGTACCAGCAGGTAGATACCGTTGGCGAAGCAAAATCTGACTTATGGCAAGTGATGGAGTTCTCTAAACGCTTCAAGATGGAAGAAGTGTGGACAGAAGAACAACTGGCTAAAGCACCTCAGTACCGTGGTAAAACCATGTACGACATGCTATTTGCAAATGGTGTCGTAAACAAATTCCCTATCGAAGAAGCACGTGAACTTAATGATGATGCTCATCACTTTGGTTACTACGTACAAAAAGGCTTATTCGAAGAGTATGCAGCCTTTGGTCGTGGGCATGGTCATGATTTGGCACCTTACGATGTTTACCACCAAGTTCGCGGTCTACGCTGGCCTGTTGTGGATGGTAAAGAAACCCTATGGCGTTACAAAGAAGGTTCTGATCCTTATGCAAAAGCAGGCAGTGGTTGGGACTTTTATGGCAAACCAGATGGCAAAGCACTGATTATCTCTGCGCCATATGAAGCGCCACCGGAAGTGCCTGATTCAGAGTTTGATCTCTGGCTATGTACAGGTCGAGTATTAGAGCACTGGCATACTGGCACAATGACGCGCCGTGTACCTGAACTTTACAAAGCAGTACCTGATGCCGTGTGTTACATGCATCCAGAAGATGCTAAAGCTCGTGGTGTTCGCCGTGGAGAAGAAGTACTGATTGCCAACAAACGTGGTGAAGTGCGTGTTCGTGTTGAAACACGTGGCCGTAACCGCCCACCTAAAGGCTTGGTATTCGTACCATTCTTTGATGCACGCATCCTGATCAACAAACTGATCCTTGACGCGACTGACCCTCTGTCCAAGCAGACAGACTTTAAGAAGTGTCCAGTCAAGATCACTAAAGTTGCATAAACCAGAATGTGTTGGTCGCCCATAGGGCGACCACAGATAAGAATTAAGCCATAAGGCGGAGAATGTAAGATGAAAAAATTACTTATTGCACTGTTATCTGTTGGTGCTTTAATCAGTGGAGCTGCCGTTGCCGAGTTAGAAAACCCGGGTGGTATTGGCGGCTTGGAATCACTACGTGGTGCCAGTGAGCTAGAAACCACTCGCCCTGCTGACGATTTCAAAAAATACCCTCGTGAACAGGCACTAGATAGCAGCTATGTTTATCAGCCACCGCTGATCCCACATAACATCCGTGGTTACGAAGTCTCTTTGAATGCAAACAAATGTCTTTCTTGCCACAGTTGGAAAAATGCAAAAGAGATGGGCGCAACTAAGATCAGTGTCACGCACTACATAAACCGCGAAGACGCTGTGTTAGCAGATATGTCTCCTCGCCGTTATTTCTGTCTTCAGTGTCACGTTCCGCAAGCAAACGCTCAGCCGCTTGTTGAAAATGAGTTCAAGAGTGTCGATTCACTTAAATAAGTGATACGCGAGTAAGTAAGAGGCTATCTATGAAATTATTGAAAGCGTTTTGGAAGAGATTAGCATCCCCTAGTAAAACTGCCGTCGGTGTAGTTTTATTCATGGGCTTTGCTGGTGGTCTTCTATTTTGGGGCGCATTTAACACAGGTATGGAAGCAACCAATACAGAAGAATTCTGTTCCGGTTGTCACGCGCCTATCGTCGCTGAAATTCAAGAGACTATTCACTACTCCAACCGTTCTGGAGTAAGGGCTATCTGTTCAGACTGTCACGTGCCACACGAATGGACGGATAAAATCGTACGAAAAGTTCAAGCTTCAAAAGAGCTATTCGCTCACTTTGTGACAAAGACTATCGATACACCTGAAAAATTCCAAGAGCGGCGCGCTCACCTAGCCGAACGTGAGTGGGCTAGATTTAAGAAAAATGACTCCTTGGAGTGTCGAAACTGTCACGAATTTGAGTACATGGATTTTTCAGAGCAAGGCGAACGTAGTGCGAAGCAACACTCAACCGCGCTAGCATCAGGAGAGAAAACATGTGTCGATTGCCACAAAGGTATCGCACATAAACTTCCTGACATGCACGGCGTTGAAGGCTGGCAATAGGAGCACTGAGATATGAGTACTTTAGAATCCGTTATCTGGCATATTCTTGGCTATGGCGCTATGCCATTCATTATTTTGTCTGGATTTGCTGTCGTCGCTGCCATCTCGATTTGGCTACTATCGCTTGGTAAAGACAAAGAGGTCGATTAACTTCACTCGCATTTTCAATTTTGCCTATTTTGTATCATGCGTAAAAAAGCCACCGGAAACGGTGGCTTTGTTTTTTTAGCGAGCGATAAGACTAAAAGTCTGGGTAGCCCTGTGGGTTATTGGACTGCCAACGCCAAGTATCCGTTGTCATTTCTTCCAATGTTCTCTCTGCTTTCCAATCCAACTCTTTCATTGCTTTTGCAGGATCAGCCCAGCACTCTGCAATATCCCCGGGACGGCGTGCAACGATTTGGTAAGGCACTTGCTTACCTGATGCGATTTCGAACGCTTTGACCATTTCTAGCACGCTGTAACCATTACCCGTTCCTAGGTTATAGATATGCAAACCATCCTTGTGACCAACTTTCCTAAGCGCAGCAACATGACCATCAGCGAGATCCATGACATGAATATAATCACGAACGCCAGTACCATCTTTAGTCGGATAGTCACCACCGAAGACAGACAAACATTCACGTCTTCCAACCGCGACCTGTGAAATAAATGGCATCAGATTGTTGGGAATACCTTGCGGATCCTCGCCTAAGTTTCCAGAGGGATGTGAGCCTACCGGATTAAAATAGCGAAGTAATGTAATACTCCAATCTGGATTCGCTTTTTGAAAATCAGTCAGGCACTCTTCAACCATTAGTTTGCTGCGGCCGTAAGGATTGGTCGCACTGGTAGGAAAATCTTCTTTAATAGGCACACTAGCAGGATCACCATAGACAGTAGCAGAAGAAGAAAAGACGATTGATTTCACGCCGGCTTCGCGCATAGCGTCAACCAGTACTAATGTACCGTTTACATTGTTATCGTAATATTCGAGCGGTTTTTCTACGGATTCCCCCACCGCCTTCAAACCTGCAAAGTGGATGACGGCTCTAATTTGGTGTTCCTTTAAAACCGACACCAACTTTTTTTTATCCCGAATGTCACCTTCGATAAAAGACGGTACTGTCCCTGTTACCTGCTTGATTCTGTCTAAAACAGATCTTTTACTGTTGTACAGATTATCAAAAAGAACAGGAGTCATTCCTGCTTCAATCATTTGAATACATGTGTGGCTGCCTATGTACCCCATGCCACCTGTAACCAAGACATTCATATTACTAACCTTCTGATTAATTTGGCCAAATATTAACGAATATGAGAATTAAAATATAGCTTATTAATGAGAATCAAGCTTGTCTAACTGTCTTCCATCCCACTAAGCGATACATGAACATCAAATGTTCTGTATTAAACACGCTAAACTGTTTTTTGTTCCTGAAATAATGAAATGGATCATTGATTGTTTGTTATTTTTATAAGATGTTGAAAGGATAAGAAACAGCGGAATGGAAGCAATGACAAAGCGCTCGATGACTCTTAATTGCGATATGGGTGAAAGCTTTGGCTCATGGAAAATGGGGAACGATAAAGCTGTGATGCCCTGGATCGACATGGCAAATATCGCCTGCGGCTTTCATGCCTCCGACCCACAGATCATGTCACAAACCATTAAGTTGGCTATTGAACATGATGTTCAGATCGGCGCCCACCCAAGTTATCCTGATTTACAAGGCTTTGGTCGACGTTCAATACCGATGGCAACGGACGAGATCACCAACATGCTAATCTATCAAGTGGGAGCGCTGAAATCCTTAGCGGAAAGCCAAAATGTCCAACTGAACTACGTCAAACCTCATGGTGCTCTCTACAATGACATGATGCGCGATATGTCGATTTTTGATGCTATCGCTGACGCAGTCTCTTGCTTTGACGTACCTTTAATGATGCTTGCGTTCAATGATAACGAAAGGCATTTGGAGATCGCTGATAAGTATGAACTTCCTATCCTGTTTGAAGCTTTTGCGGATAGAGCTTACTTATCAAATGGTTCACTTTCTCCACGCTCGATGACCGGTTCAGTGTTACATAGAGAGGAAGACATACTCGATCAGGTCCGCCAAATCGTCCACTACGGAAAAGTACGCACAATTGACGGCTTTCTCATCCCCATTGAAGCCGACACGATTTGTGTCCATGGCGATAATCAACAAGCCATCACTATGATTCAAAAAATACGAAACATCCTTTAACGCAAGGAGACTGTCGAGTGAATATAGAGACATCTGTCGACCCTGTTGCTGAGTGCTCAATACTCATCCACTTTGAAGCAGAACCTAGCCATAAACTGTCACTCCTCATTGGTGAAATAAGTCACTATCTCACCAATCAATTGGGAGCGATGATTATGAATGTCACCCCTTCCTTTGATTCAATCTTAATTGATTACTTACCGCATAGGGTCTCAATTTTCGAATTTGTCCCTTACCTAGAAAAACTGGTGACTGAAGCAATCAAAGCCCTTCCTGATGATGTTGAGTCACATCATATTGAGCTCCCGATCTACTACCATGATGATGTGGGTCCTGACTTACAGGATTACTATGCAAAAGGCTTAAGCTTAGAAGAAATCATAGATCTGCACACGACCCATGAATATACAGTGGGTGCGATTGGTTTTGCCCCCGGCTTCGCCTTTTTAACTTCCGTCGCAGACTCCCTTCGTTTACCGAGGAAGCCTTCTCCAAGGGTGAAGTTACCAAAAGGCAGCGTAGGGATTGCCAATTCCAATACCGCTGTTTATCCTGCTGAATCTCCGGGGGGATGGAACATCATAGGTAATTGTCCACTTGACCTTTATACTCCCCAAAACTCACCCATTTTGCCCTTTTCAATAGGCACTAAAGTACGTTTTAGACCGATTTCGGAAAAAGAGTTTCTCCGTCTAGGTGGAGAAATCACTAAGGGGTGGCAATGATGATCAACCACGCAATCACCGTCGTAAAGCCAGGGCAACAAACACTCATTCAGGATTTCGGTAGATTTGGTCTGGCACATTTGGGGATTACTCAAGGTGGCCCAGTAGATGACTACGCATATAGTTGGGCTAATCATCTGCTTGGTAACACCACTAATTGCGCTTCTCTTGAAATCACACTAGGTCAGGCGGAGTTTCTTATTCACTCTAAATGCGAAATGTCCATAGCAGGCGGAGACCTTAATGCTCGACTTGATGGTAAGCCTCTCGAAAATTGGTCAACATTCGTTGCTCGCCAAGGGCAAACTCTGACCTTTTCCTTACCAAAAAACGGGCTAAGGGCTTACCTCGCAATCAAAGGAGGCTTTACTGTCACACCTCAACTTGGAAGCTGCGCTACCGTCACTCGAGATCAGCTAGGTGGCAGTCAGTCAGGGAACCCCGTACAAGCAGGAGAAGTCATTGGCTTTAAGCCCCATGATGTTAGAGCGAAGCCTCTACAAATGACGTTTCGGTACAAACCTGACTATAACCTTCCCCTTGAACTAAGAGTCATAGAAGGATATCAAATCAATGACTTTTCCAAGGATGCCGTTAGCTCACTGTACAATCAAGAATTCACAGTCAGCCAATTGGTAGATCGCATGGGTTATCGACTATGCGATAGCAAAGTCATTCCACCAGACAAAGAATATCTTAGTGAAGGCATTGCTTTAGGAGCAATCCAAATCCCGCCGAATGGTGAGCCCATCGTGCTTCTCAATGACAGACAGACTATCGGCGGATACCCGAAAATTGGCTGTGTCGCTCGGATTGATCTACCTCGCCTTGCACAAGCGAAGCCTGGGCAGAAGGTTAGATTCGTCAGGGGTGACCTATTAGGCTTACAGGACGTATGGTGCCAATGGGCAAAGTTCTTTGGCTACTAGTCTATCTTCAAGACAACGTCAAAGCTCCCAATCTCGGGAGCTTCTTGATTATTGACCGTACACGTTAGCCAATTCCTTCGGATAATTCCGCAGGGTCGCTAACTGTTCCGCTTTTGATTCGATATCCTCAGGCTTGAGCGCCATGCTGACAGGGTGCAACGCTTCGATCGCCATTCCTTGATAGTCAAACAACTTCCACTCTTCAACCAGTTTATTAGCCGCTTCAAGTGCAGAAGAACCTTTAACAACTTCGATCCTCGCGTAGTTCCGCCCTTCAAAAGTCACGTCAGCAGCGCGCAGTGTTTCATCATAACCTGGGATTTGTTGGGCCCCAAAAAGAGGCGTACCAAACTCATGAGCCTTCTCGTAACTAGGCACAAATTTCGCCATGTGTTCAATGGCTCGGCGTGTTCTTGATAGAACCACCTCTTCATCCCAGCCCTGTTGAATCTTACGCCGGAGCCTGAGTGGTAATGTAGGCTGCGACGACTCTTCTCCTGAGGCCACCAAGCCATCATCAAACAAGGTAATATCTTTCGTCATTCCGTGGAGTTGGAAAATGCCGTTAGGGTAAGGAGTCAGTTGAGCCATTCCATTTGGAGTTCCCCTTGGACCGTGGAAAATCACCTCAGGCCACAGCTCACAGCAATCATCCCAGCGCGTTACATAAGCAGCTTTGAATTCAACGAGTCGATTGCGCGGAGTTTGAGCAAGATCATCGATGCTTCCCGTCTCATAACCGCATGCGTTGACTAAATAGTCGACTTCCAAAACGCTGGTTACACCATTAGCGCTGATGTATTCCAGTTTCCAGCCACGGTTTGTGTTTTCAAGGCCTATAACTTGTGATTCTGTCAGCAACTGGCAGTTGGGGATCGACTCCAGTGCTAATGTTGCAGATGCAGCGATTCGAAATACACTCCAACCATGTTCCTGCACTGCAACGACTGGAAACTTGAGCGAGTCTAAATCAGCAGATTTAGCAAACGGTATCATCCAATCATCCACATTGCTTGGCTGGCTCGGTTGCTTAAGTGTCGCTAACGCTTCCAGTTCTTCTCGAACATAAAACTTGTAATAGTCTGATGGGGCACCGAGCACTTCATTCGCCGGATCTAAATCGACCAACTCCTGATAGCATCGCTGTATCGTGATTAACCGCTCATACAATTCTTCTGGGCTACCACCATCACTGTATGGCACAGCAATGACGGTTGGGCGACGATTGATAGTATGTGGATAAAGACGTACGGATTCGATGGACTGTTCCAACAGCTCAATGCATTGTGAGGTGGAAATTTCTCTGTACAAATTTCCACCAGCATGCAAATGACAAATAGGTGGCCCACTGATTAAAGTTTTGCCTTTTTCCAGCAACACAACATTTATACCGATTTCTGCCAGATGCAAGGCAGCGGTCGAACCCGCGATGCCCCCACCGATCACAGCGACAGAAGGCGTATCCACTTTCGTTTTTTCAGACTGCATTTATGTTGCTAATTTATTCATTCTCAGCACATTTTACTGAGTTTGCGCGCCCAATAAAATCACATTTTTTGAAGGGGATAAATATGACAATTTCAAGTAAAAAAAATGAAAAAAAACGCTTGACTCATATCTTGTGGAAAGAAGAAAAATTGTCACTGTGAATAACAAGAATCCTCTAAACATTATGCTTATTGGCTTTGGAGGAAATGGGGAGTTATCTACAGGCTAAGTTATCCCAAACTTTATCCACTGTTTTTGTGGATAACTGGATAACTTAGCCACTGATGAGTTAGCTAAACTCTTTATTTATAGGGACTAGCAGCCGTTTTATTAGGCTGTTCACAACCAATGCAAGTGTGCAAAAAGTCACCAAAGGAAGTGCAAACCAGAGTGAAAAATGCAAGTTGGGAGAAAGATCAAAACCAAATGACATAATACCCCCTACCACTGCCTCCGCACCGATTGTTGCGATCAAACCTGCCACAAGAGCCATTAATCCATATTCAGCCCAAATGGTTCGAGTAACCCGCTTTTTACTTGCTCCTAACGTTCGATACAACTGTATTTCCGATTGTCTCTGACCCAAACTGAGACGTAGCAAAGTGAAGATTAACAACACACCAGCAATAACACCTAACGCGGCTAACACAGTAATTGACCAAACGATTTGTGTAAGTAGCTCCTGAATTTTCGCACCCATACTGCGAATATCCATTAGACTCACTGTTGGGTGACTTCTTGATAGCTCATTAAGGACACCATTGTGCTGCTCCTCCACTCTGAAACTCACCAAATACGTTGCAGGAATATTCTTTAAAACGTCTGGAGTGAATATAAAATAGAAGTTAGGCTTCATATCTCGCCATTCAACATGACGAATACTGTTGACGTTCGCCTTCACGACTTGACTATTAATCACAAACGTAAGTTGATCCCCAATTTGAAGTCCAAAGTCTTCTGCGACATCCGATTCGACTGAAACGCCATTGCGGTCAGTCCATTCACCTTGCAAGATGATGTTATGCTCAGGGTTTTCTTTGCCGAAGGTAAAATTAATTTCTCGGCGTAGTACATCACTACCTTCTTCGCCTTGCGCCTTATCTTTAGCATCTTCACCATTTATTTCCGTTAAACGGCCTCTTATGATCGGATAAGCTTTTGAACGCTCAATTTGATGATCGTCTAACGCGCTTATGTAGGCTTCTTTCTCATATGGAGCAATATTTAACGCAAAAGCATTCGGCGCATTCTCAGGAATCGTTTTTTGCCAATCTGACAACAAGTCCGTACGAACCAACCACATCACCGCCAATAACATCAGAGAAAGAGCTAACGCACCGAACTGAATGCCCGTAGCTAATGAAGATCGATTAATACGGCTAAGCGCTAATTTGAAAGATGTTGATAACGGAAGTCGTCCAAGCATTCTGGTCACTACCAAGCTCACCACTGCTAGTGTCACAAACAAAGCGAGCATCCCTCCCAGTACAATCCATACCAAAGTATTCTCTCTGTAAACGAATAACATTGGCACAATGGGAACCAAGATCAGCCAACCCGTTTTGCGGCTTCTTTGTGCCGTTGCTTGTGATTGCATGACATCCATTGCACTAACATTCAGCAAACTGAGTAAAGGAATACCGAGTGCTGGTACTGCGATCAGAATACTGGTGATGATGGAAAGAAACGCTGGTTGAAGACCATAACTCGGCAAGGGGTTTGGTAATAAATCCACAAGTGGAATACGCAGTAAGTACTCAAGTGCAATACCAATTATCACTCCAATAACAGAAGCGCTGCTAAGTAAGATAGTGACCTGAATACCTAACCAACGCCCTATCCAACGTTTACTTGCCCCGAGACTTTTAAGCATCGATATTGTTTTACGGCGAGTGGCAACATAATGCTGGCAGGTCAACACTAGCGTTGTCGCAGCCATGATAACAACAATCGCCACCGTGAGTGACAGGTACTGCTCAGTACGCTGGAATACTTCATTGGTTCGGCTAGCACTATTTTGGTCGCGCCAACGATCACTTGGAGTTAAGTCGATAGCTTGCTTTACCTGCTCTATGTCAGACTCGTCCCCATTGATATACAAACTGTATCGGACACGGCTACCTAGCTGAACAGCCCCAGTTTTTTCTAAATCTGTATTGTGAATGAATGCCGACGGCATCTGCTGGAATGGATTAAAGCTAAGTCCCGGCTCTTCAACAATACGCCCCGTAACCGTGAAATCAGCATCACCAACAGTGACGCTGTCACCAATATTAACCTCAAGTTGAGAAAACAGCCGCTCATCTAACCACAACTCACCGGGGCTAACCGCCTTGTACTTTTGATTGTCATCCGATAGCACCATTTCCCCTCTGAGAGGATATGCGCTGTCTACCGATTTCACGGTAATCAACTTCATGCTTTGATCACTAAATGCCATAGTGGCAAAGCGAGTTTGAGTGGAAGTGGTCAACCCTGCCTCATTGGTTGCTTGATAGAGCACATCTGGGATTGGATTTGCGGTTGCGAACACAGTATCTGCTGTCAACGCCTCTTTACCTTGTTTCACCACAACCTGCTCCATTCGTTCAGCAAGCGCAGTCAAAGCAAAAATACAGGCGATAATTAGTGTTAAAGCAATCGAAACTGGCCATAGCTGCCCATGACGTATCTCACTCAAACTCCATGAAAACAGCCTACGATTTAAGGCTGGAGAATAACTCGAGCTCATTATGATTCCTCCACATGCCCTGCTTGAATATGGATGCGGCGATCACACTGCTCAGCTAACTTCATATCATGGGTAACCAAAACTAGAGTCGTACCGTGCTGTTTATTCAGCTCAAACAGTAATTCAATGACTTTAGTAGCCGTTTGCTGGTCCAAGTTCCCTGTTGGCTCGTCTGCAAACAACACTTTTGGCTGCACCATAAATGCTCGAGCCAACGCCACACGCTGTTGCTCACCGCCAGATAGCTGAGACGGAGAATGATGGATACGGTGCTCCAAGCCCACAGAGGTCAGCAAAGCTTTGGCTCTGTCTACATCTTCATTCTCTCCCTTCAGCAAACAAGGCAGAGTGACATTCTCCAAGGCACTCAAGCTCGGAATAAGCAAAAAGCTTTGGAAAACAAAACCGACCGACTCACTGCGAATCGCAGCTCTCTCCTCATCATTGAGAGTATTGAGGGTTCGTCCTAGTAAATGCACATCACCTGACGTTGGTGTATCTAGGCCAGCCAACAGAGTCATCAACGTAGACTTACCTGCGCCGGATGTGCCAACAATAGCGACGCTTTCAGCTTCCTTAATGTCAATATTTACATTTTCTAGGATTGTTAATTGCTCTTGATTAGTAGAGACTACTTTGGACAGTGATTCAGCTTTAATTACGGATGCATGCATGTTTCGACTACTTTCCTTTGTATTTGTGCTTTTCTTCGTTAACCCAGCAAGTGCGACTAAACTCTTGATTTTAGGTGACAGTCTTAGTGCAGGCTATCAGATGCCAATCGAAAAAGCATGGCCTACATTGTTACCCGACATCATGTCTAAAAAAGGGAAAAATCTGACCGTTATTAACGGCAGTATTTCCGGTGACACTACAGGTAACGGCTTAGCTCGACTGCCCAAACTACTCAAAGAACACCAGCCAGACTCTGTTTTGATCGAGCTTGGTGCTAACGATGGTTTACGAGGCTTCCCACCAAGCCTGATTCAAAATAATTTAACTCAACTCATCAATATGGTACGTGATGAGGGTTCTGAACCTCTATTGATGCAAATTCACGTACTCCCTAATTATGGTAAGCGCTATACGCAGGCGTTCTCAGAGCTTTACCCTGCAACGGCTGAGCGACTTGACGTTCCCTTGCTTCCTTTCTTTTTGGAAGGAGTAATTACAAAACCGGAATGGATGATGGACGATGGCCTACACCCTAAGGACATCGCTCAACCATGGATTGCGGAATTTGTCGCCAATGAATTACTAAATCACCTCTAATTGGTCTAGCTCAATAAACTTTACCTAGCTTTACGTTAATGTGACGAGACTCCGTGTTGAAAAGGAAGTTTCCATGATCATAGAACCCATGATTGAAGGCGTTGTTGCTCGTACCGCTCATCCAACCGGATGCGAGCATTCAGTAATAAAACAAATCGAATATTCACAACAAGCCACTCCAATAAAATGCGGGCCAAAACGCGTTCTTATCATTGGTGGTTCTTCTGGCCTTGGTTTAGCAGCGCGCATAGCACTCACCTTCGGTGGCGCAAACGCAGACACCATTTCCGTTTCATACGAACGAGGGCCCTCCAGTAGATCAGTAGGCTCTGCTGGTTATTTCAATGACATCTTCTTCCAAAAACACGCACAAAAGTCTGGCCGTGTTGCGATCAATATCCAAGGTGACGCTTTTTTACCTCAAACTAAAGCTGAAGTGATTGAAGCCATTGAGACCTATTTTGAAGGTGAAGTGGATTTAATTATTTATAGTTTGGCAAGTGGTGTTCGACCAAAGCCCAATAGTGACGATATGTGGCGTTCGACCATAAAACCGATTGGGCAGGATGTTTCAGGGTCGTCTGTATCTTTGGAGACCGATCAATGGGTAGAAACATCACTTCACTCAGCCAGTGAAGAAGAAACGGAAGCCACGCTAAAAGTGATGGGGGGAGAAGATTGGGAAAACTGGATTGATGCCTTGATCAATGCAGAGTCCATCGCTGAAGGCTGTAAAACTATTGCATTTTCTTACATTGGCCCAGAGTCGACACATGCAATCTATCTCGATGGAACGCTCGGGCGAGCAAAAATCGATTTACACCAAACCAGTCACGCTTTGAATCTTAAAATGGCAAACTTCAGTGGCGGTGCCTATGCCACGGTGTGTAAAGCACTGGTAACCAAAGCAAGTGTGTTTATTCCCGGCCTCACCCCGTATATTCTCGCCCTTTATCGGGTAATGAAACAGGAAGGAACTCATGAAGGCTGCATTGAACAAATGCAGCGCCTTTTCAGAGAGAAACTCTACTCAGGCTCCTCTATTCGTTTGGATAGTGAGCGATTGATCAGAATGGATGACTGGGAGCTGAGCCCAGCTATTCAGAGCCAAGTGAGTGTGTTGCTTGAAAAAATGAACAGTCAGAACTTCAAAGAGCTTGGTGACTATGCGGGCTTTAAGCAAGAGTTTTTGAACATTAACGGATTCGGATTCAGCGAAATAGACTATACCAAACCCGTTGACTTAAGTGATTTTACGCGCTGATTATTCGCCTACCAAGTATGTCTTATTTTTGAAACACACATACAACAAGCGCCCTGCCTTACTGACAGGGCGTTTTTTAAAACGTAGCATCTGCCTTTCTTAATAATAAGAACGAAGGTTGTCTCCCAAGCACGCCTCTTCTCCTGCTTCCTACTAAATAGCGACTATTATTAACATAAGGGCTAGGATTGCCCGGTTAGAAGGCTAAGCTGCCAGGGATAAAAAATGTATGTCAAAAATCAATACTACAAACTTGGTCATTCCTGACGAAATGACCAGTGGTTGGCAAAATATTGTCGACTTGCTCGCAGAGATTGTGTCAGTACCCACCGCATTGATCATGCGTATTTACCCACAACATATTGAAGTTTTTTCGTCAAATAACAACGGAAACCACCCTTATCGTGTGGGTGATTCAGAAACGCTGGGGCAAGGCCTGTACTGTGAAACCGTTGTCAATGAACAAAGTCAGCTTATTGTACCAAACGCTGAGATAGACCCTGCATGGCAAGACAATCCAGACATCAAGTTTGGACTGCTGGCTTACTGTGGTGTTCCTATTAACTGGCCGAATGGCGATACTTTTGGCACCATCTGTGTACTCGACAATAAAGAAAACCACTTTTCTGAGACCTATCAGCAATTGATAGAAAGTTTTCGTGACTCTATCGAATCACAGCTAAAAACACTCTATCAGCATGAAAAGCTAAAACACCTCAACTTAGAGCTCAAATCAAGAGTACATACTCGCACTCAGGATCTTGTAGATCTCAACTACTCTCTGAATCAAGAGATAGATAAACGGCGCGCCGCTGAACAAAAAATTCGCTACCAGCAAAGACATGACTTGGGTACTGGCTTTTTAAACCGTTCCGCACTTGAGCATGAAGCGGAACACTTTATTAAAGATGTGGGAATCAGCCCTTCGTTACAGGCGGCAGCTATCCATATTGGTTTTACCAATGGTCGCAGAATCCAGTCAAAATATGGCTACAGTTCATGGGAAGATGTATTAATTCAATACCGAGAAAGGCTGGGTGATTTAAGCCAGTATCAGATTCTAACCGCTCGCCCCACTTCCACCAATTTAGTATTACTGATTGAGTCATCTCAGCTCGACGTTGACTTAAACATTCTCAGCCATCTACTAGTCGAAGTTAGTCAATCTGAATTTGATATTGATGGCGATATTCTTCACCTTAATGCGTATATTGGAATCAGCACAACCAACGACACACTTTGCCCAAAGAACTTACTAAAGTACGCTTCTGAAGCGATGCAATCGTGTAAAGATTCAGGGCATAAATTCAGTTACTACTCACAAGCGATCGCTGATATTCAGAAGCACATAAATCAGATGGAAAGCTATTTATTGCAAGCAGTACGTAATGATGATTTATTGCTCTACTTCCAACCGAAAGTGTCACCGACGACACATAAATGGACAGGCGCTGAAGCTCTACTGAGGTGGCGTCACCCTATTCTGGGTGATATTTCCAATGAAACTCTTATCCATATGGCCGAGCAAAACGGGCTAATCTTTGAAGTTGGCAGTTTCGTACTTCAAGCCGCTATTCAAAAAGCCGCTGATTGGATGGAACATGTGGACGATTTTAAAATCGCCGTTAATATTTCAGCGATACAGCTTAAAAACCCGCATTTTATCGAGCAAGTTGAAGATCTGCTCAACGCCTACCAGCTACCAGCTAAGTTTCTAGAACTTGAGATCACTGAGAGTGGTTTAATTGATGATGAAGTCACTGCGCGAAATACTTTACTTGCTCTGAATAATCTAGGTGTAACGCTGTCGCTCGATGATTTTGGAACTGGTTATTCTTCCTTTAATTATTTGAAAAAGTTTCCATTTGACGCGATTAAAGTTGATAGAAGCTTTGTTCAGCAATTGGACGACAGTGAGGAAGATAAAGAAATTGTCAGGTCAATCATTCATGTTGCCAAAAAGCTCAACTTAACCGTCACCGTTGAAGGTATAGAGAGCGAAAGTCAAGAGAGCTTTATCATTAAAGAAGGCTGTGAATATGGGCAAGGTTACTTCTATGGCAAACCTATGCCATGCGATGAGTTTGAAACCAGTTTGCTCAGCCAAAATTACCCCAGTCATACCAACATGACTTATCAGTAGCTTAACCCTTTACTCTGTGGCGAGCGATTCTTATAATCCTCGCCTTCATTTTATCTCGCTTGAGAACGTCTTATGGACCAGCTAACTGCTACGCTAAAAAAAATCGAAAAACAGAATTATCGCGCTTACCAGCAAATCAAAGGTCAGTACGACTTTAGCGATTACACATTCTATATCGACTATGTTCAGGCTGACCCTTATGCATCAGCTTCTCGCGTACGTGCTATCCGTCCTTGGTCAGTTACTGGATTACAGTGGTTACGTGATAAGTCTCAAACGTATCAAATGGCTGCTCGCGACTTTATTGCACGAAGCTTTGCCGAGTTTGCTAAGCATGAAAACAGCATCAGTATCGCTTTAACCGGACAAACCGTTTTGGATAGCACCGCTGTGTTGTTTACTGAAGCTGGCATCGAGCTCAGATTCCGCGTTAATCTTCCGGCAGAAGGCCGTTCAGTGCTGGGCAAAAAAGCCAACAATATTCTGACATTCCATCTTCCAAAGTTTATTCGACGTGCAACCCTAGAACGTGAGTTAGATAAAGAAGCCCTAATCCATCATTGCGAAATCGTTGAAGATCAGGAATTTATTCGTAGCAAGCTTGATGAGCTTAACCTACTTGCTTTTGTGGGTAACGGCTCTGTATTACCTCGTGTCGCTGGCAACTGTGATTTGCCGATGAAAGACGCCGTTACCCTTAAAGCTCCTGAATCTTTGCAAGTCAGCTTTACAACGCCAAACCAAGGCATTGTCCAAGGCTTGGGTATTAAAAAAGGCATTACTTTGATCGTCGGTGGCGGATTCCATGGTAAATCCACTCTTCTTAACGCCATTGAGCGCTCAATTTACAACCACATCCCTGGTGATGGACGTGAACTTGTAGTGACAAACCTGAACGCCATGAAGATACGTGCGGAAGACGGTCGCTGCGTGCACAATCTCAATCTTTCCAACTATATTAATCACCTTCCGATGGGCCGTGATACCAAAGACTTCTCCACTCAGGATGCATCAGGTTCAACCTCTCAAGCGGCCTGGCTGCAAGAGTCTATTGAAGCAGGTGTGCAAGGCATTCTAATTGATGAAGATACGTCTGCAACCAACTTTATGATTCGCGATGAACGTATGCAGGCTCTGGTTAGCAAAGGGGATGAACCAATCACCCCTTTAGTTGATCGTATTGGGCAGCTTCGCGATGAGCTAGATATATCGACTGTTATCGTCATGGGGGGATCTGGTGATTACTTGGATGTCGCTGATACCGTGATTCAAATGCACGATTACCAAGCCGTAGATGTCACCGAGAAAGCCCAGCAAGTGGTAGAGCAACATCCAACAGAGCGACATAATGAGTCAGAAAATGCTCTAAGGACATTCCGACCAAGAGCGCTCAACAGAGCAGCATTGCAAAAAATACTGGCTGATGGGAAATTCCGTGTGTCAGCAAAGGGCATAGACTCTCTGCGTTTTGGTAAAGAATTTACTGACCTCAGTGCGTTGGAGCAGATTGAGTCCAGCTCAGAGATCAACGCCATCGGTTGGCTGTGGTTCCAATTAGCACAATTGCCTGGTTGGTCTGAAAACCCTGCAAAAGAAGTCCAACAGATTTTACAGGGCGACTGGTGTCAAAACATGCCGAATCAAGGCGACCTTGCTAAGCCAAGAACTCTTGATGTCATGGCCGCGCTAAACCGGATGAGAAAGTCGCATTTTAAAGCGACATCGTAATGAGATAGTCTGGAAAGACTCCACGTAAAAAGCGCCTTGATTGGCGCTTTTTGTTAGTGTCTGAGTACATGCCATGCTTCACAAAGCACTCGAAAACGCTCACTATTGCCGTTTTCTCTGTCTGGATGCCACTTAAGCGCGAGTTTACGCCATGTTTTACGTATTTCCGTTTGGCTAGCGTCGCGCGGTAACTTGAATAAGGACAGTGCTTTAGCACGGTCCATATCATCATTTGTACTGCCTACAAACTCTCGGTATCGAGTCCAGAATTCATTCAGTAGGCGTTTAACCTCACCCTCTTCTGCTTCATAGTTGTGCCAATCTAGATAATAATCCCGCAGCGGATCCTCATGATCCACTTCATGACCAAACACTCGTGACTGAGGCATTAAGACAATGTCCATCGCCTGCACCTGTAACCAATTATCTGGATATAAGGTTTCCTGAAGCTGATACAGAGCATTCATGATTAAGAAATTGCGCTTGAAGAGATCTTTTTCCGGTAAACCATCAAGTACAGGTAACAGTTCGAGCTCACTGAGGTGGGAAGATAATGTATGAACTTTCCATCCTGAAGGCTGCTTTCTGAGGATTTCCATGATAGGCCACAGCAGAGGATTCTCCATATACTGCTGGAACTGGGCCGCGACTTCCTGATGCTCGTTCATATCCACTCACTAGGGGTTTATTTTTAATAAAAATCCAAAATGGCCCGTTTGTCGAGCGAATATCTTAGATTTAAGGATCGTGACCCAAAAAAAGAGCCAGCGTTTGCTGGCTCTTTCTAATAAACTGGCTGTTAGATAACACCTAACTCACGTAGTCGTTCCATCAAGTAACTGTCGGCTGTATGACGTTCAGACAATACCACTTCTGGTTTAGGATGCAAAAACAAAGGCAATGAAATGCGCGATGTTTCCTGACGTTCACCAGTAGGGTTAATCACTCTATGCGTCGTCGATGGAAAGTAACCACCAGAAGCTTCTTGGAGCATGTCGCCAATATTGATGATTAAATTACCAAAATCACACGGCACATCAATCCAAGCGCCATCTTTACCTTTCACTTGCAGGCCTGGTTCATTTGCCGCTGGAAGAACGGTTAACAGGTTAATATCTTCATGAGCTGCAGCGCGGATTGCCCCAGGCTCTTCATCACCTGTCATTGGTGGGTAATGAAGGACACGAAGCAGCGTCTTATCACTATCCTTGATCATTTCAGAAAGCGCTACAGAAAATTTTTCTTGTACCTCTTTCGGTGCATATGCTTCAACCCAGCCTAGTAATTCTTGAGCAAATTGATTCGCACGATCATAGTAATCCATGATCTGCTCTTTAAGCTCTTCTGGCATCTGCCCCCAAGGGTAGATATGGAAATACTCCTTGATATCTTTAACTGTGTGGCCTTTTGCAACTTCTGAAACGGAAGGTGGGAAGTAACCATCTTGAGTTTCAACATTGTAGGTAAACTCGTTCTTACGCTCCGTCATGAAGAACTGATACCAGTTCTCATAGATAGATTCCACAAGCTCTTTTGGAATCGGGTGATTTTTTAGTACACCGAATCCAGTCTCACGAAGTGAGGTGACAAATTGCTGAGCAGCATCTTCAGCTAAATAATCGACAGTTTCCAGTTTCATGGCTTTACTTTTATTGTTTATGTAATAAGTGAGTTTGCGATTCTAAGTGTGACATATAGGTAAATCAAACTTTGATGAAATGAAAACGTTTGTTTGAGCTCTAAGTGTGCGATATTTATGTCTTTCAACATAAATCGTTAAACACTTATTACCGGAAACATCTCAACCCACAATTGAACAATGTTTTATTGAGTGGCATGATTACGTTACGAACTGAATTAGGAAAAGTCTAATGAATCCAAATAAAGCTTCATTTTCAATATTACATTGGTTAACAGCAGCCTACGCTTTAGTTTTCTTATTTTCTGCTATATCCCCTTCTTCGTACCCAGTATGGATAGCAGAGATCATTCCTGCATTAGGAATCCTTGCCGTTATTTGGTGGGTCTCTAGACGCTTTCAGTTTTCCAACACTGCCTATTGTCTAATGTTTATCTGGCTAACCCTGCATACCATTGGGGCGAAGTACACCTTTGCTGAAGTACCATTCGACTGGTTTAACAACTTAATCGGTTCCGAAAGAAACCATTTCGATCGTGTCGCACACTTCTCTATCGGCTTATACGCCTACCCAATTGCTGAATACCTAATCAAAAAACAGCTGATGAGCATAAAGCTAGCCATGGCTTTCGCTCTTTTCGCAATAATGTCTCTTGCTGCAGGGTATGAAATTATCGAATGGTGGTATGCTGCCCTCGCAGGCGGGGATGAGGGCATTGCTTTTTTAGGCTCTCAAGGCGACATATGGGATGCACAAAAAGATATGTTAATGGATACGCTTGGTGCATTACTTTCATTAACCTTGCTTGCGTCTCAACAGCGGGTGCTCTCTTCTATCCAAGTTAGGTAAGGGTTAAACCCTTCTGTAAACGGGACTTGAACAACCTGAGGTACCTCATAATTGTGATTAGAAACAATTACTTGTTCAAGTTCCGCATAGCACGCTTTCTTGGTTTTCATGATAAGTAGCGTTTCTTTATCGTTGCAGATTTTTCCTTCCCAAATGTAATGACTTCGAATCGGCATTGTCTGAATGCAGGCTGCTAAGCCTTTCTTAAGCGCAGACTCAATAATTTGCTGAGTAATGCTGTCACTATTTGATGTAGTCAGAGTAATACAGAATTGCCCACTCATAATTCGTATATCCTTATTTCTTAACAATGACTGGATAGTCATTCTCCACCAGCTCTTTGACAAAGCTTGAGCCAGATCCAGTGTAAGTCACCCATACTTTTTTCTTGGCACGCGTCAAAGCTACATAAAACAGACGCCTCTCCTCGGCATAGGGGAAGGTCTCACCAGTTTGGGTTAAAGCACCATCAATGTGCAAGGCTTTAACCCGAGCTGGAAACTGCCCTTCATCTACAGAGAGAACAATAACAAAGTCTGCCTCTTTACCTTTACTAGCATGGCAAGTCATAAACTCAATAGACAGCAAGGCGAATTGTTTTTGCCACTCAGAAAGCAGTTCAGGTTTATGATAATGATTTCTGCCAAGCATCAATACGGTCTGAGTACTTTTCGCTTTCCGATTAAGCTCATCTAAGATTTTTTCAACAGAGTTACTTGGCGCTAGTGTCACCGCTTTTGATTTCTGCTCTTTGTGACTTTTCAGCTCTTTTTCCAACTGGGCAGGGTTTTGCTGTATAAATTGATTTGCAACTTGCCCTATCTGATTATTAAACCGATAGGTCGTATCAAGATAATGAACGGTTGAGTGCGGGAAGCGCTCAGAAAAACCCGTCGTCAGGTCAACATCGGCCCCAGCAAATTCATAAATCGACTGCCAATCATCACCAACGGCAAACAACACACAGTGTTGATCGTTCACGTGCTGACATAATGCTTCTACCAAGGCTAAGCGTTGTGGTGATATGTCCTGATACTCATCAATCATGATGTACTTCCAAGGCGCTTTGAACTTACCTTTCATAACATATTGGGTCGCTTTGGTGATCATGATATTAAAGTCGATATGTCCTTCGGCCTTCAACATCTCCAACCACGCCTGATAACAAGGCCAGACAAGCGAGAGTTCGCTGTTCAATCTGGTGTAATCGTTGTGATCCACTAATTTCTGTTGTATCTCTTTCTTAGTGCATCCCATTGATGACAACTGATTCAGCTGCTTATTTAACCAAGCAATCAGTTTCGGGTTCTCTACATGACTGCCGAGCTCATCATCACCTGCTAAATAAGCAATAGGCCATTTTTGAAGATGCTTTTGCCAGCGTTTAAATGCCGTTGGTGTCATCCAATGTTTCTTGAGCCAGTCGATGCACCAAGCATTTTTAAGATTGTCATCTAAAGCAATAGGAGAAATGATGACAGGTTCATTCTCTACTTGATTTAGAATTTTTAAGCCCAGTTGGTGGAACGTATTTACCGTGACGTTTTCAGCACTGAGCCCTATCTTGGTCTCAAGACGCTGTTTCATCTCCTCAGCGGCATCGCGGCCAAACGCCAACATCAGTATGTCTTCAGCCTGCGCAAGGTGGCTTTGTAGTAGGTAAGCAACCCGTGCAGTTAAAACACTGGTTTTACCTGAGCCCGCACCTGCAAGAACAAGGTTGTTGTCGTCATTAAGCAAAACCGCTTGTTGCTGGGAAAGATTCAGTGGAGAAGACTCTATCTGTGAAAACAGTACTTTCCAATTGTCTAACTCAGTCACCATCCAGTTTTGATTACGTTCGGCCATTACCTCATCGGTTTGCTCTATCCACGGAATAATACTGGACATCCTTTCTGGCATCCTGAGAACGGCATCTTCTAGGGTCATTTCCATAGAAGAGAAGTCTTGATTCAGCTTATCAAGCCAACTATTCACGGTTGAATGTGTCAGAAATGCGGGCTGACGTTCAAAACCTCGAATCTCCATTTCCCACTCGGGTAAGAATTTATTGAGCTGAACACATTGATGCTGGTGCCACTTTTGATACGCCGCGACAGCGAATCTAGCGAAATCTCGACAGCGTTCCCAGGGAAGCCCTTGGATTAGCCAAGAACGCTGAACCCCACCTTCAGAATGAGCGAAAAACTGTAAGCCCCCCCAAAATAATCCTCGCTTAAGCTTCACTTTACCATTCCAAACATTAAACGGAATTCTCTCTTCGCAAGCTTTGGAACTGAGTACGAGGAAATCAGACTCGAGGGAAACCTGATGATATTCATTTTGAATTAAATATTGTGCAGTCTTGTTGGCAATTAGCTGCATTCTTGCTTGTCCTTAAATTCAATTGCCGACATCATAACTCAACCGGATTGAAGAATGAAAAGATCCTGTCAATATCTATTGTTATGCTCACGATGTAGAAAAGGTAATCAAACAGACCCGTTTCTTTACCTGTATCAGAAGTTTACCATTGACTATTAGTTACAATAGTCAATACAAAGCCACACAAAGAATCGATAACGTGCAATTTATCAGTCAACTCCGCCTTTACTGGGTTAATAAGACCATAAACTACAGCCTGCTTATTTTGGTGACCTTATTGGGTGTTGTCATCCCAAGTTGGTATTACCCGATGGACGCTTACATTATTCCTCTCATTCTAGGCGTAATTGCGGCAGCACTTGCAGAAAGTGATGATAAATTTACCGGCCGACTCATCTCTATCACCTTAACATTGGCATGTTTCGCTATAGCGTCGTTCTCGATTGAGCTGCTATTTGATACACCGACTCTGTTTGCGGTTGGCCTGTTTGTATCCAGCTTTGGTTTTATTATGCTGGGCGCTATCGGCCCCCGATATGCCAGTATCGCATTTGGCTCTTTGCTCATCGCTGTCTACACCATGCTTGGAGCTCATGAAAGTACGAGTGTTTGGCTTCAGCCTTTGATGTTACTTGCTGGGGCATCTTGGTATTTTTTCATGTCTATACTCTGGTCCTCACTTTGGCCAATGCAGCCTGTCCAACAAAGTTTAGCAACTGTATTTTTACAGTTAGCCAATTACTTAGACTCTCGCAGTCAGTTATTTCACCCAGTGACCAACTTGGATCCTCAGCCTTATCGTCTAAAAGAAGCCACACTCAATGCCGCAACCGTAACCGCCTTAAACCTATGTAAGGCGACATTATTGAGTCGTTCTAATCGCGGACATGTTGATGGGGCTAGCGACCGTTTCCTCAACATCTATTTCCTCGCTCAAGATATTCATGAACGAGTCAGCTCCAGTCATTATCGTTATCAAGAGCTTGCCGAACACTTTGAACGCTCAGATGTTTTATTCCGCTTTAAATACTTGTTAGAAACACAAGCCAAAGCATGTCGAGAGATAGCTCAAGCTATTCGATTAGGCAAGGAATACCAACACAGTGGAGAGTCCGTCGTCGCACTGGATGAACTGATGAGTTCATTGAGTCATTTACAAGAGCAAAACAACCCCAAATGGAAATCTCTTCTTAATCAACTTAATTATCTATTCAATAACCTTGCGACAGTAGAAAAGCAGCTGAGTAACATCAGTAATCCAGATGCTGAAGCACTTGAAGAAGATGTACTCGATGATACTGAAGCACATACTCTCAGTGCTATGTGGATGCGTATCACTTCCCACTTCAACAAAGATTCAATGTTATTTCGCCATGCAGTGAGAATGTCTATTGCCCTAACCCTGGGTTACGGCATTATTCAAGCTTTTGATATTGAACGGGGCTACTGGATATTACTGACGACACTATTCGTTTGTCAGCCTAACTACAGCGCCACACGGCAAAAGCTTGTCGCCAGAGTACTCGGCACCCTTGCAGGCTTACTGATAGGGGTCCCGCTGCTGACTTTTTTCCCTTCACAGGAAAGCCAGCTGGTATTCATTGTTATCTCTGGTGTTGCCTTCTTTGCATTCAGGCTAGCAAACTATGGTTATGCTACAGGGTTTATTACCGTATTAGTCCTGTTCTGCTTCCATCAACTTGGTGAGGGGTATGCGGTTGTCCTCCCTCGCTTAGCCGATACGATCATTGGCTGCGCATTAGCTGTGCTCGCTGTCGCCTTTATTCTGCCTGACTGGCAATCTAAACGCTTACATAAAGTTATGGCGGACACGATTCAGGCTAACCGCCACTATCTTGCTCAGATCATTGGTCAATATCGGATTGGTAAAAAGGATAACCTAACCTATCGAATCGCTAGACGCAGCGCCCACAATCATGATGCGAACCTGACTAACGCTATCAGTTCAATGCTGGCAGAGCCTGGACGTTATCGCTCTGCTGTTGATGAAAGCTTCCGTTTTCTTACATTAAGTCATGCTCTGCTGAGTTATATTTCCGCGTTAGGAGCGCACAGAACAAGAATCAGTGACGAGGAGACACACAAACTGGTGCTGGATGCACACCGTGTCATTCATCAGCATCTAGAGGTGTTATTCACTCAATTGAACGATCACTGCAATAGCTGTGATACCAGTGATATCGATGATCCTGCACTTGAAGCGAGGTTGGCAGAATGGCGTGAAGAGGATGACAACTCAGCCAAAATGGTATTGCAGCAGTTATATTTAATCTATCGAATGCTTCCCGAATTACACTCCTTAGCAAGTAAATTTGCTGTCCGTGTCAATCAGTTGGATACTATCGATAAAAGCTAGTAATCATAAGGGGCCGCAACGGGTACACCCTCACGTTTCTCTAACACTCCCTGACATTATTCGGACATAATTTGACCTCTTTTTCATAAACTGTATTCAGATAATTCTTACGGGAGTAAGAAGATGGAAAGAAGCAGCTCTTGTTTTTCGAACCGGCCATCTAGATTGATTCGAACGCAACATAATATGAATACAAAACAATTTGAACTGTTCAAAGAACAGATAAAAACACTAACCCCTCATCAACTACGTGCATTGAGAGGTGAAATTACACAAACGTTGGAAGAGTCCAGCTGTGTTCTGGTTACAGATGAAGAGCAAAAACTGATCGCAAGTCTGTTTTCCTAGCACAACTTGCTGAAAACGCAAATGCACCTTAAGCTTAAATATGTAGGGGGTGTTTATGTCCGTCTCATTAGTCCAGCCCAGTTATCAACTGATTGAGCAGTCATCGAAAATGGCTGAGGAGGCTGCGCACGAAATCAACCAAGTTCCGCTTACCAACCCTATCCAAAAAGACGAATCTTACGAATTCAATAAAGTCGAATTTAAACAACCAGAACCTTCCCAAATCGAGCCAATGCTGAAACTGACACAAGCAGAACAGTACAGCCGCATTGGCACGAATATGCTGCAAAGAGATCAGGAGATGATAGGTACTCTGCTCGATATTCATGTGTAGTTATAAAAAGCAAACAGTTATTGTCTTCCCGCTCAGAGACGTTAGAATCCACTGATAATTTTATATTTTGTTTTCGCCATGCCCAAAATCAATTTGTCTCGCCGTGACAATAATCCTGTTTTCAAACAAGGGCCACAATCCGATCAACTCGAGCAACAACTTAGCCCGCATTTCGAACACCCAGCCATGCGTTTAACACCAAGCCCGTATATCTCAGAGAGAAATATAGCGAAACGTTGGGAGAAACTCAGCACGTTAACAGCGAAGGAAGTATTACTCGATCCGGTAACGGCTCAACATGCTGACGTTTACAACAAGAACATTGAGCATTTCATTGGAACAGTAAAACTCCCTGTGGGAGTCGCTGGTCCCTTACGTGTCAACGGCCTTTATGCCAACCAAGATTATCATGTACCGCTCGCTACAACCGAAGCTGCTCTTGTCGCTTCATATAACCGCGGTGCTCAATTGATTACAGCAGCCGGTGGCGCGAGTGCGATGTTACTCAACGAAGGCGTGACCAGAACGCCCGTGTTTGAATTTCAACATCTTGCCGATGCTGGCCAGTTTGTCGCTTGGGTAGTGACTCAATACGACCACTTTAAGCAAGTGGCAGAATCAACCACATCGCATGGCAAACTACACGATATCAACGTCAATATCGAAGGCAATCACGTTTATCTGATTTTTGAATTCCACACTGGCGATGCATCCGGACAGAATATGGTCACTATCGCAACCAACGAAGTGTACAACTACATATTGGAGCACTCCCCCATAGCGCCTCAGGAATCTTTTCTTGATGGCAACCTATCAGGAGATAAGAAGCCCAACACACACACTTTACGGCATGTTCGAGGAAAAAAGGTCACGGCTGAAATCCAGCTCACCAAAGCGTTAGTTGAAAAGTTTCTTCATACCACACCCGAAAAAATGGTTAAATTTGGTCAGATGACATCTACCGGCGCAGCTTTGAGCGGGTCAATCGGCGTGAATGCGCATTACGCGAATGCTCTTGCCGCTTTATACATCGCCTGCGGCCAGGATGCAGCGTGCGTTTCTGAATCAGCAATAGGCATCACACGTATGGAGCTCAATAAACAAGGAGATCTCTATGCGTGTGTGACTTTACCCAACATTATGGTGGGTACGATTGGCGGAGGTACCAGTCTTCCTAGCCAAAAGGCCTGTTTAGAACTTCTCGGGTTACATGGCACTGGTAAAGCGAAAGCACTGGCTGAAGTCGCCGCTGCACTTTGTCTTGCTGGTGAACTTTCAATTGTCGGTGCATTCTGTGCTGGTCATTTTTCGAGAGCACATCAAAAACTCGCACGATAGCTTTAACCTCTTTTTACGTAGCCCTCGCTTTGTCGAGGGCTTTTTTGTTCCTACATTTTCTTTTCACCAAAAAACATTCGTTTTACTTTCGAAACTCGCTCCTTTGAATGATCCAGATCATATTTATTTGCGTAAAGACTAACATCACCGACTGCAATATGGTTATATTGCAGAAATCAAATGCTCGTTCGAACATTAGGGAACAAAAAGATGACCGTTAGTTACTTAAAAGAACAAAAAGAACAAGAATTGCTAGACTTAATAGTCGTCGGAGGTGGCATCAATGGTGCTGGTATCGCAGTAGACGCTGCTGGCCGAGGCTTGAAAGTCGGCCTCTATGAAGCACAGGATTTTGCCGGAGCCACTTCATCAGCTAGCTCAAAGTTGATACATGGTGGATTAAGGTATCTTGAACATTATGAATTTCGTTTGGTGGGTGAAGCACTCGCAGAGCGAGAAGTATTGCTCGCCAAAGCGCCGCACATCGCTTTTCCGATGCGTTTTAGACTGCCTCACCGCCCTTTCCTAAGACCTGCATGGATGATCCGTGCAGGCTTGTTCCTTTACGATCATTTAGGTAAGAGGACTTCTCTACCTAGTAGTAAAAAAATCAAACTGGACAACCAGAATGTGACCTTACCCGAGTTAAATGTTGGCTTTGAATATTCTGATTGTTGGGTTGATGATGCGCGCTTAGTGATTCTTAATGTAATCCAAGCTCAAGAACTTGGGGCAGAGGTCAGCAACTATTGTCAGGTAACAAAAGCACAACGTGTCAATGGTATCTGGCACGTTGAGCTTTATGATCAGCGCACGTGCAAAACGTTTTTCAGAAAAGCTAAAGCGTTAGTCAATGCAACGGGGCCGTGGGTTAAAGAGTTCTTAACCGAAAACACTAAACTACCTTCTCCTTACGGTATTCGATTAATTAAAGGCTCTCATATCATCGTGCCTAAAATACACGATGAAGAGCAAGCATATATCATGCAAAACGAAGACAACCGCATCGTGTTTGTGATTCCTTATCTTGGTAAATTCTCGATGATCGGTACAACCGATGTCGAGTACAAAGGGGATCCTCGACAAGTTTCGATTAGCCAAGAAGAAAAGCAGTACCTCATTGATGTCACAAACCAGCACTTCCGTAAGCAGATTTCACTGGACGATGTGGTTGCTGATTTCAGTGGTGTTAGACCGCTGTGTGATGATGAGTCCGACTCACCGCAAGCCATCACCCGCGATTACACACTGTCATTAGATCACCAAGAAGGTGAAGCGCCCTTACTCTCCATTTTTGGCGGGAAACTAACAACTTACAGAAAGCTTTCGGAATCTGCTATGCAGCACCTTTCTCCATACTTCAATTTAAAGGAGTCTTGGACGAAAGAGGCCCCACTGCCTGGCGGTGAGAACTTCATATGGGACGAAATGGAGTCTCGTTTATCCAAGCAGGTCCCGTTTGTTGATAGTGATACTCGACTGCGTTGGCTACGTGCATACGGTAGTCGTGTCGAACAACTGCTTAATGATGTCATAACTGAACAAGATCTTGGTATCAAGTTTTCTGAAGGCATTTATCAAAAGGAAATAGATTATCTAGTGAAGCAAGAACTCGGCACTAACGCAGAAGATGTTCTTAAACGACGTAGTAAGTTGCATTTATTGTGTGACCCCGAATGCTATCGCGCCATTGAACGCTACCTTGAAAAAACGGAATATAGCATTCACGCACAATGTGCATGAGAAATGGGGGCTTAGCCCCCATTTTTAATCTCGAAACTTACACTTGATTTAGAAGGGAGTATATTTAAAAAACACGCTAATATTATAATATGATTTGGTATTGCCCATGCACTCTGTGAATGACACTGCTTCTGAACTTATAAAACTTCTCGCTCCTGGAATGCGCTTATCTGCAACCATCGAATTTGGCCCTGAAGACCTTCAGCCTTTCAGTACTAGTTACATTGGCTGTAAGACCAATCAATTTTTGATCATCGATTTACCACAGAAAGCCAGAGAGTCTCTGGTTATGCGCAAGCTAACCAATGTCGCCATCATTATTCGTGGGATAACCAACACCAAACTCGGCCACATCGTTGCGTTTAAAACTTCGATCATATCTCAAGTCAGTTCTCCAGGTGCGCTAATATTCCTTCGCATACCACAGCATTTTGCCTCCAAAGCTATTCGTGAGCATGAACGTTACGCATTGAATGTTCCTATTGAAGTGAAATCTAATACCGTCAGCTATAACGCGGTCATGGTTGACTTCTCTGTATCTGGCTGTGCGTTTTTTATACCTGGTGAGAGTGAATTGTCGAAAGCAAGCATCATCAAACTCGACACCCCACTTAGTGAATGGCTACCGGACGACATTAAGTACTCAATTGTCGGGATTCAAAAAGAAAACAAAGGGCATCGGTTTGGTATCAAGTTCAATGAGGAAATCGTACTCTCCGACGAATTAAAGCAAGCACTACTAGAACAATCAGCACTTTCAACACTCTTCTAGCTTGGTAAGGTACTGCTCTTTAAAGTGTATAAACGCCTGATTCAGTGCCAACTCTTTGATTGGTTTCACAATTACGTAATCTGCACCAACGCTTAGAAATGCTCGCTTGGTGTCTTGCATACCGTCTGCAGTACAAGCAAATATTGGGATATCGAGCTTCAAATCTTCACGGATTATTTTGGTGGTTTCAATACCGCCTAAGTTAGGCAATTGGTTATCCATGAGAATTAGGTCAAATTTAGCTGACTTTTGGAGTTGGTCTATCGCATTATGTCCATCTTGCACCCAGATCACTTCCATACCGTACTTTTCACAAAAGGCTTTAGCGATAAATGCATTCGTGTGATTATCTTCGACAAGTAAAACGTTGAGCGTACGATCAAACAAAGTCTCTGGGTCAGCTAAGAGTGTATTGGCTTCTACCTGTTCTACGGACTCCGTCAACTCTATGGGTACTGACAAACTAAATGTAGTACCTTGCCCTATTGAACTTTCAATCTCGATATGACCATTGAGCATTTCAACTAAACTGTGAACAATGGCTAACCCCAAGCCACTACCACCATATTCACGAGTGGTGGTAGCCTCCGCTTGAACAAACGGTTCAAAAATATGCGAAATACGTTCACGGTCAATGCCTATACCTGTATCACTAACGCTAATATTTAAACAAGAGTTTTGGCCGTCATTGCCACACATTAACGATACAGTCACTTTACCTTCGTGAGTAAACTTGATCGCATTACTCACAAGGTTAAACAGAATTTGGTTAAGCCGCACTTGATCGCTATGGGCAAAGGTGGAATGGCTTACATTGGTCTTGACTTCAAAACCAATTCCTTTCTCATCACATAGTGGCGTGTAAATTTTCTCAACTGCACTAATCAGCTCAATTAAGCGGAAGTCAGCTGCCTGAATATGGAATTTACCCTGCTCTATTTTTGAGAAGTCAAGAATATCGTTAAGTACAGCAAGGAGGTGCTCTCCACTGTTACAGAGTACATCCAAATGTTCGATGTCTTCCGTATCTGACAATTTACTTTTTAGCAGTTGGGATACCCCCAAAATGCCATTGAGTGGTGTTCTGAGTTCATGACTCATTTTTGCCAAAAAGTCTGCTCGTACTCGCGCCGATTCTTCCGCTTCTTTTCGAGCTGCCTGGCTTTGGAGCTCAGCCTCAACAAAACTCGTCACATCCTGACCTTGAGCCATAATGTTGCTTATGCCTTTATCGATGAAAATAGGAGATAAATTCCATCTATACGTCTTATCTCTAATGGCAATGTTAATGCCGGTTAACGTTGCCCCTTTAGCGCACATACGAATATGTGGTCCGAGCTTTTCAACTAAGAGCAGGTCATCATCATATTCTAAGCCAGTGTTTTTTCTAAAGCTTCGTTCTGCAGCGGGATTGCTTCTCAACAACTTACCTTCTACATTCCAGAGTGTGATTGGAGAAAGAGAAAAGTTAAATAAGTCAGCAAATTGCTTTTCCTGCTCACTTAATCGTAGAAAAGACAACTCAAAGGAATGGCCAATTTGATCAAACTCTTCAATCGTAGAGCCTGGAAATTTACTGGAATCCTTAGCTTCAACAGTGCTTTCTGTATAGCGCATCAGCTTAGCAAGCTCTTTGGATACCCGTTTACCCAACCACTGACGGCTGTATACCGCAATCACAACTAATAGCAATGCGGTTATCGCTACCCACATATAGTGACTGCGCACCAGCGTAATAATCGGCTGGTTGTTCTGTATAGTATAAATCGATAAAAATGTTGCAACATCGCTGATGGTTAAGTCCGTTTTAGAAACCATATACTGACTGGCGGTATAGTCCAGAGCAGCTTCTTCCAGCCACTCAATATGCCTAAACCCTTTGTCCTTAGTGCTTGATGCAATAACTTCTGAACCAACAGACAACAGCACTTCATCGGCATTACTCCCCCTGACTAATGCATTGATCAGTGCGAAGTTATTATTAAGCACAACACCAACGTGTAGGTACCCAAGCACTTCACCGGAAATCATGTAAATAATCGGGACTCTTCGAATCATTAGGTAACGAGTGCCAAGTAACGATGGTGTTTGTGATAAATGCCAACTACCACCCGTCGTCATTTCATCATTCAGGTGCGCGAGTTGTTCAGGGGAAATCCCATAAAATTGATAGTTAGAATCATCCCATACCACCTCAGTTTCTGCGGTAATGAATCTAAAATCAGGAGCAAGTTCAGGTGCAGCTTGATCAATTCCATTAAAGAAACGGTCTAAACCGGCAACATTTGATGTGACAAATGCATCGATAAGGGATTCATTTCGACTGTAGCTGTCCTGCTGGATCTCTAAAGCTTTCAGTCTAAAGTTGAAAATTTGCTGTACTAAACTCTGAGTTTGTAGTTTAGAGCGTGCAACCTCTTGGGAAACGACTTGGCGGTTTACTTGATAGTTCTGAAGTACCATCACCAAAGACAACACGCCTATGGTGAGGAATATAGAACGAGTAAGTAATGTGGCGAGACGACTTTTCCTGCCTCGCCGCGCTAGTAAGTCCATTATTGATCCGAGTACCTAAATGCTCTTTGCTTAAGTTTCTCAACTTTAGCCGGGCTGTCTGTCTTAGCCACGACCTCAAAATCACCAGAATAAACATGAGGTACAGCTTTCCCTTCTAGATCCCACTTGATTGCTTCAGCCATTGCGATCCCCGTATCATCATTCATTCGCATCGCAGTGACATCTAACTGCCCGTTAGCAATCGCTTCCAATTCTGCACTTCCCCCTCCCCAACCATTGATGAGAATATCTTCTCTTTTCATTGACTTAAGAGCATCTGCTGCACCTAAAGCAACATCGGTTGAACACGCATAGATAAATGAAAGGTTCGGATCTTTCTCAATCGCTTTAACCGCGGCCTTAAAGCCGGACTCTCGCGTAGCTGTTGTATAATAGGATGAAGAAAGTTGATAAGAGTCGTGGTGACTCATTTCTTCGATAAACGTATCACCGCGCGCATCACTCACATAGCCTTCGGAGAAATAGAGTACTGAGTAACGGCTTTGCTTAGGGACAGTCTCTTTGTAGTACTGCTCAATGATTCGAGCACCTTTGATATGATCGAATCCAACGTACATGAAGGGTTGTTGATCATCCCAAGCTCTTACCGGAGTTGTGATGTTTTGTAGAATAAGCTTAGTGTTTGTCGAGCTAAGCACATGCTCGATAAACTTGCGATGTCGGGTGGTATCAAGAGTAAAAATCAGGTAGTCCGCTTTATTCTGTACCGCTTCTAATAAAGATAAACTTTGTTGTCTGACATCTAGGTTAGGACGTGTGAAAACCTGATTAATCTTATAGCTGATCCCCAGTTTTTCAAGGCGGGTTTCGAAGGCCCTAATATTTCTTACCCAATAATCTGAAATTTGCTGCCCAGGATACACAACCGCAATCGATACGGGTTTATCCTGTTTTAAAGAAATGGGAATCGGATAGTTTCTCACCGTTTCTGAAAGCGCATCCGTTAACTGCTTTTGTACTGGGTTAGACTCGAGGTATTCATCATACTGCCAATAACCATTGAGGACTTGAGTGGTATGCGCATGGCTTGCCGCCGACGCAATGACGGCTAGTGACAAGAACGTTGTTTTTAACATCTTTTATCCTCTTACTGGATGCCTAACAGACTTCCATTTTTGTTTTCTCAGACAATCCGTAGTATACAGCCATAAACAGGCTGTATAACTACAGATTAATCCATTAAAAACATTAACTTACATAAGTTATAGCATTATGCACAAATGCACTTAGAACGTAAAAGATAAATTGCCTGAAAGGCCATATTGGTTATCTCCGGCATAGCTTCCCGCTAGATCTAGGCTGACTATATCGCCCGGACTTATGCCAATGCCAGCGGTAATAGAATTATCTAATGTGTCTTCCAAATCCACTTCATAACCCACTCTGAGCTGCGCCCAACCCATCGCATTTCCTTCAATACCAAAACGCAAAAATTGAGTGTCATCATTACGATCAGTAAAACGTTCCTGTTTAGTGAGATCCCAATCAACCGTTGCAACAAAGTAATCTAACGCGTATGCCCCTGAAACCGTCACCTGAGTATCTAATTTGTAGGTACTAACACCGCCAATGTTTAACGTATCAATCTTTTGAGAAAACAAGTCCTTAACGGCAAATCCAGCGCGGAATTGCTGATAAAACCACACTGCGCCCAGATCGAGGTTAAATGCATCATCCTTGGTTTCACTTTGATCATAATCATCCAGATCAAAGTTTTCGACGGTCAGAACCTGTTTATAGGTTCGCATAGTTTGAAACTTTGGCGATATCCCCAGAGAGACGTCTTGGCCAGCGATCGTCAAACGTTTTGCTATAGCAACACCGAACTCACTGTAGCCAAAAGCAATCGTATCAACTCTGGAGTTTTCGTATCTTGTTTGAGTGTCAGAATCATTAGAGATATCCGTGTTAGCAATGACGTCTGCGTAACCACGTAAAAACAGATTGGTCGAGAGTGAGTTCAAAGGTAACGCAATAGAAGCAACCACTCCACCATTAACGCCAAGGGGTTTATCATCTGAAAGCTGATCCAAATAGCTGTTAATTGTGTCTTCAATACCTGGTGTTGAAGGGTTCGCTTCAAACTGTTTAATAACATCTTGAAGGTCATCAACCGTTTCAAGCGTCTTATCAGTATCTCGAATTCTAGCCCCGATACCTGGAAAAAGAATTCCTACAGTATCGGAATCTCTATAAACAGCGACTAGAGCAGGATTATAAAAAGGGGCTAAGACATAATCCGCCGTAGTCACCCCTGTATTGCCCATCCCATTTCCCCGACCATCGGGAACAACCGTTGCCGCATTAGCAGCTAACGAAATTAAACCTGACACCACCGCTACTAACTTTTTTATTAATAGTTTCATATCCATATCAACCTTTATGAAGTCCCATAGTCAAGGTTAATACAAATTTCAGAAAATGATGTGATATTAATCGGGTAGCGTCATATCGATATAGTCGTTTAAGTTGGAGCGACCGGAAATCAACTGCTCTTTTTGAGGTTTAGTGAGTTTCTTAATTCTGTATTCTATCTTGGAAGCATCCGAGCGGCTTTGGCCTACTTTAGCAGACCATTCTAAGGTTAAAGGCCCCTTTCCTTTTAACGCTTTTGCACCTACACCCTGTTGGTGCTGGGTATAACGCCGCTTTACATCGACTGTTATTCCGCAATACAACGTATCTAAGCGTGTCCGGATCAGATACACATACCAATCCGCACACACCATTTTTGACTTAGGGTTCGACATTAAGCCGTTAATTCCTCAATCATTTGTCGTAGTTCAGCCACTTCAGCTTTCAGTGCAGTCACCTCTTGCTCTAGAGACTCCATTCGGCTGTTGTCTGCTGCCTGAGATACTCCCTCTGTCGCTGGAGAAAGTGCTTCCAAATCCACTTCACCACTAAAAAGGTGCATATAACGAGACTCTCGCTTACCTGCCTCACGTGGTAGCTTAACGACTAAAGCGCCCTCTTCTCTAGCTGCCATACCTTCGAGCACGGCCTCAACTTCTTTAACATCGGAAAACTCTGCCAGTCGATTAGTGCGAGTGCGTAACTCACCGGGCGTTTGTGCACCTCGTAACAACATGCAGCAAACAATCCCTTTTTCTTGTGCAGTCAGCTTCAAGTCACCAAATTCCGTGTTGCAAAATCTGTGTTGGAACTTGCTAGCTCGGCTGTTGAAGGCACTCTCATCGCTCACTAATCGACGTGCAATCAAGCCATCAACAGCTTGTTGAACTTCTACGTCACTTAACGTCATTACAGGCTCACGATTGCTTTTCTGGTTACATGCGCTGGTTAGGCTGTTTAAGGTCAGCGGGTAATAATCGGGTGTGGTCACTTCTTTTTCAATCAAGCAGCCAATGACACGGGCTTCAATAGGGTTTAGTTCTATACTCATTTTTATTTCCTTATTGGCATCTTCCCAAATCAGTGTTCAGAAAGAATGGGAACTTTTCTCATATTACCGTCTTCATCGATCATCATGATTTTACTACGGTTTAATTCAACTTCTGTCGCTTCTTGGCGTGTACGCTCTTTTCGATAAGCTTCTACAATTTTACTTGAGCGTTGAGGAGCATCATTAGGTTCAATTTTGGGGATGATAATGTCAGAAGTTCGCATAATATTGAGGTATATGTTGCTATTGAGAATGAAATCATATCCTGAACTATAGCTGCTGCTCAATCACCTAATAATGAGATTGGTGATAAAACCGTCAACGCCTTGTCATGATTGATCTTAAGACTGTTATCGGCAGGAATGTTATGTTTTAATCATTGACAGTTAAAGGTAAGTAAATATGGGAAAGGAACCTATGAGTGGTGTATTTGAAATTGTAGCTCAGGCTCGTCGTAAGAATAAACTAAAACGCGAGCTGCTTGACAACGAAAAGAAGGTTCGTGATAACCGCAAACGTGTCGACCTATTAGATAACCTGATGGACTACATCAAACCTGATATGACTCCAGATGAAATCGTAGGCATCATTAAAAATATGAAAGCGGATTACGAAGATCGTGTAGACGACCATATCATTAAGAGCGCAGAAATCTCAAAAGAGCGTCGTGATATAAGCCGTCGCATTCGTGAACTGACAGAAGAAGATAAGCAAGTCGTTCAAGGCAAAAAGAAATAGTGGTTCACTCCAGTAACACATCAAGCTCGCATTAAAATATGCGAGCTTTTTTAATCCCAGCGGAAGGTAATGCCAACATTTTTGGTTATTATAATTTAGTAAATTGCGTTAAACGTTTGCGTAATCGCTAACCTTCTACAAACCCAAAACTGGGGCTTTCATCACACATTTAGCCCTGTTATATTTCCTCACAGATAATCATTTAGACCATTCGAGGCATGGAGCTTCCTCAATTATCTCAAGATGAGAAGAATTGGTACCGACATTGTTCGGCAAACTTTTAGAGGGTCAAATTATGGATATGGTTGAAATTTTAGGTTACGCAGCATCGATCATGGTAGCGATTTCCTTAACCATGAAAGACATTGTTAAGCTACGTGTACTGAACTTCATTGGTTGTGCACTTTTCACCGCTTACGGTCTTATGATTGATGCGTGGCCAGTCGTAGTGACGAATGGCTTTATTGCATGCGTTAATGTGTACTTCCTTGCGAAAATGCAAAGCGAAAAAAAGAGCACTGAAGCCGAAAGCGCAGCATAGTAAGTCATTATCCGCTAAATCAAAACGCCCCGAACGTGTTCGGGGCGTTTTGCTTTACTCTTCGTCGTGCATATCTGCCCAAGCTTGGGCACACTTCACGGCGCGCTTCCAGCCTTTGTAGCGTCGATTGCGTTTTTCTTCATCGTGATGAGGCACAAATGTTTTGTCGATTTCTGCTTTATTTGCTACTTCATCCAAGCTGCCCCAGAAACCAACTGCCAAACCTGCAAGATATGCAGCACCCAGCGCTGTAACTTCAGTCACCTTAGGACGAAGGACTTGCGTATCCAGAACATCCGACTGGAACTGCATCAAGAAGTTGTTCGCAACCGCACCACCATCAACACGAAGTGCTTCAAGCTTAATGCCAGAATCCGCTTGCATCGCATCAAGTACATCACGTGTCTGGTAGGCAATACCTTCCAGTGTCGCACGAATAATGTGGTTCGAATTAACACCACGAGTCAAACCCACGATAGTACCGCGAGCATATGCATCCCAGTATGGCGCTCCAAGACCTGTAAATGCTGGAACCACGTACACTCCATTTGATGTGTCCACTTTAGTCGCAAAATACTCAGAGTCTTTTGCGTCGGCCAATAGCTTCATCTCGTCACGTAACCATTGAATAGATGCACCGCCCATGAAGACAGCCCCTTCCAAAGCGTATGCAGGTTCACCCGCGGGGCCACACGCAAGTGTAGTTAGAAGGCCATTCTTCGAGATGACCTTTTCCTGTCCTGTATTCATAAGAAGGAAACAGCCCGTACCATATGTATTTTTTGCCTGACCGGCATTAACACACATCTGACCGTAAAGTGCAGCTTGTTGGTCACCAGCAATACCTGCAATTGGAATACGAGTACCACCTTTACCACCAATGTTTGTTTGACCATACACCTCAGAGGATTTCTTAACTTCAGGCATCATAGACAATGGAATGTCCATTTCTTTAAGTAGTTTTTCATCCCACTGTAAGGTATTAATGTTGAATAACATTGTACGTGATGCGTTGGTGTAGTCAGTCACGTGCACACGGCCTTGCGTCATCTTCCATACCAGCCAAGTATCCACCGTACCAAACAATAGCTTACCCGCTTCGGCCTCCTCACGAGCACCTTCCACATTGTCCAAGATCCACTTAATTTTAGTCCCAGAGAAGTATGGGTCTAGCACTAAGCCTGTATTCTCTCGAATGTAGTCTTCAAGGCCACGCTGCTTTAAATCTTCACAAATTGCCGCGGTACGGCGACACTGCCAAACAATCGCATTATAGACTGGCTTACCTGTCTCTTTATTCCATACGATGGTGGTTTCACGTTGGTTGGTAATACCAATACCAGCAACTTCATCGCTACGAATGCCCGACTTGCCAAGTGCTTCTACTAGCACTGAGCTCTGTGTCGCGTAAATTTCCATTGGATCATGCTCTACCCAACCTGCTTCAGGGTAAATTTGAGTGAACTCACGCTGAGATACGCTGACAATATTTGCATCGTGATCGAGTACAACTGCACGTGAGCTTGTTGTTCCTTGATCTAGCGCGACTATGTATTTTTGCTCAGTCATGATCATTTCCTTCTTGTTTCGATATTTCTATTAGTAATTTTAGTATTAAACATGCGCTTCTTGATTTTCTTCAGTGTCGTCACACTGATTTGGAATCGTACAACCTGTACCCGTGTTTGGCAGGTATTGAGCGATAAATTTTGGATAAGCCCAAGCACCAAAACATGCACCAGCAATAGGACCTAATATAGGAACAATAAAGTATGGAATGTCTTTAGCACCTGATAGTGCGTAATCCCAACCCGCAAGGTATGCGAATAGCTTAGGACCAAAGTCACGAGCAGGGTTCATTGCAAATCCGGTCAAAGGCCCAAGTGAACCACCTATAACCGCAATCAACACACCAATAAGTAGAGGGTTCATCGGACCACGTACTGCGCCGTTATTTTCATCACCAAGCGCCAGAATTGCGAACATCAGAACGGCAGTAATGACAAATTCAACAGCTAAAGCTCCAGCAAATGATAACGACGCATGAGGGTAAGTAGAAAAGATTCCTGCCGTTGCCAGTGCTTCTTGGCTGCTTCTGACGAAGCTATGAGCGATTTCGTAATCAACGAACAAATTGCTGTATAGGCTGTATACCAGTGCCGCTGAACAAAATGCACCTAACATTTGAGCGATGATGTATGGAATAACCTTCGCTTTATCAAATCCATGAAAAGCGGCCAGTGCGATTGTCACTGCCGGATTGATGTGTGCACCTGATACACCGGCAGTACAGTAAATGGCAATGGAAACACCAAAGCCCCAGACGATACTGATTTCCCATTGGCCGAACTGAGCCCCCGCAAGTACTAAAGCAGCAACACAGCCAACGCCAAAGAAAATCAAAAGCCCAGTGCCTATAAACTCAGCGATACATTCACCAAGTAAGGTTGGTTTTCTATTAGTCATAGTAAGAGTCCTTGTTTACATTAAGATGCGCAATTTATTTTTTTATTGATTGCGCATTGTATTTTGCATACAAGAGCGTGATATTAAACTTCCCCAGCCCATTAATGAGCGTTCGAGCACATTTTGTTATTTTTATGTTCTCTATTTTGTTAATTAAATCAATTTTTTGATCTTAGCGACCAAATCCACCTTTGACATGAATTTGCAACCATACCCTCCTGCTAGCAAGCCAGAAGTGGTAATGATAGAGCCCTATCATTAAACAGGTGTAAATACTCTAACTACAAACTTATCATATGTTTATCTTTTGTTACGCATACGTTTTCAAGCCTCTTGTTACTGTAATATCTACAGGGTCTTGCGTGTTAGTACCCAAAACCTCCTATTAACCAACATCACAACAAGCATTTTTATTTCGTACGAACATTTGTGAGCAATACATCGAAAATAAAATGAAATAAATGGCACATTATATTTAAGGATATTTGTTCACAAGGCTCATTTCGCTATGGATAAACGGTTTGAAACAGACGTTGTTATCATTGGAGGCGGTGCGACTGGCACCGGAATCATGCGCGACTGCGCATTACGAGGGATTCGTTGCATCCTTTTAGAGCAAGATGACATTGCGTCAGGAACAACTGGACGGAATCATGGACTGCTACATTCCGGCGCTCGTTACGCCGTCACTGATGAGGAGTCGGCCAAGGAGTGTATTCAAGAAAACCGTATACTCAAGTCAATTGCTCGTCATTGTGTGGAAGAAACCTCAGGGCTCTTTATCACCTTACCTGAAGATGATATTGATTTTCAAAACACGTTTATTGGCGCTTGTGACACTGCAGGTATCAACACAAAACGCTTAACAGCGAAACAAGCCCTCTCGCTCGAACCCAATGTTAACCCTAAATTAGTAGGGGCAGTCCAAGTGCCTGATGGGACACTAGATCCTTTCCGTTTATGCGCCTCCAATGTGCTTGACGCCAAAGAACATGGCGCTCGCCTCTTTAATAAAACCAAAGTGTTGTCCTTGATCCGGCATGAAGATACTGTCCTTGGTGTTAATTGCTACAACACGCAGCACAATGAACCTTTTCAAGTGTTCGCCAAACAGGTTGTCAATGCGGCTGGCATTTGGGGCCAAAATATTTGCGAATATGCAGATTTAAAAATAAAAATGTTTCCGGCTAAAGGCTCACTGCTCATACTCGACTATCGCATTAACAACTTGGTCATCAACCGCTGTCGTAAGCCTTCCGATGCTGACATCCTTGTACCTGGCGACACCATTTCCCTTATTGGTACTACTTCTGAACATATCGATTACGAGCAGATTGATGATCTCCATGTCAGTGATAGAGAGGTCGATGTTTTACTTGAAGAAGGGGCAAAACTCGCTCCCATTATGGCTAATACTCGAGTGCTGCGCGCTTACGCAGGCGTTCGACCGCTCGTATCCGTTGATGACGATGGTAGTGGGCGAAACATTAGCCGAGGCATCATACTCCTCGATCACGAAAAGCGTGATGGCCTCAAAGGCTTTACAACCATCACTGGTGGCAAACTAATGACTTATCGTCTTATGGCCGAATGGACCACTGATTTGTTGGCCGAAAAACTGTCAGTAGATACACCTTGCTCAACCCATACCAAACCCTTACCTGGTTCAAACGAACATAAACTAAAAAGCCGGAAAACAGCCAGTATCGCTAAGCCTGTTTACGAATCTGCGAATTACAGACATGGAGAACGCGTCGCAGAGTTTCTTGATGAGAGCCTAGATAAACAAACCGTTATTTGTGAATGTGAGATGGTAACAGCGGGTGAAATTGAGTATGCCATTAAACAGCTTAATGTTCATTCTCTGGTCGATTTACGCCGAAGAACTAGGCTTGGTATGGGCCCCTGCCAAGGAGAATTATGCAGTTATCGAGCAGCGCACTTGTTTCATAAATATGCCAATGCTGATGGTTACCAATGCAGTCTACTGCTGAACGAATTTTTAGAAGAGCGATGGAAAGGAATACAACCCATTTTTTGGGGAGATGCTCTCAGAGAGGCCGAATTTAGTCACTGGATTTATGAGGGTTTATTTGGTGCCAGCCAGTTAGATAACCATGCCGAAAAGAAGGAGGAAACCCAATGAAATATGATGTCGCAATCATTGGAGGTGGGATTGCAGGTTACTGCGCTGCCCTTAGGTGTTTGGAATCAGGACTTAAAACCGTATTAATCAATCAAGGCCATAGCTCTTTGCACTTCTCTTCTGGCTCCATTGACGTACTGAGTAGTTTACCTAATGGTCAAGCAATCAAAGATCCATTTTCTGGTATTCATCAGCTCAAAGAGCTCTCCCCTGAACATCCTTACAGCAAAATGCGTGTTGAAGAAATACAATCTTCATTGAAATGGTTTCAGACCACATTAGCTAAAGAAGGCGTGTCTCTATCGCACAGTTCAGATCATAACAATCACTGTCGAATTACTCCTCTTGGGACACTAAAATCAACATGGTTATCACAGCCTTTCGTACACCAGTTTCATCATAAAGCCACATTCAAAAGGCTAGTGCTCGTTGCCATCGATGGATTTAGGGACTTTCAGCCACAACTTGCATTCGATAATCTTAGCCAAATCGAAGCATTTCAACATATAGAGAAAAAAATACTGCCTATTCGTATTCCAGGCTTTGAGTCATCACGCCAAAACCCTAATGAACTGCGTTCTATTGATATTTCGAGGGCTCTCAAACAGCCTAAAGCATTCTCCAGCCTAGTCCATCAGCTCAGCGATGGTGCGACAAAAGATGACCTTGTTATTCTCCCTGCCATAATTGGAAATGGCGATGGGCTCACCTTGATGGAACAGCTTCAGCAGCTCACCCAGCTTAATTTTCACGAAGTGCCCACTATGCCTCCTTCTTTACTAGGGATTCGCATTGAAGAAGCTCTTTATAGAGCATTTATCCGTCTTGGTGGTATTCAGCTTAAAGGCGATAAAGCTCTCTCTGCAAAATGGTACCTCAACAAACCATGTATCGAATCAATTCAAACTGCGAATTTAGAAGACTTTCCGCTGGTAGCTAAGCACTACATTCTTGCCTCTGGAAGCTACTTCAGCCATGGATTGGTGGCGAAATCGACTCAAGTTGTGGAACCTGTGTTCAACCTCGACGTTTATTTTCACCAACACCGACGCCAGTGGCGCGCTAAAGCATTTTTGAGTCAGCAACCTCATCCATTTATGCAGTTTGGCGTTGTGACCAACAGTCAATTTAGTCCTTCGAGAAATGGGCAGACGATAAGCAATTTACATTGTTGTGGTTCAGTGTTGTCTCACTATGATCCTATATATGAAGGGTGTGGCGGCGGTGTTGCCATCGCGTCAGCATATAAGGTCGCTGAAAATATTATTCACTCAATGACATCTGAGGAGGCCCGTGTATGACAACAAAATTCGCCACTCACGCACCTCAAATCACTAGCTTTGATCAATGCATTAAATGCACTGTTTGTACGGTTTACTGCCCGGTAGCTAAAGCAAACCCACTTTACCCTGGCCCTAAGCAATCAGGCCCAGATGGAGAGCGATTACGTATAAAAAATGCGGAGTACTACGACGAAGCGCTTAAGCTTTGTACCAATTGCAAGCGATGTGAAACGGCTTGTCCATCAGGTGTCAACATTGGCGACATCATCGCCGTTGCTAGAGGAAAATACGCAAAAAAACGCCTAAGTCCAAAGCTCATTCGGGATTTCGTTTTAAGCCATACCGACCTGTTCGGCACTCTAGCAACACCTGTTGCTCCGTTGGTCAATAGGATTACAGACAACAAGCCCATCAAGACGATCATGCATAAAACCATTGGTGTGCATGACCATAAATCCTTACCTAAATACTCTCACGGTACGTTTCGTCGCTGGTACAAAAAGCAGGTTTCGGAGCAGAATTTATACCCTAAACAAGTTAGTTACTTTCATGGTTGTTACGTCAACTACAACCATCCTCAACTCGGCAAAGACCTCATCACCGTCATGAACACTATGGGGATAGGTGTTCAGTTACTAGAGAAAGAAAAGTGCTGCGGTGTGCCGCTGATTGCAAATGGCTTTCATAACAAAGCTCGCCGTCACGCAGAGTTCAATGTAAAGAACATTGAGGATGCAGTGATAAAACATGATCGAACCGTTATTTCGACCTCCTCAACATGCTCATTCACCCTAAAGCAAGAGTATCCGCATGTATTAGGGGTCGAAAATCACCACGTCAACAACCGTATTGATTACGTGATGAAATATCTGCTTAAAGAGTTTATGAACGGCAACACACCATCTATGTCACCGATTAACAAACGCGTGGTATACCATACTCCCTGCCACCTAGAGCGAAGCGGTAATGTGATATTCACTCTAGAGGTGTTGCGCCAGATCCCAGGATTGGATCTGATTGTGTTAGATAGCGAATGCTGTGGACTCGCTGGCACATATGGATTTAAAGAAGAAAATTATTCGGTTTCAATGAAGATAGGACACCACTTGTTTGAATCGATCAAAAACGCAGAAGCAGACTATGCGATTACAGATTGCGAAACCTGTAAGTGGCAGATAGAAGAAAACACGCAGCTAGAAACTATTCACCCCATTTCTTTACTAGCAATGGCAATAAGCCATTAAATGCTCTCGTTTCGAGAGGTCATCGATAATGAAGATGTGCGTTCAGAATAGCTTGTAACTTGCCATTTTTTTTGATGACTTTCAGGCCTTTATTGAAAGTCATCAATCTCTGCCTACTTTCGGAACTTCGCTTAGGTAGCAATAGATGCAGAGTATTGATAAACAAAGGTGTAGGATGGTAAGCCAAACGTTTCCTTTCTGACTCTAGTCCTTCTTTCTTAAGAACGTAGTTAACGTATGCGATATAAAGCGGTGAAACATCAATAGTACCCGCGATTAATTTCTTGATATTTTTAGCTTCATCATCAACTCGCTCGACGGAAATTTTTCCACTTTGCTCGGCACTTTCAAATGGTTCACCATAATAGCCACCGACCAAAGCACTCACTTTTAAGCCTTTAAGGTCTTCTATACGATTCCAGTCGAATTCTAGCTCTTCTTTGTAAAAGAAGTGTGCGTTTATCTTATAGACAACATCACTGACCAAGAAAAGTTCGTGATACTGTTTATTTAACTCCCATAACGCCGTGGCATCAGCCTTCCCTTGCGCCGCGAAATCAAAGGCATCTTTCCACGTTGGTAAGTACACATACTTTACTGCAACATTTTGAGTTCTAAATGCAGCTGTTACAATTTGAGCATTGATGCCATCACCAGGCAGCTGTTTAGAGTGATAGGGCGGATATTCCCCCCCAACAGCAATGGTGACTGTTTGCGAAGAAGCGGACAGAGGAATAAAAACAAGGCAGAAATAGGTAAACAATATACCCAAGCCCTTAGATAAAGGCTGAAGTTTATGGAGCATAGACTCTCCGCTAACGCTAAGCTAATCAATACAATCCCAATGAAGCGTCATCGAGTTGTATTTAAAAAGTCTAGCTTTGGCTTTTGAGTTGCGCGAACTTTTCTCAGTTATTCGAAACGATAAATAGGACTTCTACCCGTCTATTACACGCTTTTCCAGCATTGGTTTTGTTTGAGCAAGCTGGAACATATTCCCCATAGCCTCTTGTGTAGATAGAGTTCATCGCCACATTATGGCTGACCAGCTGTTGCTTCACGGCTTTGGCACGCTTCATAGAAAGTGAATCATTAAATGTTGGTGCACCAGTACTGTCAGCATGACCATCAATGACGATGTCGATGCCAGGTTGTGTTGCAAGATAGCGCCCCATCATATCCAGCCAGTACATTGAATCGGGCTTAACCATCGAAGACCCAGTGTTGAACTTGATGGTGTCGGTTAGCTTAACCATGACGTGATTGCCCGGTAGTACTTCGTAGTCAACACCATTCTTCAGCAAGAAGTTCTGCAGATCACTGTAGCTGGTCGTGCGCATTTGCCCCATTGGGCCTTTAACGCCTGACGAAGCCAGTTGAGGGGCATCCCCCCAATTAGGGTATCGAACCTCAAAATCTGTCTTTGGTGCGGTTTCGAGCATGTCTTCCGTTAGGTAACGCATTTCCTTTGACAGATTTCCACAACCTGTCAGAAGCAAGATCAGAGGCAAGGCAAGATATTTCATCGATCCACCATTCGTTCGTTTCCGTTTCGATACATCATTTATATCGGCAAATTTGGGAATACTTTAATGATAATTTAACCCTTTACTGTTCGCCTTCTGACCACTTAACGTTCTGAAATGATTTAATAAGCATTTCACTGCCAGAACTGTTTAGTTAAGGCCTGTGAAAGAGTAAAATCCAGCTATTACAACCTCGCTGAGCATCAAAATGGCCAGTGTCCACAAAGAGTATTATTATGAAAAAAATGATGACCTTATTTGCCATCGTGTTTGTCACTTTGTTGGCAGGCTGTAGCGACCGAGATGTGCCTCAGGAAGGTAAACAATTCCAAACACTCCCTACGGACTTGTCCACTTATCGTTTACCTCAGGTGACCGAAGTTTTCTCATTAAACTGCGGCCACTGTAAAAAAATGGAGTCAGTCCTTCCTCAGCTTGAAGAACTGACTCAACAAAACATTGGCAAGGTTCACGTTACTTTTAATGACAGTGCTAAAATCAGTGCCATGATTTATTACACTGCTGAGATGCAACTTGGGCAAAAGCCTGATCACTCCATGATGAACGAGCTATTTCAAGCCGCACAAATGGGTAACAACGCAACAATGGCAGAGAAAAAACAAGCGATTATTCAAGCGTTTCACTCACGAGGCTTGGTAAGCCCATATGAGCTAAAAGAAGAGAATCAAAACCAATTATTTAAAGCAATGCAGCTTGCTGAAAACCTCACAGAAAAAGGTCAGATAAACTCCGTACCGACCTTTATTATCAATGGTAAATACATGGTTCAGACATCAGGCCATAAAGATGTTCAAGACATCGCCAACACCATCAATTATCTTACTCAACAACCTTAAGTAAATACGGAAAAGACTCATGTCTAAAATTATTATTCCCATTGTCGTTCTGGTTCTAGCAGGCTTTATGATTTACCGCACTTTAGTAACAAGTAAAGCAGGTGAAGAAAACTTCGCAGCCGGGCAAGCCTTTCTTCTAGAAAACGCCAAGAAAGAAGGCGTAGTCACTACTGAGAGCGGGTTGCAGTACTTGGTGCTCAATAAAGGGACAGGCACTGTCCATCCAACCACTAAGAGTAAAGTTAAGGTGCATTATCACGGCACATTGATTGACGGTACTGTTTTTGATAGCTCAGTTGAGCGTGGTGAGCCGATTTCATTCGCTTTGAAACAAGTGATTAAAGGCTGGCAAGAAGGCCTGACTCATATGGTCGAAGGCGACAAGTTCCGCTTGTTTATTCCAAGTCCCTTAGCGTATGGCAAGAACGGTACCGGTCCTATTCCACCAGCATCAACTTTAATCTTTGATGTGGAACTTTTAGAAATCCAATAACAGCAAGGCCAATCATTCAATGATTGGCCTTTCTTTTATACAAGTTCCTTTGACTCTCGGCGCAAATGTTTCTTTAGATGACGCTGAATAAAGTTAACGTCTGCTTTATAAAAATCATGGATTGGAATATCTTCAATCAACATCCAGTAAAACGTTTGCTGTCTGCCTTTGTCGTGTGCGACTGGTACTGCTGCCTCATCAGCATGCAACACGACGTAGTAAATTCTCCCACCATATTCATTAATATCGCTATAAGTCGCTAAATGTGAGAGGCCACTTAGGTGAGTTTCTTCATAGAGCTCTCGGATAGCGGCATCTGTTCCTGGTTCGTTTTCATTGGCTTCACCTCCCGGAAATTCCATCACCATACCTTGCTCTGCACGGTAACGTTCTTGAATCAGAACTTTGCCGTTTCTGATAACAACGGCCATCGCTAAATGCTTCATTTGGGACTCCTTGGATTAAGCTGACTGTATCGGTACTTCCAACCCAGGCGTATTGTGTTTTTTAAATTAGAAATGCCTGCCACCGATACGGAATGTTAAGAACCCGCGCAGAGTAACTGAATATGCAATTAAGTTCTCTCACTGTGTTCAAAAATCTCAATGTAAAACAATAAAAAACGGCACCTTAAATGGTGCCGTTCTTGCTTTGCTACTTCTTTACTTATGCTTTTTCTGCACAAACTTTTTGCTGACATCGACCACTGCGACATCTTTAAAAAAGCTACGTCCAAGCAACAATGGAAACTTGAGGTGCGTTCTATCAGCAAGTGTGAACTCGGTTTTCTCCTTTAGATCTCCGATTTGAATCCAAGATTCAACGACAGCGCGACGTTCAGACTCTTCTGCACTCGACTGGCGAATTTTTACCCAGCGTTGGACAGGCAAAGCAATCTCTTTACTCTTGATACCATCATGCTCAATCTTGAACTTAACCCAATCTTTTCCATCACGTTCAAATTCAACGACATCCGTAGCACTGATCGAGGAGGTGGTTGCACCTGTGTCGATTCGTGCTTTAAAACTTTCTTCTAGCCCCGGAACATACACCCATTCTTGTTCACCCAGTATCAGCTTCCCATCAGCCGTCTTTCTTGCCTGTGGTTTTGGCTTAGGTTTCTCTTCCGGCTTTGTTTCCGGTTTTGTTTCTTTTTCTGGCTCTACTTTAGGCTCTTCAACTTGTGGTTTTTGCTCTGACTCTACCGGCTGTTGACCTGTTGTAGAACATGCCATCAAACCACCACTAAGCATAATCGGAATTAAAGCTTTCCACGGTTTGTTCATTCGATCACCTAACTAATAACAAGACACGACTGCTTTTAAAAGGCCCACATGATGTGAGCCTTAAAGCAAAATTTAAGACACTTTAACTATCGCATCGGCTACGTAAGGAATATCTTTTTCTGTTAGTCCTGCGATGTTAATTCGACCATCACCGACACCATAAATACCATACTCTTCACGGAGTTGCGTCATTTGGTCTTGAGTAAATCCTAGCACAGTAAACATGCCTTTGTGGCTTTCAATAAAATCGAACTGTGAAGTGTTATGGGTATTTCTCAGTTCGTTACACAAAGTTTGACGGAGGTTGAGCAAGCGCTGCTGCATTTCACTCAATTCTTGCTTCCAAGCATGTGTTAAGTTTTCATTTTGAAGAATAGTCTTAACCAACGCAGCACCGTGATCTGGTGGCATAGTGTAAGTCGCACGAGCCAACGTCAGTAACTTACCTTTTGCGTTATTGACATCTTGTACAGACTTACCAACGACAATGGCCGCACCTGTGCGTTCGCGATATAGGCCAAAGTTTTTTGAACACGACGTCGTTATCAGCATCTCTTCAACGTTATCAGCCATAAAGCGTAAGCCTTTGGCATCTTCTTCTAAACCATCGCCAAACCCTTGGTACGCGATATCCACAAACGGAATAAAACCATTCTTCTGAGAAAGTTCCGTAATGGCTTGCCATGCTGAGAAATCAATATCGGCGCCCGTTGGGTTATGGCAACACCCGTGAAGAAGTACCACATCTTTCGGCCCTGCCTGCGATAACTCTTCCAACATGCGACCTGTGTCGACTTGCTTAGTCTCTGGGCTGAAATAAGAGTAGTGTTTAACTTTTAACCCTGCAGCTTCCATGACTGGTCGATGGTTAACATAGCTTGGGTTCGAAATCCAAACCGTAGTTTCTGGCTGAGCAACTTTCATTAAGTCACCCAACATACGCAAAGCGCCACTTGCCCCCGGCGTCTGGATCGCTGCAACACGGTCCATTGCAGAGGTGCCCGATAGTAGTAAATCAACCATGCTCTGGTTGAACTCTTCACAGCCAGCTAACCCGACATAAGATTTCGTCTTTTGTGTTTCAACAACAATATCTTGCGCTTGCAAAATAGCTTTCATGACCGGGGTTTCACCGGCGCTATTTTTATAGACGCCAATACCCAAGTCCACTTTGTCAGGACGGGGATCGTTTCGGTATGCAACGGATAAAGAAAGGATAGGATCCAATGTAGGTGTTGGTAAATTAGAGAACATGAAAGTCATAACCCTTTGAAATTCAAGTAACGGTGTTCAACTTATCATTGAATCCTTTAATTCAGAAATAAAATTTTAGCGGCTAAGAGCAAAACAGGATAAAAACCTGCACCAGTTAACATAATTGCAACACAAAGTAGTAGTTCAGAATAAAACGCTATCGCTAAGGTTAGATTTTGAATCTGTGTATGATTTGATTGGAACTCCCCCTCCACTCCAGCTTGAGATCTTTTTTCTCTTGCTCAAATTTTCCGTCAATAAGTACATCGAGTAATTCAACCACCTCGCTTTGTTCTGACGTCAATTCTGCCAGTGTGTAGCCGGTCCACATCCAGATGTCTTTATCAGGGCACTCTTTACGCACACGCTTTACTAGCTTGAGGACATCCGCCACGTTTGCAGGATGAAGTGGATCTCCGCCAGACAAAGACAAACCACGTCGTTTTATACGGGTATCTTTTAAATCCAGAAGGATCTGGTCTTCTGCTGCTTGGGTAAACAACGCGCCAGAATCAAGTCGCTGCGTGGATTGATTGTAACAGCCACGGCATTGATGCACACACCCCGAGACAAACAGAGTACAGCGAGTACCAGGTCCGTTCACAACATCAACTGGATAATATTGGTGATAATTCATGATGCCATTCGACTCCATACAATCTCAGTACTGGCATTGAGAAAAGGACGAAGGTTTCGCCCTATTCACTAACCAAAAATGTTACAGATGTTTCACCCGGCGTTTGACTTCTTCTTGTTTACCGAAATTAAACGGCCTTGCATCGGGGCTTCCCAAATATCCGCAAACACGTCGGGTTACCGAAACTTTAGTCGAGTCATGATTCCCGCAGCTTGGGCAAGTAAAGCCCTTACTGGTGCAGTCGAATTCTCCGTTATAACCACATTCATAACATTCATCGATGGGCGTATTGGTTCCATAGTAAGGAACGCGGCTATAGCTATAGTCCCACACATTTTCTAACGCTTCGATATTGCGCTGCATGTTCGGAAACTCACCGTAGCAAATGAATCCACCGCTTGAGATCTCAGGGTAAGGCATTTCAAAGTCGATCTTGTCATATGGGTTAACCTTTTTCTCAACATCTAAATGGAAGCTGTTGGTGTAGTACCCTTTTTCAGTGACTCCCTCAAGCACACCAAATTCCTTGGTATCGATACGGCAGAATCGGCTGCACAGATTCTCACTTGGCGTGCCGTATAAGCTATAGCCATAACCCGACTCTTCAGCCCACTGATTCACTGTTGTTTTTAGGTGCTTAATAATATTCAGTGCTTTTTCACGTAGCTCTGAGCTATCGTACACGTGTTCATTATTGCCATAGAGTGCGTTGATGGTTTCATGGATACCAATATAACCAAGAGAAATAGATGCTCGACCATGCTTAAAAATGTTGGCGATAGGTTCATCAGCTTTAAGTCGAACTCCGCATGCTCCTTCCATGTATAGAATAGGCGCCACACGCGCTTTGACATTTTCGAGTCTTGAGATACGAGTCTCAAGCGCTCGACGTGACAGCACCAGTTTTTCATTCAAGATCTCATAGAACTTCGCTTCGCAGCCTTCAGATTGAATGGCAATTCGCGGTAAGTTCAAGCTAACCACACCTAAATTATTGCGCCCTTCATGGATGAGTTCTCCCTCTTCTCGGTAGGTACCCAAAAAGCTACGACAACCCATTGGCGTCTTAAATGAACCCGTGACTTCTACCACTTTTTCGTAATTAAGAATATCTGGATACATGCGCTTTGAAGCACATTCTAGTGCGAGTTTCTTAATATCGTAGTTAGGATCAGCCTCTTTGTGGTTAAGTCCGTCTTTGATGCCAAAAACCAGTTTAGGGAACACCGCAGTTTTCCGGTTTTTACCTAAACCAGCAATACGATTTTTCAAGATAGACTGCTGAATTAAGCGTGAAGCCCAACTAGTGCCAAGCCCAAAGCCGAAAGTGACAAAGGGAGTTTGCCCATTTGCGGTGTGAAGCGTGTTGACTTCATATTCTAAAGACTGAAAAGCGTCATAACACTCTTTTTCCGTTCGAGCACGTGCAAATGCCTCCGGTTCGTGAATGTCCCAATCTTTAGCTATCTCAAGGTGTTTAGCGTAACTTGCCATCACGTAAGGTTCTAAGACTTCGTCAATCCGATTGATTGTCGTTCCGCCATAGATATGGCTGGCCACTTGAGCAATGATTTGTGCGGTGACTGCGGTCGCTGTCGAAATAGATTTTGGCGTATCTATTTCGGCATTCCCCATTTTAAAACCATGTGTCAACATGCCTTTTAGGTCGATCAACATACAGTTAAACATAGGGAAGAACGGTGCGTAATCTAAATCATGGTAGTGAATATCGCCTTGTTCATGGGCTTGAACAATATCGCGAGGCAGAATGTGAGTTTTAGCATAATGCTTAGCAACAATACCCGCTAATAAATCACGTTGAGTTGGAATTACCTTGCCATCTTTATTTGCGTTCTCGTTAATAAGATCGACATTACTTTCCTCAATAAGGCCTTCAATTTCCCGTGTTAATGTACTCTGCTTTTCTCGCGCTATGTCACGGTCATGTCGATATTCAATATATGACCGCGCCAGTGATTTGTAAGGACCTTGCATCAACTCGTTTTCTACTAAGGTTTGAATCTCAGTAATATGAACTTCATCGTGATCTCTTAGCTTCAGCTCCACCGCTAACGCGACATTTAACGCGTAAATAGCGATCTCTTTATCGACATGCTCTGCCGCTGCTTCAACAGCAGCTTGAATGCGATCCCTGCTAAACGGAGCTCTAGAGCCGTCACGTTTGATTACGATTGGTTTCACCTTCTCTCCTTACCCTTTAAATACTCACAGAGTTATCCACAAATACACTATATAGGGTTAATTTTTACTCTACCAACACAATATATTGTGGTGTATTTAACGAGATGAGCTCATGGTATGTATTGATTTCGATCAATAAAATTGGGCCCTAGATTAAGATCAAATCGATCTTAGTGGCAGTGATCTCAGCTTGAAAGAAATGTATGAAAAAAGTGATTTTCACTCGATTTTCACTTGCTTTTTCTTGAGTGCTTATAGAATAAAGGCTGTCAATAAACACAAATTATATAGAGTATGACAAACACTAAACTTATATCGATTCTGGCGCTTCTGTTGATAACTGTTTCAACATCGTCTTTTGCAGAAACTTATCTTTCTATCACTGCATAGAATCTGGAATGGCTGATCATTCAATCTTCAAATCAATTTATTCCGCCACTACCAACCAGTGAAGATTTTACGGTACTTGCATAGCCCTTTTCGACTTCATTCGCGTTGAATGGCCATGTTATTAATAGGTACTCGGATGTGTTTTGCCATCAGTGAACCCGTCATCATTGCGATAATGAAGATGAACATATCGAGGTTACCAAATGATAGGCTTGTGATAGCAGGTCCAGGGCAGATGCCTGCGAGTCCCCAGCCGGTACCAAATAGTATTGAGCCCGAGACTAATCTTCTATCAACCTTCTGGCTCCTTACTAAACAGAACGGCTCCCCCAGCAACGCATGTCTCCGAGGCTTGATTATAAAATGGTAAATAGGGGTAAATACGACTAGCGCACCTCCCATTACAAACGCTAAGCTGGGATCCCAATCCCCCATGACATTTAAAAAACCAATAACACTTTCTGGATTAGTCATCCCAGACAACGCCATGCCAATACCAAACATTATCCCACTGGCGAGTGCAACGAATTGTTCTGATATTTGTGCTGGCATTTGAAACTTAAGCTGTGACATGTTATCCCACTTTAGCGAACATAAACCGTCACAGCCGCAGTGAACATAAAGATCAGCGTGGCCACAACGGAGCGTAGAGAAAATCGGCCGATACCACAGATACCATGACCACTGGTACATCCATTACCAATACGCGTACCTAAGCCAACAAGCAAACCTGCTACGACCAAATGAGGCGTTGATATAGAGTCGGGGCTAGGTACTTGTATCTCTGAAAAACTCACACTGAGTGCACCTCCACTTACCATTCCTGACAAAAACAAGATACGCCACAAAAAGTCATGCCGATTAGGCGTAAAAACGCCATTTACAATCCCACTTATTCCTGCGGTCTTAGCGTTAAATAACAATAAAATAGCAGCTGACAGGCCAAGAAGAGTACCACCTATTAAAGAATGCCATGGAAAGGTTCCACTCATCATGACCTCCTACAAAACACATCGTGAAAAGATTCAATTAACGTTTCAATTCTAGGGTCCGCTAAAGAATAAAAAACTTGCTGCGAGACTTTGCGGGCCTGAATCATCTTGTGATTACGCAATATCGTAAGATGCTGAGAAAACGCAGATTGGCTAAGTAAAGCGTTCTTCTGTAGCTCTCCTGCCCCCATTTCGCCCTGCGTCAGTTGGCACAAAATCATCAAACGAACAGGGTGAGCCATAACCTTCAGCATATCTGAAGCCTCAGTCGCCCTTTCCCTCATTTCTGGAATATCAATCGTGTTTGAACCCATAACTGATAAATTAGTATTTACTAAATTAATGAAAATTATCACTCACCCACAAATATTAGTCAATACTAATTTAGATATCATTGTTACACCAACCACTTTGCCTAACAATTTAGGCCATCACGTTAGTCCGTAAGACAAAAAGCCCACCAGTGCTACATTACACTATCAACAATTCAATCAACTGTTATAGAACTTAAATATTTCTTTCACAATTCCTCCGTAGTATCAGCGCGTTAAATCATGGAGGAACCATTTTGTTTACTGTTCATAAATTGACTACTTTGGCTGCTTGTACTGCTATTGCTCTAGCGGGTTGCACTTCTCTAGAAACAACTAAATTGACCGCAGAGTGCCAAGTTACCGCCAAGCCTGAGAGCTCAGAGTCTTCTATCACCGGGTTAACATTACTCGGGACCTATGTCGCCGATAGTGAGTTTGACACTTCGGCAGCAGAAATCGTTGCTTATGACGAATGTAGCGATCAATTGTTTGTGGTGAATGCCCAAGCCAAGCGAGTCGATGTCATGACTTTAGATGCACAAAATCGTCCTACTAAAGCTGCGCATATTGACTTATCCACCGCGGGTGAAATGGCCAACATCAAGATTGGCGCCGCCAATAGTGTTTCTGTTCACAATGGCTTAGTCGCAGTCGCCATTGAAAACCAAGTGAAGCAAGAAAATGGCTTGATTGCGTTGTACCATGCAGACACATTAGAACTGATTAAGACCTATCAAACCGGTGCACTGCCAGATATGGTGTCTTTTTCTAAAGATGGTCGTTACATAGCAACAGCTAACGAAGGCGAGCCAAATTCTGACTACAGCATCGACCCTGAAGGCAGTATCACATTAGTCGACCTCGCATCAGGTATTGAGCAAGCCGAAGTCAAACAGATCTCATTCAAAGCGTTCAACCAAGGCGAATCACGACATGATGAGCTAATGGAAACCATCAGAATATCAGCTCCAGGGGCGACCGTTGCACAAGATTTAGAGCCAGAATACCTGACTTTCGCAGATGACGGCTATTTGTACGTTGCGCTTCAGGAAAACAATGCGCTGGCTAAAATTGATATTCACAAGGCTTCCGTTGACTCTATCTACGGCTTAGGTGGGAAAAGCTGGGAAACAAAAGCTCTAGATGCTTCTAACAAAGATAAAAAGCTGGGCAACTTTAACTCTTACCCTCAACTTGAAGGGCTTTACATGCCAGATTCTATCGCTAGTTTTCAAGTAGAGGGAGAAACCTACATCGCAACAGCCAACGAAGGTGATGGTCGAGAGTATGGTTTTAAAACCACTCAAGCGGTCTGCGATAGCAAAGGTTTTGAATGGGACGAAGATGACTTCACGGACTCGAGCCAATACAGAACTGAAAAAGGCTTCTGTATCGTATACAGCGATGAGCTGCGTGGTAAAGACCTTAACGTCAACGCATCACATCCACTAAAAAGCCAACTCAGTGACAAAAACCAACTTGCCCGTCTGAAAGTTGTAAAGCCGAATGGCGATTTAGCACAAGATGATGTGGTTTATAGTTTTGGTAGCCGCTCTTTTTCACTGTGGAATGCAAACGGTGAACTCGTATTTGACAGTGGCGATGAGTTTGCTGATATCGTCAATACACTTGATCCACAACACCTGAACAGCAGCAACGACAGCAATGAAACAGCTGATGACCGCAGTGATGATAAAGGAGTTGAGCCAGAGGCCATTGAAGTTGCATCAATTAATGGTCGGCAGTATGCGTTTATCGGGTTGGAAAGACAAGGTGGCATTATGGTTTACGATGTGAGCACACCAACTTCACCGATGTTCATCAACTACATAAACAATCGCGACTTCTCCGAGCCAGTTTGTACTCAAGTTTCGGATGGCGAGTGTAGTAATGATACATATAACCCAGAAGCAGGTGATTTAGGTCCCGAATCGATTCGTTATTTTGCTCGACATGGTCAGCACCTCCTCGCAGTGGGTAACGAAGTCAGCGGAACTACATCGATTTACCGCATAGAACTTTAACTGCCTAGATCACATTGCTGGGCTCAGTTTCCCTCTGTAATGATCATTCTCTATATTGTAAAAAGCGCCTTATGGCGCTTTTTTGTTGAAGTTAGCGTACGATAAAATAAATATTTACCCTCTTTTTCCACACCTTTCTATTTTCAATACCCCCAAGCCACTAATAACAAATTTATAAAGTTATTTATTCTATAATGTTAAATAATTAGATAACAAAAGAGTAAATTAAGGACGAGCATATGTGTTTACTTATTTTGTTGATACATGAATCAAGATCTTGATGGACAAAAAATAGCCGTTGCATTTAATAACGCTTAGTTATATTTTGTTTCGAAAGATTAATATTTTATAAATTAAAATGAAATTTGTCAGTTGTCTGTTAACACTTCTTTCTTCTGCCGTTATAGCAAATCCACAACCTGATGATGAGAAACTCATTGCTTCTTTAATTGAACGCGGTGTTATTTGCGATAATCAAACCTATGAAGAAAAACAAGAATCTCTCCAGATTTATCTTGCTAATAGATTCGACAAAAAAAACAAAAACGATAAGAAAGATAATAACACCAATATAAAAAACAACCCGACTGAACAAAAGTGTATTTCAGCAATTAAGAAATAGCTCAGGCTGAAAGTCACTTAAAAGGAATCTTCCCATTGATTGGGATTTTGTTGTTCACGCAACGTTATAACCGCTTAATAAGTGGTATTTGGCAATCAAAATATAATAAGGAAATAATATGAGTCCTATGAGGAAAACACTGCTGGCAACAGCGGTGCTGACCCTTTTTAGTGTCAGTGGTCACGCCAAAACACCTATAGATTTAGGTGTGATGAACGAAGAAAAAATTATCGAGATGCTCGTTAGAAAAGGGGTTCTTGATAAAAATTCGTCGGTAGAAGAGCAAAAAAACGCCCTTGATAACTACTTAAACACAAAGCTTAATGGAGGCTTCAAAGGAGACGCTCAATTCGGCAAGAAAGCGCTGGAGCAGCGAGCTAAGATCCTAAAGTCTATCGAAGCAAAGAAAGGTCACCATAAAGCACATGTGTTTGCTTTTGATTTATCACAAAAGCGTACAGACAAAGTCCTTGCCCTACTCGTCGACTTCCCTGACTTACCTTGGGATGAAAACCGACTGACCTCCGAGCATACCGAGATGCTCTACGATAGTTACAAACCCGAACACTACCAGAACCTACTCTTCTCAGGTGC